>JADLBD010000163.1 GCA_020847975.1 Bryobacterales bacterium | reverse complement strand
TACCGAAACGCCATTCAGCAATATCACAGGTTGAGGAGACTCCTGGACCGCCTGGAACAGCATTCCCGCTCGGCTTTGGCTCACCTTGCCGAATTCAAATCGGCGGACCGCAACTGAACCAAAAGACAGGGATATGATCATATCCCGGCACTTTGGTTCCGCCGGAAAGGCCGGCCGAGCATCTATGTCGTTGACTCACTGCGACTTCTCCGTCGTTGCAAAGTAGGCACGCCCAACTGATAAGTTGTTTCTGCGCCGATCCTAAGCATAATACACCCCGGGGGGCTGGAGTGCTGCGACTATCTGTAGACCCGCTTTTGTAGACCCGCTTACCAGAAAAGTGGACAGACTGCCGGCGGGAAAAGAGCTATTCTGATCATTGGAGTGTTCAGGACAGTCTGGGAACTGCTTCTGTGCATCGTGTTGGAGGTAAGACACAGTGGGTCGTTTCGCAGTTTCCTTGACTTGTCTATCCTTCTTCTTCACCACCAGTCTACTGGGCGGAAGCGGGCATGGCAGGACTCCGGCATACTTCGAGCCGAACGCCGGCCAAGCACAAGCTGCCTCGCCCTTCCTGTTCCAAAGCGACGGGGTTGAGGTTGGCGTTTCTCATCAAGGCATTGAATTCTGTCTACCGCTGAAGCCGACAAGACTTCGATTCCAGAAGACCCGGGCTGCTCGAAGCATAACCGGCATTGCGCTGCAACCGGGAGTGAGCAATTACCTGGTGGGGCGCGATCCGCAGCGCTGGCGGACGGGTATTCCGCACTATGGCCGTGTGGGTTTCACGGAAGTCTATCCCGGTATCGATTTGGAGTTCCACGAGGCAAATGGCCGGTTGGAATATGACTTCATCATCCGCCCGGGAGCACATCCGGGCAATATCGAGATGCGGTGGGACAGCGTTGGCAAGCTTGCCATCGACCGTTCCGGCAACCTCATCGCTTCGACGGGCGGCGGTGCGATTACCCTGAAGCAGCCCGTAGCCTATCAAGAGCATGATGGACGCAGATCCCCGGTTCGAGCCGCCTACAGGATCACAGCCGCCGGCGCCATTCGGTTCGATCTCGGGCCCCATGATCCTAGCCGAACGCTAGTGATTGATCCAGTAGTGGTCTACTCGACCTACACGCCATCTACGCCCTCCTCTGTGAACGACCTGACATCGGGAGCCATCGCCGTGAGCGCTACGGGCTCTGTCTTTCTGGCGCAAAACATTCAGATGCCTCCGTCCCGGCAGTTGATCCGGCTGATCAAGCTGGACCCCTCGGGCACGCTGGTGTTTTCCACGACCGTTGGAGGGTCTAATGTTGATGTCGCGCGCGGCCTGGTGTCGGCCCCTGATGGAATCTATCTATCTGGTAGTACTGTCTCCACCGATTTTCCCGTAGTCAATCCGATCCAGGCGCGCCTTTCCCCACCCACGGGAGGCTCTACCTACCCTTCGCCTGACGGATTCATTATGAAGGTGGCGCCTGATGGGAAGACGATCCTCTACTCCACTTATCTCGGTGGAACGTTCGACGACACTGTTTCGAGCATCGCTGTCGACTCAGCAGGCTCAGTGTATGCCATTGTCGACACCTCCTCCCCTGACTTCCCGACCACTCCCGGAGCCTTCCGGACCAAGCCTGTCAGTCCCATCCTTCCGGCCGGTTGGCTCTATCTGTCAGACCTCGCGGTGCTCAAAATTAGTCCCGATGGCGGCAGATTGATTTACTCCACGTATTTCGGCGGCTCGAACTACGACACTACAAAAGGTTCCCCATCGATCGCGGTGGACGGCATCGGGAACGCCTATTTCACGGGCCAGTCGCAGTCCGCCGACTTGCCCGTCACCACACTTCCCTTCAGCCCTCCTCTCGACGACCCGTCGTGCACGGTAACAGCCGGCAACGCGTGCCAGTCCTCACAAGCACGTGCATTCGTCGCAAAACTGAATGTCAGCGGCACGCGGCTGCTGTTCTGCACGTACATCGGTCCTGGTGTTTCAGGGGGAATAGCCTTGGATGAAGCCGGTCATGTTCATCTCGGCGGGACAACCTGGTCACGAGACTTGCCAACAACTCCGGGCGCTTTCCTGAGGACGGCCATCCCAACGCCTGCCCTGGATAGTCAGTGCTCGATCGCGCTGACCAGAGTTGGCTTTGTGTCGAAATTCAATAGTAGCGCGACCGCGTTGATTTACTCTACCTATGCCAGCGTGAACGACAGCACCGTGAGGAGTGTCGCCCTCGATCCATCCGGAATGTTGTTGTTTACCGGATGGGCGGATCCCAGCTTTCCAGGCCAGGGACCGCCCTGCATTGCGGTTCGCTCTTACGCGGCTGCCTTCAATCCTCCCGGCAACGCGATGGATTATCTCGTGTTCGGAGGCGGCGGCGTGATTCAGGGCGGCGAACAAGGGATCGGTGTCGCGATCAGTCCCTCCGGCAGAGTGCACGTAGCCGGGAACACCTATTCAACGGATTTTCCCCTCACCGCGGGTGCGCTTCAGTCTACCCCTGGCAGTCAGCCGTCTTTTCAGCCGACATCGGGCTTCCTCACTTCGCTCGATGGGTTCAACCTGCCGCGCCACTGCATCTCCTCGGTGACTACTGACACAACTCCGTTTCCAAGCGCGGGCGGCTCGCGATCCATCACTGTGACCGCGCCCTCCACCTGTACTTGGTTCGCCACCTCCAGCATGCCTTTCGTGCGGATCACCAAAGGAGCCACCGGCATGGGCAACGGCGAAGTTACCTTTACCGTGGACCCCAAACCCGTCACCGGCTCCGGCATGAGCGCTGCCTTCATTAGCTTCGGCCCGCTCTCCGTCCCCGTAGTCCAGTCTCCTTCCGCGCAAGCCACAAGCCCTTACGATGATGTCTCGCTGGCCGACCCCTTCCAAGGCTACATCGCGCTCTTGGCTCCCAATGTTGACCTGAGCACTGGCCCGCGCGCTTTCTCTCCCAATCTACCCGTAACCCGCCGTCTCATGGCTCGTGCCGTCGTTCTCAGCCTCCTCGCCACTGACAACTTTCCGGTCCCCGCGCAACCTTATTTCTCCGATGTGGCGGCCAGTGATCCAGATTTCCGCTACATCCAAGAACTGCGCGAGTTGGGAATCACCGCCGGCTGTTCCTTTGACCGCTTCTGCCCGGACGCGTATGTGTCACGCGGGCAGATGGCTGTTTTCCTATCCCGAAGCATGTTAGGCGACCGCTTCAACGCCTCGCCGGGCCCGTATTTTCAGGATGTGCCGGCTACTCATCCGTTTTACCGCTATATCCAAAAGATCCGTGACTGGTCGATCACCAGCGGTTGCTCGGCGACTGCCTACTGCGTGGATGACCCTGTGACGAAAGCTCAACTTGCCGTGTTTCTTTCTCGTGCCTTCTATATCGCACGGTGAAGTGCTTTACCGGGGAGCGGCAGTCAGCGTCCAGCCCTCTGTTTCAAAGCTCGACGCTGGCAGCCTCTCCCACAACGGAGCATCGAAGCGCCCGCCCATGATCGACTGATGGCGGACGCTGCACAGCAGTCAGATTCTCGCCAGCGTTGCCGAGTTCGAGGAAGCGATGATCAGGGAATACACGCTATCGGGGATCAATGCCTTTCAAGCTGCTGGGGAGGCCGTCGACAATCGAGAAGCAGCAACTCCATGAGTTGGTGGACGCCTTGCCCCGGCCATGAACACGCCTTGCGAGGCCTGCTTCAGGCGATGTTCCATCTCCGCCAACGACGTCATCGCGGTTCGTCGCGGCCGGCGCCGGAGCGAGGCCTACCGGTGACGCAGCCCTTACGAATGCTCTCACCCATCGGGAATCCGGCCGAGCCGAGTGCAATAGACCCGCTGGGCTTAGTCAGGCTGCTTTGACAATACAACGGTTCGCAAGTCCCCACGCGCGCCGCCAGCCTGCGCATTGGCCGGTTAACGGTCACAACCTATTCAGGAAAATTTACACTTCACCCCAACCCGCTCCATATCAATCACATCCCAACCCGCACCCCATCCCGCTACCCCTCCTATACAACAGCCACCCCAACCCTCGTCCTTTACAGTGAAGTCGAGTCGAGACTTCGACCCGAAGAGGAATTCTTTATGGACGATTTAGAAAAAAAGCGGGAAATCGCTCGCGAGAACGGTAAGAAATCCCATGGCCCCATTACCCCGGAGGGCAAACAGCGCTCCTCCCTCAACGGCATCACCCACGGGCTCGCCTCCAAATGCGTCGTCCTCGCCAACGAATCTCAACAAGCCTACGACGAACTCTTCGCCGCCTTCCACTCCGAATGGCAGCCCGCCTCCGTCACCGAGACCACCCTCCTCACCGAAATGGTCAACTCCTACTGGCGCCTCCGCCGCATCTGGTCCATGGAAACCGCCCTCTTCGACACCGAGATGTTCTGCCAGAAAGAGGACTTCGAGGCCGCCTGGTCCAACTACCACTCCGCCATGCGTGTCACCGACGCCCTCTGCGGCGTCCACATCGCCAACCCCGCAACCCTCGAAACCCTCCATCGCTACGAAGTTCGCTATGACCGCATCTACAAGTCTTCGATGGACCACCTCATCAAGCTCCGCCGCTTGCGTCACGCGCCGGAAATTGCTCCCACCCCACTCCGCCGTCCCGAGCCTTCCCCGGACCTGCCACCCGCCCCGGACCCGCAGCAGGACCAGTCACTCGACCCGCAACCTCAGCCGCCCGCCACTTGGCTGACTCGCTTCCTGGCCCTCGTTCTCTCCCTGCTCGCCGCCCTCCGCACCTTCTCACGACCCCGAAAAACGGCAAATCAGGCCTTGAAATCCACCCCCTTGCAGACCAAACCAAGCACGCTTCCGGAATTTCCCCTCTGCAACTTCCATCTGCCCGAATTCTTCTTCTGGCTGTCCCTCTTCACCCCCACCCCGGCGCGCAAAAAGGCGGAACCCCTGCCGCCGCTGCGGCCGCGAAAATAGACATGCCGAACATGAAAAGGAGGGCTGCGATCAGGAGGGATCCATTGGGCGGGGCGGGGCGTTTGGAACGCCCGCCCCCTGCGCCCAAGGCGCATGGCGTTGTCCGCCGGCGATGCCCCATTTTCAATGCCTTACGTATCAGGCGGGCACGGGTGATCCCGGAGGCGCCGGGCAGCCACGGAATGATCTACAGTCGGTCAAAGCCGCAAGAGCGGCGGGGAGAGTGTGGGCGGTATACTGCAAGCATGAGGTTCCGAGCGGTGTTGGAGTACGACCCGGAGGCCGAGAGCTTCTCCGCAGTCTGCCCTGAGTTGCCGGGGTGCACCTCGGCTGGTCAGACGGAAGATGAGGCGAGACGAGGAATCGAGGAAGCCATTCGACTGTACCTCGCGCCCGCCGACATCGAGGTGTCGCCAACAGCGAAACTGGTCGAGGTAACAGCTGGGTGATCGCGGGACACCGCGGCTAACCGCCGGTCAGGTGATCTCGATCCTCCGGCGAAATGGTTTCACTCTGGCCGGCTCCGCCGGGCAGCCACCAGAAGTGGCGTAAGGGGGCGAATCATCCCGCTGGGCACGATGAAAGCAATCATTGAGGGAAGCGGGATAGCCCCGGCGAATTGGATCAAGTAGTCGGGAGCCACACAGCAAGCTCCGCGCACGGCGCGCAGACGTCGGGCTTCAGTTCGAGATCAGGGGTCTTGCTGCGGTCCACTTCCAGGGTCAAGATCGGCGTCGCCACATAGGTTGTCCACTCTGCCCCAGCCGTTCAATAATCGGAGCCGATTGGCCGCTTTGAACTTAAATCACTGACGGAGTACACGGACGAGGCGGTTGGGAGGAGATCCGCCGATTGGCGCAGGTGACCTACCTGGGAACCAACTGAAAACCGAATAGCGACCGCCACAGCCGCCAAATCATCTACAGCGCGGTTTTTGAGGCAGCCGGAAATGACCGTATTTGCTTGATTCCATTGGTCGGGGCGGGGCGATTTGAACGCCCGACCCCCTGCGCCCAAGGCAGGTGCGCTACCAGGCTGCGCTACGCCCCGACATCTTCTGGCTCCTTTGATTTTAGACCACTTCCGGACTTCACGGTACTTGGACCCGCGCCTACATACCAAAATTGTGATACACTCGTCTCGTTGCCATGACGCCGGAAGTCATCTTCTACAAAGAACCCCACGGCCGCGCCCCTGTTCTCGAATGGCTGCGGCATCTTCGGTACACCAACCGCGCGGCCTACGCGGCTTGCGCCGCCGCCATCCTCATGCTCGCCCTCTTGGGACACAATCTGCGCCGGCCCACGGCGGATCTGCTACGGGACGGCATCTATGAACTCCGCATCACGCGCGCCTCGGTCCAGTACCGCATCCGCTACTCCTTCCACGGAGGAAACCTTGCCTTGCTCGATCACGTCCAGACGGAGAAGGGACCTCCGCCGGAATCCGGCCTCGAACGTGCCCTGCGCCGCAAACAAGCCTTCGAAGCCGATCCGGAAGCTCACACCTACTTCGAGCTGGAGACTTGAACTCATGCCCAGAACGAAGAATGCCGTAAAACTCCTCGACCGGCTCACCGGCGATGACGACGCCCTGAAATCCGGCATCGCCGCCGCAAAGGTCAATATCGAGGTCGCTCAAATGATCTGCGCGGCGCGTACTGACGCCGGATTGTCGCAGCGCGAACTCGCCGAGATGATCGGCACCCGGCAGCCGGTGATCGCCCGCCTCGAAGCCGCCGATTACGAAGGCCACTCGCTCACCATGCTGCGGCGCATCGCCGACGCCCTCAATCAACGCCTGGAAGTGCGTTTCGTTCCACGCAAACCAAGCTCCATTCGCCCCCTGCGATAGAATAAGAAGGAAACCCCTGGGTATGATAGACACCCTTCTGGCCAAAGTTTTTGGCACCAACAATGATCGCCAGATCAAACGCATTCAGCCGATGATTGCGGACATCAACGCGCTCGAGCCTGAAATCAAGGCCCTCTCCGACGCCGCCCTCGCCGCCAAAACCGTCTCGTTCCGTGAGCGGCTGGCGCAGGGAGCAACGCTCGACGATCTGCTCATCGAAGCGTTCGCCGTGGTTCGCGAAGCCGGCTGGCGCGCTGTCCACATGCGCCATTTCGACGTGCAGCTGATCGGCGGCATCGTGCTCCACCGCGGCAAAATCGCCGAAATGCGCACCGGTGAAGGCAAGACGCTGGTAGCGACCCTCCCCGTGTACCTCAACGCCCTCGAGGGCAAAGGCGTGCACGTCGTCACGGTGAACGACTACCTCGCCCGCCGCGACGCCGAATGGATGGGGAAGATCTACAAGTTCCTCGGTCTTTCGGTCGGCATCATCGTACACGAACTCGACGACGACGAGCGCCAGCAATCCTACAACTGCGATATCACCTACGGCACGAATAACGAGTTCGGCTTCGACTACCTGCGCGACAACATGAAGTTCCGCATCACCGATTGCGTGCAGCGGCCGCACAATTTCGCCATCGTGGACGAAGTCGACTCCATCCTCATTGACGAAGCCCGCACCCCGCTGATCATTTCGGGCCCGTCGGAAGAGTCCACCGACAAGTACTACCGCATCAATTCCATCATCCCCAAACTGGTCCGCGGGGAAGTGATCGAAGGCAAGGAGCCCGGCGAGAAATACACCACGGGCGATTACACCGTCGATGAAAAGCATAAGAGCGCGGCCCTGACGGAAGAAGGCGTGCTCAAAGTGGAACGCCTGCTCGGGCTCAGCAACCTGTACGACGCGGCCAACATCGAACTCAACCACCATGTCCAGCAGGGACTGCGCGCGCATGTCCTCTTTCACCGCGACAAGGATTATCTGGTGAAGGACGGCGAGGTGGTCATCGTCGACGAGTTCACAGGGCGCATTATGCCCGGCCGCCGCTGGTCCGACGGCCTCCATCAGGCCATCGAAGCGAAGGAAGGCGTGAAGATCGAACGCGAAAATCAGACGCTCGCCACCATCACCTTCCAGAACTACTTCCGCATGTATAAGAAGCTAGCGGGCATGACCGGTACGGCCGAAACCGAAGCCGCCGAGTTCTCGAAGACGTACACTCTGGACGTCATCAGCGTGCCCACGAATAAGCCGATGATCCGCAACGACAACATGGACATCGTCTACCGCACGGAAGAGGAGAAATTCCGCAACGCCGCCAAGGAAATCAAAGAACGCCAGGAAAAAGGCCAGCCGGCGCTCATCGGAACCATCTCCGTGGAAAAATCCGAGCGCCTGTCGTCCATTCTGAAACGGATGGGCGTCAAGCATGAAGTGCTGAACGCGAAGAATCACGAGCGGGAAGCCTTCATCGTGGCGCAAGCCGGGCGGAAGGCCGTGGTGACCGTCTCGACGAACATGGCCGGACGCGGAACGGATATCCTCCTCGGCGGCAATCCGGATTTCATGACCCGCGAGGCCTGCATGAAGCAGAACCTCGCCGAATCCATCCCGAGCACATCGGCGTCGTATGTCAACGACGAGAACTGGATCTACTTCCAGCAGCACGACCAGTTCTACCGCGTGGCGCGCCCGCGCTGGGAAGAGATCTTCGTCAAGTACGAAGCGCAGTGCGCGCGCGAACATGACGATGTAGTGGCCGCGGGCGGCCTGCATATCATCGGTACCGAACGCCACGAATCGCGGCGCATTGACAATCAGCTTCGCGGACGCGCCGGACGCCAGGGCGACCCCGGCTCCTCGCGCTTCTACCTTTCCCTGCAGGATGATCTGCTGCGCATCTTCGGCGGCGAGCGCATTCAGAACCTGATGCTGCGTCTGGGCATGGAAGAAGACGTGCCCATCGAGTCAAAGCTCATCACCAAGCGTATCGCCGCGGCGCAGAAGGCCGTGGAGGCGCAGAACTTCGCTGCCCGCAAACACCTGCTCGAATACGACGACGTGATGAACAAGCAGCGGCAGGCCGTCTACGGGATGCGGCGCTCGCTGCTCGAAGGGGCAGACCAGCGCGAGCGGGTGCTGGAGATTGTGCACAACATTCTCGCCGGAGCCGTCGACCTGCGATGCCCCGAGGGAGGCCACCCGGGAACGTGGGACCTCCAGGGGTTCGAGACGGATGTGCTCACCCAGTTCGGCGTGCGCGTCCCGCCGCAGGAGGTGTCGCAATTCAGCCGCGTGGAACTGGAAGACCACGTGTTCGACAAGCTCAGCGCGCGCTACTCCGAAAAGGAGCGCCTCGTGGGAACCGAGGTCATGCGCGAGACCGAGCGTTTCATCATGCTCCATGTGATCGACACGCAGTGGAAAGACCACCTGCTGTCCATGGACCACCTCAAGGAAGGCATCGGCCTGCGCGGATACGGACAGAAAGACCCTCTCATCGAGTACAAGAAAGAGTCTTTCGAGATGTTCAACTCCCTCATGGACCGCATCGAGGATGAAACTGTCCGCTATCTCTTCTTCCTTCAGACGAGCTCCGACGAGGGCTACGCCCAAGCCGAGAGACCCGTCCTTCCCTTCAATCCCGATGAGGACGAGGAGGAGGAGGACGAGGACGCCGAGCGCGAGGCGGTAGCCGTCGCCCAGTCACAGAAAGCCGCGGCCCAGTCGATGCAGGACTTCACGCGCAACATCGTCCGCAAGAAGGAGCGCGAGATGGCCGATTTGCAGTTCGTGGGCGGCGACGCTTCCACGACACAACATGCGCCCGCCCGAACGCACAAGGTCGGGCGCAACGATCCTTGCCCTTGCGGCAGCGGAAAGAAATACAAGAAATGCTGCGGCGCTTAGCCTTTCTCACTGTTTTCTGTATCAGCAGCGCGCCGGCCGGAATCCTCACCGACAATCTCGGCACGGCCAAACGCGTCACCCTCGAGACGCCTGCTGTCCCCGACAAGCCCGTCTGGGACGAATACGGACTTGACGGCGTGGAGACCGGACGTTACGAATCCGCCGGGGGCAAATCCTTCACGGCAACCGCATGGCGGCTGAAAGACCCCACGGGATCGCAGGCGGCGTTCCGCTGGCTGCGCCCCGCCGGAGCACAACCCGGCAACAAGGATGCCCTCTTCTATTCCCCGCGCTTCGCCGTCACCACCGGGCCGACAACCCTCATGACGTTCGGCAATTATCTCCTGCGTTTCGATGGCGGCGTGCCCGTGCGCGACGAATTGAAGATCCTTCTCTTCCAGCTTCCGAGAGTCGATCAGTCTTCCCTGCCCCCGGTAATCGATTACATACCCGGGAATAGTCTCGTGTCCGGCACGGACCGTTTCATCGCCGGACCGGCGTCGCTCGAAAAATTCTTCCCCGAGCTGACCCCGGCCGCGGTAGGCTTCCACTTCGGAGCGGAAGGAGTGGTCGGCCGCTACAGGATGGGATCTTCGGAAACGGAGATGGCGGTCTTTTATTACCCCACCAACCAGATGGCGCGCGACCGGCTGCCGGAATTCCGGAAGCTGTCCGGAGCCCTGGTCAAGCGCAGCGGCCCCATCCTCGCGCTGGTGAGTTCTCCGCGGAACGCCAACGACGCCGAGCGCCTCCTGGCCCTCGTCAACTACAGAGCCCAGGTCACCACCAGCGCCCGCCCCACCACCATCATTCAGGATACGGGAAGCATGCTCATCGCCATCTTCCAACTCATCGGCGTGCTGCTCTCCATTACCATCGTCGCCGGAGTGATGGTGTTCTTCATGCGCCGCCTCCGCCGCGCCGCCGCGGGCGGCAAGGAGGAGGATCCGATGACGATGCTCCACCTCGAGGACCGGCACTAGCTCGTTCCCAACAAAAAAAACGCCAGGAGGTGAGCAAAACCTCCTGGCGGACTGGCAAGTTCCAGTAGCAGACTATTGCTTGGCAGGCGTCGCGCTTGCCGGCGTAGCTTTCTTGTTCTTGTGATGGTGAGTCTTGGCGTGCTTTGCGGTCTTGGTTGTCTTGGCCGACTTGGCCGCGGGCGCCGGCGCCGGTGTGGATGGGGTCGTCTGGGCTCCTGCAACGGCAGCCAGCAGCAGCGCGGCGGAAGCCGCCGCAACAAACATGCGTTTCATTCTCGGTTCTCCTTGCTAGGGGGCATCTCAGTTCACATCCTTCGTGCCCTCGCAATCTAAAAGACGGTGTGACACGAGCGCAGTTACGAAGAATATCGTAAAGCTTCTTTCATATAAACTTGCATTCATGAACGCGTATTCATTGGGTTTCGTTTGTCTCTTATCGATTGCGCTGCAGGCTCAGCCGGTGCCCGCGCGGCACGTCATTGTCTACAAGGAAGCAGGGCGTTTCGGCGGATGGCCTGCCAATCACGGAGCATGGGCTTGGGGCGATGAACTGCTGGTGGGCTTCGAGGCGGGATACTTCCATCGCAACGATCAAGGACATGCGATCGACTATACAAAACCCGCCGAACATGTTTTAGCGCGCAGCCTCGATGGCGGCCTGACCTGGAAGATCGAACGGCCTGAGACGCTGCGCGTTCCGCCGGGCGTCAAACAAGCGAACGTGCCTTCGGTGGAAGGCTCCCGCGCGGCGGTTCCCTTCACGGGCAGCATCAACTTCACTCATCCCGATT
>JADLBD010000162.1 GCA_020847975.1 Bryobacterales bacterium | reverse complement strand
GGCCTATGCCGCCTTTCTGGCGGCATTCCTCTACGCCGTCGGTTTCATCGGCAATTTCGCCGTGCCCAAGTCGCTCGACTCGCCCGCCGCCATTCCCTGGCAGACCGCCTTGTGCATCGATCTTGCCTTGCTGTCTCTATTCGCTGTTCAACACAGCGTCATGGCCCGCCCGGCGTTCAAGCGCCTCCTCACGCGCGTCATTCCGCACTCGGCGGAGCGCAGCACCTATGTTCTGGCCAGCAGTCTCGCCCTGATGCTGCTGTTCTGGCAATGGCAGCCGCTGGGAGGCGTGGTTTGGAATATCGAATCCGCCGCCGGCCGCGGCCTTATGTACGCCGGATACGCCTTCGGGTTGCTGTTGGTCCTGGTGAGCACCTTCGTGATCAACCATTTTGACCTGTTCGGCCTGCGGCAGGTGTGGAGGGAGTTGCAGGGTAAGCCGCAAGCCAGGTTGCGCTTTGCCGTGCCGTGGCTCTACCGCGTAGTGCGCCATCCTCTATACGTCGGCTGGCTGTTCACCTTCTGGTCCACTCCGGACATGACGGCGACACACCTGTTCTTCGCCCTGGCCACAACCGTCTACATGCTGGTCGCTGTCCGCTTCGAGGAGGCCGACCTGATGAAAGAGCATCCCGAGTATCGCGCATACCGCAGCCAGGTGCCCATGCTCATCCCCGGCCTTCCCCGCGAGGTGGAGATCGTCGAGACCGGCCATTGGGCCGGATTGCGCTGAATATCAACGACAGGAGAACACTGCCATGACACCCGCGCAATACAAGGCGAAATACACCAATCTCAAGGTGAAGAAGAAGAACGGAACCGTCGAGACCGTCCGCGTCAGCCGCTATGTCCTGAATCACTCGACGGTAAACACCGCCGCCATGGAGGCCTTCCGGTCAAAGTACTTTAACCGGGGCATCGACACGGACCTCACCATCCTCACCGACAGCGGCGAGGTGACGATGTCCACGGGCCTCACCAGAAGCGAAGACCGCCTCCGGCACGCCGGTCTTCCCGGTCTCAAGATCAGCATCGAAAAGGATGACGGACAAAAGTCCGTCATCACCCGGAACGATGTGGATTGGGGTGGACTGGCAGTCTATTCCTTTCTCGGAAAAGGCGCGCCGGAGCATTGCCAGGTGGTGCTTCAACTGGCGGAGCACTGGGGCCTCGCCACAAACGGTCTCCAGGCCTACGCCGACAGCGCCCTGGGGCTCGATTGCAACGGGTTTGTGGGGAACTACATCTGGCACGGCAGGAAGGGCAATACCTGGTCGCATGGCGGATTCAATGATCTGAAGGGCCCGGACTCGCAGATCACCCGCTTCTTCAACGATCTCCCCCTCGTGCGCCGCTGGGAGGACATCAATCCGGCCCACACGTACCTCCTCGGCCTGGTGAATTCCTCGAACAACATCATCCCCGGCGGCGGCGGCGTCAAGAATGCCGGCCACATCATGATCACTGAACCGGGACGCCGGAGCCCCGGCCATTGGGACACCTATTCGCCACGCCTCTGGGTGGTGGAGTCCACCGGAGGCGCAGTAACACCAGGCCTTTCGGAAGGCTGGTATGAATGCCTCGACTACAACCAGAAGACCGGGGTCTTCACTCTGGACCGCGGCGAGGGAATCATGGCCGCTAACCGCGAGATCCGCTGCAAGATCGCCCTCCTGGGTTGATCAGTGTTGACAACGTGACGTGGTGGAGCGCCGCTGCGAAGTATCACCGGCGCTCCGCTTGTTGCGCCATGCCCCCGAACGTCGTGATGAAGCGCGTTGTCATGGAAACCCCCATATCGGCGAGGAAGTTCATGCTGCTGTTGGCGCGAATGGATGGAACTCGTCGTTTGCGAGAGCGGCCGCGTAGGCGAGTGCCTGTTTGATATCTCCCGCTTCGAGATCGGGGTATTCTTTCAGGATCTCCGGAGTAGACAAGCCGTTTGCCACGAGGTTAACCAGAAGCGACACGGTGATGCGCATTCCGCGGATGCATGCGCGTCCGCCCATGATGTTTTGTGCGAAAGTAATCCGGTCAAACATGTTCATCCCTGGCCGCCTCCTCACACGAGTTTAGCAAGGCGGGATTCGTTCCATGCTTGCTGTCGGCTTTCTGCGAATCTTGCCGGTGAGGCAGTTCCCCAGCCCTTCCACTCCCCCCCACACCGGCTCCAGCCGGAAATCGCCCAAGACATCCTGCAACAGCCGCTCCGTATTGAGCGAACAAACCTTTTGCCTACCTGTTCACTCTTCAACTCTAGCCTGCCTGAGTTCTTTCCTGGTTGTTCCCCGAGTGGACCAAACCGCAGCAGCAGACGCTGGCTTCCCACGATCCCAACACGGTCCTTCCAGGTTGCCAGGTTCCCTGAAAAACACGATATAGTATCCGTAGTTACCGAGGATGAAACCTTCATGAGCCGCTGGGCGTACTGTATTTCCGCTTGCCTTCCCCTCCTGTTGGCCGTCCCTCTACCCGCCGCATTTTCCCCCGAACGCGCTGCCATCAACCGCTACTGCGTGGGCTGCCACAACAGCAGATCGAAAACAGGCGGCCTCGCTCTCGACACCCTGCAACTCGAAAATGCCGCGGACCACGCCGAAAAGTGGGAGAAAGTCGTTCGCAAACTGGATGCGCGTTTCATGCCGCCGCCACCCGCGCCCCGCCCCGATGAACGCGCCTACAACCAGCTTGTCTCTGCAATCGCCTCCACGCTCGATCGCGCCGCGGAGGCAAAGCCTGATCCCGGACGCACCGATACGTTCCGCCGCCTCAACCGCACCGAATATCACAACGCCATTCGCGACCTGCTCGCCATCGACACGGACGTCAGCGCGCTCCTGCCCGGAGACGAAACGAGCCACGGGTTCGACAATGTCACGGTCGGAAACCTCTCCCCCACGCTGCTCGAGCGCTACCTCAATGCCGCCCAGAAAATCAGCCGGAAGGCCGTCGGCCGGCCGTTACGTTCTCCGGGTGGAGACACCATTCAGTACCCTCCGGACCTGACTCAAGAGGAGCGCTTCGACGAACTCCCGTTCGGCACACGCGGCGGCGCTGTAGTTGATTTCACGTTCCCCCTTGATGCCGAATATGAGTTTCAACTCCGGCTCCAGCGTGACCGCAACGAACACGTCGAAGGCCTCACTGGCAGTCATCAGATCGAATTGACCCTCGACGGCGCACGCACCCAGATCTTCACGGTGCAGCCTCCTCCCCATGGCGCCGATCATCATGCCGTCGATCTCGGCCTCCATGTGCGCATCCCTGTGAAGGCCGGGCCGCACCGAATTGGCGTCGATTTTCCAAAAAAGCGTTCCGCTTTGCTCGAAACTGAGCGCCAGCCCTACCAGGCGCACTTTAATATGGACCGGCATCCACGAATCCAGCCGGCTCTCTATTCCATCACTATCAACGGTCCCTACCAGGCCACAGGCCCCGGAGACACGCCTAGCCGCGAACGAATCTTCCTCTGCCGTCCGGCAAACCCATCGGAAGAAGCCCCTTGCGCCAAGCGCATCCTCTCCACTCTGACGCGCCGCGCCTACCGCCGCCCGGTAACGGATGCGGACCTCCACGTCCCCCTCAGGTTCTATCAGCAAGCCGCGGGCAGCGGGGGTTTCGAGGCCGGCATCGAAATGGGACTGCGCGCCATCCTGGTGAGCCCCGAATTCCTCTTCCGCGTCGAACAGGACCCGTCCGGCGTCGCCCCACACACCGCCTACCGCGTCAGTGATATCGAACTCGCCTCGCGCCTCTCCTTCTTCCTGTGGAGTAGCATCCCTGACGATGACCTGCTCGATGCCGCCATTCAAGGGAAGTTGAAAGACCCCGCCATCCTCGAACGCCAGGTGAGCCGCATGCTCGCCGATCCGCGCTCCAAAGCATTGGTCGATAACTTCGCCGATCAATGGCTGTACCTGCGCAACCTCGACTCGATGACTCCGGATATGCGCCTCTTCCCGGACTTCGATGACAATCTCCGCCAGGCCTTTCATATCGAAACGCAGCTTTTCTTTGAAAGCATCATGCGGGAAGATCGCAATGTGCTTGACCTGCTCCGCGCCAACTACTCCTTCGTGAACGGCCGCCTCGCCAAACACTACGGCATCCCCAACATCTACGGACCGCGCTTCCGGCGCGTTAGCTTCGATAAGGACAGCGTGCGCGGCGGGCTGCTGCGCCAGGGCAGCGTGCTGACCGTCACTTCCTACGCCACCCGCACCTCGCCTGTCATTCGAGGGAAATGGGTCCTCGCCAACCTCCTTGGCATTCCTCCGCCCCCGCCGCCGCCCGTGGTGCCCGCGCTCAAGGAAGACCACGGGATCAGCAACACGCTGACCATGCGCCAGCGCCTCGCCGCGCACCGCGCGAACCCCGTCTGCGCGGCATGCCACCAACTCATGGACCCCATCGGTTTCGCAATGGAGAACTATGACGCGGTGGGACGGTTCCGCGCCAAAGACGGCAACTCGCCCATCGACGCCGCCGGCAATCTTCCCGACGGCCATGCCTTCACCGGGGTAGCCGGCCTCGAACAGGCATTGCTGAGCCATCCGCAGCCGTTCTTCACCACGTTTACCGAAAAGCTTCTCACGTACGCATTAGGACGCGGAACCGAATATTACGATGCCCCGGCCATTCGAAAGATCATCGCGCAGGCCGCATCCAGGGACTACAGGTTTTCCGCATTCATAATTGGAGTTGTAGGCAGCACACCGTTTCAGATGAGGAGATCCCAATGATCATCACCAGGAAAGCTCTGCCGCGCCGTACGCTTCTGCGTGGCATGGGAGCCAGCCTTGCCTTGCCGTTGCTCGATGCCATGGTCCCCTCGCTCACGGCCATGGCCGCCTCTCCAGCCAATCCGGTGCGCCGCCTGGGATTCGTCTACGTTCCCATGGGCTCCACCATTGCCCAGTGGACTCCTCCCGGGGAAGGAACGCTGGCGGAGCTTTCGCCCACGCTGCGCTCTCTCGAACCCGTGAAGGATCAACTCACCGTCCTCACCAACATGGAACTGCGCAACGCCTATCCGGGCACGCACGCCACTTCGAACGCCGCCTTCCTCAGCGCCGCTACCGCCAAGTGGACAGAGAGCACGGACTACTACCTGGGAACCACCGTCGATCAGATCGCCGCTAAACAACTCGGGCAGGAGACGAGGCTTCCTTCACTCGAACTCGCCATGGATCTGCTCACCACCGTCGGACAGTGCGACAACGGCTACGCCTGCGTCTACCAGAACAATCTTTCCTGGCCGTCGCCCACCACGCCGCTGCCGGCGGAAGCGCACCCGCGCATCGCCTTCGAACGACTGTTCGGTGATGGCGGCAGCGCCGCGGACCGCCTTGCGGACCTCAAAGCGAAAGCCAGCCTGCTCGACTTTGTCAGCGCCGATATCTCCCGCCTGCAACGAAAGCTGGGTCCCGCTGATCGCAACCGGGTCTCCGAGTACCTCGACACGGTCCGCGAGGTCGAGCGCAGAATTCAAAAAGCCGAGGCCACCACCGCGAATTCGCAGATGCCTGACCTCGACCGCCCCGTCGGCGTTCCCGCCGCCTACGCCGATCACGCCAAGCTGATGTTCGATCTCCAGGTGCTCGCCTTCCAGGGCGATGTGACGCGCGTCATCACCTTCCAATTGGCGCGCGAAACCAGCACGCGCACTTACCCCGAAATCGGTGTTCCCGATCCCCATCACCCGCTGACGCATCACAACAACGATCCGGAAAAGATGGCCAAGGTCGCTCAGATCAATGCATTCCACGTTTCCCTGTTCTCCTGTTTCCTCCAAAAGCTGAAGGCGACGAAAGAAGGAGATGGCACTCTTCTGGATCACTCCCTCTACCTCTACGGCAGCGGCATGGGCAACCCCAACGTGCACGATCACGTGAACCTGCCCATCCTCGTCGCCGGCGGGGCAGCGGGCCGCATGAAGGGCGGACGCCATCTCCGCTACGCGCACCCCGCTCCGCTCGCCAATCTTCATCTGACTCTGCTCGAGAAGGCCGGAGTGCACCTCGACCACTTCGCCGACAGCACCGGCAAGGTGAAGCAACTCCTCGATCCTCTCTCCGTCTGATGAGGCAGTCATTCGTGATGAGCAAGTGGATTCTGGCTGTCGTGGTTGCAGCCTCTTCTCTGGCGGCGGCCGTAACGGGATCCGCGGTGGCGGATGCCGCGAAAGATGGTGACATCGCAGCTCTCCAAGCCCTCCTCGCGCAACATGCAGACGTCAACGCGCCCCAGGTGGACGGCGGCACTGCGCTCCACTGGGCCGCCTATCGCGACGACCTTGCCATGACGCGACTCCTCCTCAAAGCTGGAGCCGGCGCGAAGGCCTCGAACCGCTACGGCGTGACGCCGCTCTCCCTCGCCTGCACGAACGGCAACGGCGCAATCGTGGAACTGCTGCTCGAGGCGGGCGCGAATCCGAACACTGCCTTGGCTGGCGGGGAAACACCGCTTATGACGGCTGCGCGCACAGGCAAGGTGGAAGCCGTCCAGGCGCTCCTCTCCCATGGAGCAAATGTCCATGCCAGGGAGGAGTACTACGGCCAGAACGCCCTCATGTGGGCCGCCGCCGAGGGCAACGTCGCGGTCATCAAAGCTCTCATCAAGGCCGGCGCCGATCTCCATGCGCGCACCTCCTCCGGGTTCACCGCCTTCCTCTTTGCCGTGCGCGAAGGACAACCCGGCGCGGTGAAGGCTCTGCTCGATGCGGGAGCCGATGTGAATGAGGTGGTCACTTCCTCCAATGCCCGCCCGGGAGGAGTCACCGGCCCGCCCGCCAAAGGCGCCAGCGCTCTCGCCCTCGCTGTGGTCAACGGCCACTTCGAACTCGCGTCTCAATTGCTCGACGCGGGAGCCAACCCCAATGCCGCCATCCCTGGCTGGACCGCCCTGCACGCCATCACATGGGTGCGCAAGCCCGGACTCGGCGACAACAACCCGGCGCCCATCGGCTCCGGAACCATGGATAGCCTCGAACTGGTGAAACGCCTCGTCGCCCACGGCGCAAACATCAATGCCCGCATGACGAAGAAAGTGAACGTCGGCCTCACCAGCCTCAACACCATGGGCGCGACTCCGTTCTTCCTCGCCGCTCGTACCGCTGACGCCGAACTGATGCGCTTCCTCGCCAAACTTGGCGCGGATCCCCTCCTGCCGAATACGGACAACAGCACTCCGCTCATGGCCGCCGCCGGGCTCGGCACACGTTCCCCGGGCGAAGATGCCGGCGCCGAAAGCGAAGTCGTGGAAGCCATGCAGGTGGCTCTCGATCTCGGCAACGACATCAACGCCGTCGACAATAACGGCGAAACAGCGATGCATGGAGCGGCTTATAAGAACCTGCCCAAGGCAGTGGAGTTCCTCGCCGCCAAGGGAGCAAAGATCGAAATCTGGAACCGGAAAAACCGTTTCGGCTGGACGCCCCTGCTGATTGCGGAAGGCTACCGCTTCGGCAACTTCAAGCCTTCGCTCGTCACCGTGGAAGCCTTTCACCGCGTGATGGCGGCCGCGGGCTTACCGGTCGCCGCGAGCGGCACGCCCTGAAATCGTCATCCCTCAGCCCTTCCGCTTCACAGCGCGCCGCGCTGCCGCTACGATGTTTGCAGCCGTCAACCCGTACTTCTCCAGCAATTCCGCCGGCGTGCCGGACTCCGCGTAGGTGTTCTCAATCCCCACGAACTCCATCACGCAGGGATGCATCTGCCCCACGGCCTGCGCCGCCTTCACGCCGAGACCGCCGTCCACCAGGTGCTCTTCGCTCACCACGATGGCTCCGGTTTCCGTCGCTGCCTTGCGAATTGCCTCTGTATCGAGAGGCTTGATAGTCGGCATGTCGATGACGCGCGCGGAAACGCCCTCCGCCTCCAGAATCTCCGCCGCGCGGATGGATTCCGCCACCATCAACCCATGCGCGAGCAGCGTGACGTCCCTGCCTTCCACCAACTCGATGGCTTTCCCGATTTCGAACTTCTGACCGGCGTTGTACACCACGGGCACTTTCGGACGTCCGGCGCGCAGGAATACGGGCCCGTAATGCTCCGCGGCCAAATGTACGAAGGCTGTCATGGATACCTCGTCGCACGGGCTGATTACGGTGAATCCCGGCAGTGCCGTCGCCAGCGCCAAGTCCTCGATGCTCATCTGCGAAGGACCGTCCTCGCCAATCGAGATGCCGCTATGCGTGCCCACCACCTTCAGATTCACGTCCGGCGGATACGCCGCGGTCACTCGCAGTTGCTCGAAGCCCTTGTTCATCACGAACACCGAAAAACTCGCCACGAACGGAATCTTCCCGCCCGAAGCCAACCCCGCTCCGATGGCCACCATGTTCGCTTCCGCAATGCCACAGGAAAAAAACCGTTCCGGAAACTCCTTGGCGAACCAGTGCACCATCGTCGACTTCGCAAGGTCGGCGTCACAAACCACCACATCCTTGTTCCCGCGCCCCAACTCCACCAGCGCCTTGCCGAACGCTTCGCGCGTCGCCGCGCCCATCTTCAGTTCGAACTTCGTGTTAACCGCCATTATGCAAGCTCCTTCAGGGCCAGCGCCATTTCTTCCCGCGACGGCGCCGTACCGTGGAATTTCGGATTGTTCTCCATGAAGGAGACGCCCTTGCCCTTGATGGTGTTCGCGATCAGCACGGTGGGCTTGCCCTTGGTCGCCTCCGCTTCGGCAAAAGCCGCGCGGAGCGCGGGAATATTGTGGCCATCGAGCGTGATCACGTGCCAGCCGAAGGACTTCCACTTCGCCGGCAGCGGCTCCAGGTCCATGATGTCCTTCACAAATCCGTCCAATTGAATTCTGTTGTAATCGACAATGGCCGCCAGGTTGTCCACTTTGTGGAACGCGGCGAACATCGCCGACTCCCAAACCTGGCCTTCCTGAATCTCGCCGTCGCCAAGCATCACGTAGGTTCGGGACGGGCTTTCGTTCAGCCGCGCCGCCAGCGCCATACCCAGTCCGATGGAAAGCCCTTGCCCCAGGGATCCCGTCGAGGCCTCGAGCGACGGGAGGAAACGCCGGTCCGGATGCCCCTGATAAATGGAGCCCAATTTGCGCAAGGTCTTCAACTGATCCACCGGCGTATATCCACATTCCGCCATTACCGAATACAAAACCGGACAAGCATGTCCTTTTCCAAGAACAAACCGGTCCCGATCCGGCCAATGGGGATTCTTTGGATCATGGCGCATCACCTCGAGGTAAAGCACCGCCAGCGTCTCCACCGCCGAAAGCGATCCGCCGGGATGGCCGGATTTGGCCTCCGTGATCATCTCCACGATGTGGCGGCGGATCTTTTTGCAGAAGTCCTGAATCTCACCCGGATCTTTCACTTGTTGCATGAGGAACTACTAATTCCAGACTAGCATTTCCCTTCCCGGCGCTACAAAATCTGGGCTCCGGCGGGAAGCACCCACGCGGATGGATGCGCCTGAAAGCCGATATGCGGGTAATACTCCACTGCCTTCGGCGCCGCCAGAAGAATCACGGATGCCCGCGGCGCCTCGCGTTGCGTGCGGCGGATGAGCTCCTTGCCGATGCCTTGCCGCTGATGACTCAACCGCACCGCCAGGTCGGAAAGGTACGTGGCATAGGCAAAGTCCGTCATCGAGCGCGCGATTCCCACCAGCAGCGCTCCGTCCCATGCCGTCACCACCAGGTTGGCGTTGTGCAGCATGTCCGCCATGCGGTTGCGATCGTCCACCGGACGCCGTTCCCCCAAAGTGGAAGCGCGGTAGAGGTCCAGCACTTCGTCAAGATCCAGGCGATTGCCTGTTCGGTATTCCATCAATGCAGGATATCGCGATACAACTCCGGCTTCCGGCTGCGGATGGCCCCGTTGGGCGCTGTTGACGCATGAATAGTGGCGAACACGAGTTGATCGCCCTGCCCGTTATCCTGCGCCACAATCTTCCCCTTGGGATCAATGAAGAGGCATCGCTTCGGATGAACGAACGCTACCCACACTGCGTTCTCCGCCGCGCGGGTCCGCATCATCGCATCGTTCATCTCGCCGTAGGTACCCCAGGACGGAATCATGATGAGCTGCGCCCCCTTGATCGCCAGGATGCGCGCCGTCTCCGGCAACCGCCGGTCGAAACAGATGAGCGCGCCCCATTTTCCGAACGGCGTCGAAGCCACGGGGAATTCCACCCCTGTCGTGTTGAATGGCTCATCATCGGCGGTGTGGGCCTTCGAGTAGTGAATCGTAACCGCGCCTTCCGGTGAGAAGACCACGAAGGAGTTGTACATGCGCTCGCCGCGCCGCTCCGCAAAGCCAAGTCCGAGGTAGACCTTCAATTCGCGCGCAAGTCCGGCCACTCGCAGCAGCAGCGGACCATCAAGCGGCTCCCCTACGGCAAAGTACTGCTCGCGCGTGAGGCCCGGAGTCTTCTTGTCGTTGCCGACATAGCCTTCGAGGAATCCTTCCGGAGATAAGATCAGTTGCGCGCCCTGCGCCGCGGCCTGGCGGGCGTACTTCTCGAACGTGGCGAGGTTCGCTTTCTTATCCCACGCCCGCGGCGTCACGGAGATTCCCGCAATGCGCAGCCCCGGATCGGCCGCGGAAGCAATCGCAACCAGTGACAGAATAGCGAGTAACACGAAACTACTCCTTCGGCAGATTGGGACGGATGGCGAAGTCGTACAGCGCCGCGCCGAGCAACCCTCCCACCAGCGGCCCTATGATCGGCACCCAGAACACGCCGCTTCCGTCCGTTAATCCATTATTCTTGAATCCTGCCAGAACGGTGAACACCCGCGGCCCGAAATCACGCGCCGGGTTAATGGGGTAGCCGTGCATCCCGCCGAAGCTCATCCCGATGGCCACCACGAGCAGGCCCACTAATATCGGCGCGAAGTTGACCGCCGGATGGTTGCGCTCATCGGTGATGGCAAAGATCAGCAGCAGTAACAACGCGGTGCCGATCACCTGATCGAGAAACCCGGCGAATGGAAATGCCGGAAACGCGGGAAAGGTGGCGAAGACCCCCGCGGTTTTTTCAAGCATCGGGTCAACCTTGAGAAACGCCGGATGGTAATTCCAGAACACCAGCGCGGCCGCGAGAAAAGCGCCTGCGGTCTGCGCGAGAGAGTAAGGAATGACTTTGGCCCACGGAAATCCGCGGAAGGCCGCCAGCGCTACGGTCACCGCGGGGTTGAGATGGGCTCCTGTAATTCTACCTGCGATGAAGATGCCGAGCATCACACCCAGCCCCCATCCGATATTGATATTGGTGTACCCGCCGTTGATGATCTCGCCCGGGACTCCCTTGCCAAACAAAGTTGTCATCGCGCAAACGCCCGCGCCAAACAAAATCAGCACCATCGTGCCCAGAAATTCCGCGATCACTTCGCCGGCCAGGGTTGTCTTCATTCGTTCTCCGTCCTGTGCAATCTCCGTCTGCGCCCCCCAGACAACATTCCATGTTGCCCGGACGCAGCAACGTCCCGCCACTGCGCTCAGACGCCGTGCCGCGCGGCCGGCGCACAGAAGAGTGTAACGCATTTCGCGATATAATCCTTTCAACATGTGGCGATGCATCGGGCTGGTGTTCCCTCTGCTTCTGGCTGCGCAGCAGCCGTCCTCGACAGGCTTTTTCGAGACGCAGGTGCAGCCGGTGCTGCGCGCCAATTGCATCCCGTGCCACTCGGACAAAAACCTCACCAGTGGTCTGTCCCTTGAAACCCTCGAGTCCATTCAGAAAGGCGGCAACCGCGGCCCCGCGGTGAAGACCGGCGATCCGGAAGCGAGCCTCGTCATGCATGCCATTCGCCAGACAGGCGATTTGAAGATGCCTCCCGGACGCAAGTTGAAGGACGAGCAGATCGCCATCCTCGAAAAGTGGATCAAAGACGGCCTGCCGATGCCCGAGGCGTTGCGTAAATCGAAGCGTCCCGGCGCAAACCACTGGGCATTCCAGGCGCCCAGGCGTGCGCCAATCCCGGCAGTGAAGAATCAGGCTTGGGTAAGAAACCCAATCGACAATTTCGTTCTTGCCCGGCTCGAAAAGGCGGGGCTCGAACCTTCACCGGAAGCCGGTCCCGCCGCGCTGCTGCGCCGCGTGAGCCTCGATCTGATCGGGCTTCCCCCCACTTCCAGGGAACTCGAAGAGTTCCTCGCCGATCAGCGCCCTGGAGCCTACGAACGCGCCGTGGACCGCCTGCTCGCTTCGCCGCATTTTGGCGAACGCTGGGGCCGCGCCTGGCTCGATATTGCTCGTTATGCCGATTCCGACGGCTACACCATCGACGCTCCTCGCGATGGGATGTGGCTCTACCGCGATTGGGTCATCAACGCCTACAACAGGGATGAGCCGTTCAACCAGTTCGTCATCGAGCAGATGGCTGGAGACCTGCTTCCCAACCCGACCCAGGAGCAGTTGATCGCCACGGGCTTCCACCGCAACACGCCTTCGAACTATGAAGGAGGCATCGATTTCGAGCAGTACCGCGTCGAGGCGGTAGCCGACCGGGTGATGACCACGGGCGCAGCCTTCATGGGACTCACCGTAGGCTGCGCGCGCTGCCACGACCACAAGTACGACCCCTTCTCTCAGCGCGAGTTCTATCAGCTCTTCGCGTTCCTCAACAACGCGGATGAAGTGGACAAGGAAGCGGACCGCAAGGATTTCAACAAGCCGTTCCTCCCCGTCGGTTCGCCCGATGATCTGAAACGCTACCACGCCTGGGAAGCGCAACTTCAACTGCTCGAGAATGAACTGAACCAATACAAGCAATCCATTCCCGGAACAGGCTCCATCCTCGATCCGGGAGTCGTGGAACGCGAGCGTCACATCAACAATCTGCGCAAACACATGCCGAAGGTGACGCGCGCCCTGGTGATGAAGGAACTCGACCATCCGCGGCAGGCCTACATTCACCTGGGCGGCGATTTCACGCGCCATGGAGCGAATGTGGAACCCGGCACGCCCGCCGTCTTACCGCCCCTCGACGTACACGGGCGGCCTCCCACACGGCTCGATTTGGCGCGCTGGCTGGTGGATCGCCGCAACCCGCTCACGGCGCGCGTAACCGTCAATCGCATGTGGCAGAAGTATTTCGGCAAGGGCATTGTCGATACGGAGAATGACTTCGGCGTCATGGGCGAACGCCCGACTCATCCGGAACTGCTCGACTACCTGGCTCTCGAATTCATGGACCGCGGCTGGAGCCGCAAGGCGATGCACAAACTCATCGTCATGTCGGCCACGTACCGCCAGAGTTCGAAGGGGCGCGCGGACGCCAAAGCCGTCGACCCCGACAACCGACTGCTGGCCCGGCAAAACCGTTTGCGGCTCGATGCCGAACTGGTTCGCGATTCAGCGCTCGTCACCTGCGGCCTGTTCTCGGAAAAGCTGGGTGGACCGGCTGTCTACCCGCCGCTGCCGCCCGGCGCGAACTCCGTCACCCAGGTGAAGCGCGAGTGGAAGACGAGCGAAGGTGCGGACCGGTACCGCCGCGGCGTGTACACATTCTTCCAGCGCTCGGCGCCGCATCCTTCGCTGGTGCTGTTCGACGCGCCGGATGCCACCACCACCTGCACCCGCCGCATCCGCTCCAATTCGCCCCTTCAGGCGCTGACGCTGCTGAACGATGAGGCGTACTTCGAGTTTGCCGGTGCGCTGGCGGACCGCCTGTTGAAAGACAAGACTACTGACGATACACAGAAGCTCAAAGAGGGGTTTCTTCTGGCGCTCGACCGGGCGCCGCGGGCCGGGGAACAAAAGCGGCTGCTCCAATTGCTGGCCGCGCAACGCGACTCCAAGCACGAGGAAAAAGCGGCCTGGACCGCCGTCTCCCGCGTGCTGCTCAACCTGGACGAATTCATGACCCGGGAGTAGAAGCGATGACGAACGAAGAGAAGGCTGTATTGCATGCGACCCGACGGCAGTTTTTCCGCGATTGCGGAGCCGGCGTCGGAAAGATTGCGCTGCTCAACCTCATCGGCGAGAAGGCATTCGCCATCGGCAAGGACCACCCCGCTAAAGTCGAGCATGTCATCTACTGCCATATGGCCGGCGGGCCGAGCCATCTGGAAATGTTTGACTACAAGCCGGAACTGGTGAAATGGGACGCCAAGCCGACCCCCGAAAGCTACCTCAAGGGCAAGCGCTTCGCCTTCATGGACAGCTTCTCCAAGGAGACGCCGAAGCTGCTGGGGACGCGGCGTCACTTCAGGCAATGCGGCGAACACGGGATGTGGATATCCGATTTGCTGCCCCACATGGCTGCCGTCGCCGGCGACCTTACCATGCTCAACGGCGTCGCCACGGAGAACTTCAACCACGGTCCGGCGAAGTTGTTCGCCAACACCGGGTCCATCCGCCCGGGCCGCCCGAGCATCGGAGCCTGGGTCACTTACGGCATTGGAAGTGAATCGAAGGACCTCCCCGGATTCGTCGTTCTGCAATCCGGACCGCGCGGACCGCGCGGCGGCGCGCTGCTGTGGTCGAGCGGCTTCCTGCCCACGGCTTACCAGGGAATTCCCTTCCGCAACGTCGGTGATCCTATCCTCGATCTCTCGAACCCGAAGGGCATCACGGGAGAAGACCAGCGGCGCACGCTCGACGCCATCCAGGATTTGAACCGCCTCCGCCTCGAAGACACGAGCGACGAGGAGATCAAGACCCGCATCAGCGCCTACGAAATGGCTTACCGGATGCAAACGAGCGGCCCTGACCTGATCGACTTCGGCCAGGAATCGAAGCAGACCATGGAGATGTACGGCGCCGAGCCCGGTAAAGGAACGTTCGCCAACAACTGTCTGCTGGCCCGCCGCCTGGTGGAGCGCGGCGTTCGTTTCGTGCAGCTTTACCACACCGATTGGGACCATCACGACGACATCGTCGGCCCCCTCGACAAGGTATGCCGCGAAGTGGACCAGCCGACCGCCGCCCTCATTCAGGACCTGAAACAGCGCGGCCTGCTCGAAAAGACTCTCGTGCTGTGGGGCGGCGAGTTCGGCCGTACCCCGATGGGCGAGGTACGCGAGAAGGGCAAGATCGGGCGCAACCATCACATCGATTCCTACACCTTGCTGATGGCCGGCGGCGGACTGAAGCACGGCATCACGGTCGGCGCAAGCGACGACCTTGGATTCTCACCCGCCGAAGACAAAATCGAGGTGCACGATGTCCACGCCACCATTCTGCACCTGCTCGGGATCAACCACCTCAAGCTGACCTACAGGTTCCAGGGCCGCGATTTCCGGTTGACCGATGTCCGCGGACGGCTCATCCAGAAGGCGCTCGCTTAAGCGCAACACCGCATTTCCGGCAAACCCATACGAACCCCAAGGGACGGCGCCGGGCCGCGCCGTATACAATGGCTACTCATGTTTCGCATCGCAACCCTGCTTTGCCTGGGCGCCGTCTGTGCAGCCGCCGCCGGCCCCGTCAAGATTGTTCTCGTAGCCGGAAAGCCGAGCCACGGCCCGGGAGACCACGAATTCAACGCCGGAATTCTGCTGCTCGAACAGATGCTCAAGCAGAACAAAGACATCGAGCCCGTGGTGGTGAAAGGCGGCTGGCCCGAGGATGAAAAGGTCTTCGATGGCGCGCGCGCGGTTTTCTTCTACATGGACGGCGGCGAACGGCATCCTTTCCTCACGGACAACCGGCTGGCGAAGATGCAAAAGCTCATGGACGCCGGCGTCGGCTTCGGCTGCATGCACTACTGCGTCGAGATTCCCAAGGACCACGGGGGCGCGGAGTTCCTCGATTGGTTGGGCGGCTACTACGAACGGCCCTATTCCTCAAACCCCATTAACGACGTGGACGTCACCCGGGCATCGCCCAATCATCCGGTGTCGCGAGGCTGGCAGAGTTTCTCCGGCAAGGATGAATGGTACTACCGCATCCGCTTCCGCGAACACGACAAGCGCGTCACGCCAATCCTGACCACCCGTCTGCCGAAAGAAAATCCGAACACCGAAACCGTCGCCTGGGTGACGGCGCGGGCCAATGGTGGGCGCAGTTTCGGCTTCACCGGCGGCCACTACCACACCAACTGGGGCATCCCGGAATTCCGCCGCATGGTGGTGAATGCCGTGCTCTGGACAGCGAAAGTGGATATCCCCAAAGGCGGCGCCGAAGCGGACCTGACAACAGAGGATCTGCGGCAGAATCTCGATCCCAAACCTCCACGAAAGAAGAACTGATTACATGACGTCCACGTCGACTGTCTCCCTCAACCGCGTGCGGTATGCGGCCAGCGCGGTGTTCATGCAAGTGCTGCTCGGGGTGATCTACTCCTGGTCCATCTTTCGCCCGCCGCTCGCTCAGTTGCACGGTTGGTCCAATGCCGAAACCATCGCCCCCTACCGCTACTCCCTGCTCGCCTTCGCCGCGGGCATGATTGTGGCCGGATTCTGGCAGGACCGCAAGGGTCCGCGTCTGGTTGCCAGCGTGGGGGGATTGCTGCTCGGCACCGGCTGTCTGCTGGCAGGCATGTTCGGCGATTCGCTCACCGGTTTGGTCGTTGCCTACGGGATCGTGGCGGGAGTAGGCGTCGGGTTTGCGTACGTCACGCCCATTGCCACCTGCATCAAATGGTTCCCGGATAAACGCGGGATGATCGTCGGGCTTGCCGTCATGGGCTTCGGTGTGGGGCCGCTGGTGTTCGGACCCTTGATCGAGGCGCTGATCGGAAGCGATCCCGCGGCGCTGGCCGTCACCATTCCGCGCACGTTCTACATCCTCGCGGCCATCTTCTATATCGGTGTCATCGGATCAGCGCAACTCTACCGCGTCCCCCCGGCCGGGTGGCAGCCTCCGGGATGGACCGCATCCGCTCGCCTGTCGGCCGGAGTGGACCTCATGCCGCGCGTGGTCATCAGGACCTGGCAGTTCTACGCCCTTTGGGTGGTCTATTTCCTCGGAACCTCCGTGGGGTTGACGGCCATTGGCGAAGCGAGCCCGCTGCTCAAACAGATGGCGGCAAACTCCGCCATCACCGCCGGAACTGCCCTGGGCATCATGAGCGTCTTCAACGGACTGGGCCGCCTCGGCTGGGGCAGCATCTCGGACCGCGTGGGCCGCAAGACAGCAGTCATGGGGATGTGCGCCGTCTCCATCGCCGCCTGTGTCGGTTTCTTGCGAACCCCCGACGGATTCACCACAGTGCTCATCGGCTTGTGCCTCGCCGCATTCAGCTACGGAGGCTACCTCGCGCTGATGCCTTCCTTCACCGCCGATTACTTCGGCCCGAAAAACGTAGGCGCGAACTACGGCCTCATCTTTTCCGCATGGGGCGTTTGCGGCTTTGTCGTGCCGGGATACTTCGCAGGGATCGTGGACCGGGCGAAAGCAGCGGGGCAGGTGGCAGTCGGCTATCAAGAGGTGTACCTGACACTGGCCGGACTGGCGCTGGCCGGAGCCGTTATGGCCGCTCTGCTCCGTCCTCCGCGCCGCTGACAGCCCTACTCGCAGCGCAGCGCGATGATGGGATCCACCCGCGTGGCCCGCCGCGCCGGCAGATAGCAGGCCAGCAGCGAAAGCACCGCAAGGAACAGCGCGACCCCGGCGAAGGTCATTGGATCGGCCGTGCCCACGTTGACCAGCATGCTCGAAATGAGGCGAGTCACGGGGATGGCCGCGGCGATGCCCACCACCAATCCGGCAACCGTCAATCCCATGCCCCGGCCAAGCACCTGGATCCGCACGCGGCCCGCCTCCGCCCCCAGCGCCATCCGAATGCCGATTTCATGCGTGCGCATGGCAACCGCATACGCCATCACGCTATACAACCCGACCCCCGCCAGCAGCAGCGAGATCGCCCCCAGTGCCCCCAGCAGGCTGGCCGCCACTCTCTGCGGAAGCATGGTGACCTCCATCCACTCCCCGAGCGGCATGGCGTCGAACGCGCCTGCATTGGGATCGACAGATGTCACCTCGCCGTGCAGCGCTGTCTGAAGTGCGGCAAAGTCTCCCGTCGTGCGGATCAGAAAAAAAAGCTGTTGATCCGTACCTGCATGCTGGCGGTAGGGGGCAAAGAAATGCGGCCGCGGCGCTTCCGCCACACTGAAGTATTTCGTATCTTTCGCCACGCCCACCACGGTCGCCCACGTGCCGTAGCAGCGCACCTTTCGCCCAACTGCCGTACCGCCAGGAAAATACCGTTTGGCGAAAGTCTCGTTGACGATCACCACCGGCGGAGCGTCCCGGTCATCGCTGTCGCGAAAATCACGGCCCTCGAGCAAAGGGATGCGCAGGAGACCGAAAAACCCGGGAGCTATGAGATACCGGTTGACGCCCATCGACTCCGTCACACCTGGCGTGTAACCCTCGGGTTGAACGTTGGTCCAGGGCCCGGCCGTAGATCCGAGCGGAGCCTGATCCGAATACGCTACCTCCTCCACGCCGGGAAATCCTTTCAGCCGCTGGGCCAGGCGTAGGCAGAAGCTTTGCATCTGGAGGGTGGAAAAACCCGTGCCGGAAGGATAGAAGCGGATCAGCGCAACCTTGTTCTTGTCGAATCCCGGATAGATGTTGCGGGCATTGTGATAGCTTTTCAGAAACAGCCCGGCGGCGATCAGCGAAACCGTGGCGAGCGCCACTTCGAAGATCACCAGCAAATTGCGCAAGCGGTGGGACTGGGCGCTTTGCGATCCGCCGCGGCCGCCTTCTTTCAACCCCTCATGCACCTCCGGGCGGATCCAGAACAGCGCCGGCGCAGCACCCGAAAGCAGGGCCGCTGAGACGCAGGCAAGCGCCGCGAACGCCAGCATTCGCCCGTTCATCTGGAACCCCTCGGCAACCGTGACGCCGATTTTCGGCACCAGCGCGGGCAGCATTTCCGCCATCCAGGAAGCCAGTGGAAGAGCCACCAGCACTCCCAGACCAGCCAGCAATAAAGTCTCGCTGAACAACTGCAGGCTGAGCCTTACTCCGCCGGCGCCCAGCGCGGCGCGGATGCTCAGTTCCTTGCGCCGCGCAATGTACCGCGCCAGTAGCAGACTCGCCACATTCGCGCACACAATGAGAAGCACTACCAGGGAAACGGCCATCAGCACGCGCAGCGGGCCAAGCAGAAGATCCGGCGCGGCGCTGTGAAACTCCCAAACCGGCCGCACGGCGACGCTTACGGCACGGTTGGTTGCCGGATAGGCCGCTTCCATGCCGCGGGCGAGCGTGGCCGCTTCGGCGCTGGCCTGCCCTCTGGTAACGCCCGGCTTCAGCCGCGCCAATGCATACATGCTCCGGTTTCCTCGATTCCGCAACGCCGCTTCACTGAGCGCGCCCAGTTCCTTCCCCATGGTCACCGGAATCCAGACATCGAAGGACAATCCCGGCATCGTGCCGCGAAACTCCCGTGGAGCCACTCCGGCGATCGTCAACTCCCGCCGGTTCACCCGCAGCATCTTTCCAATCACTTCGGCGTCAGCATGAAAACGCGAACGCCACAGATGGTCGCTGATGACAACAACGGGAAACGCGCCCGGCACGTCCGCATCTTCTGCGCGCGTAAAGAACCGGCCGAGAGCGGGCTTCACATCGAGAACATCGAAATAGTTGCCGGAAACCAGTTCGCCCCATACCGGCTGGGACGCGGCCCCGTCGCCGAGACTGAACACATCCTCGTGGTGAACGGCCAGACCGGAGAGCGATCTCAGGTTCCGCCGGTAGTCCAGATATTCCACGTGGGAGATCTGGTTGCCCCCATTCGGCGCAACGGGCATGGCTGCCTCGAGCACCGCCAGTTGCTCTCCATTTTGCGCGCCAGGAAATGGACGCAGGAGCAAGCCGTCCACCCAACCGAATACGGTGGCGCTCGCGGCAATGCCCAACGCCAGCGTGACCACCGCGACGAACGTAAAGCCCGGACTGGCTTTCAGCAGCCGCAACCCGAACCTCAGATCCTGAAGGAGTGTCCGCATGCCATTAGTGTGAGCAAGTGTAGAGCCAAAAGCGAGTCAACAGTTCCTTCATCCAGGCCCCTGCCCCGTCTCAAAAGCGGACACTGTGGCCCATTTGCGGACAGCAGGAGGAAATACCCCCTCAGCGGCGCAGGAACCGCTCGGCATACGCAGCGAACGGCTGCTCATGAGGCCGCACTCCGATCTCCACCGTAGCGGGAAGACCGGCGTACTCCTTCTTCAGCCGGCTCAGCGTCAACTCCTGGCCGAGCGGATTGACTCCATTAAAGACACCCACGCGCCGCGGCGCAAGCGCGGCGGCAACCGCGGGGAGATCGAAGTAGCGCAGCGCCGAAGGAGCCATCTGATCCACATTGCGCTGTAGAATCCGTTCCGTGACCACGGAATCGTATGAGGAGAGCATCCCTTCCACCAGCAGGCTGCGGATGCGCCCATCGAAGAGCGCGGCCAACAGAGCGGCCGTGGCGGCAGACCCGCGGCCGATCACGAAAATCCGGGCGGAATCCACATCTTTGCGCGCCGCGAGCAGATCGATGCCGCGCGTCACATCCCCGGCGCGCATTCCAGGCATCGTCTTACCAATGAGCAGCGCATTCCATGTGCTTTCGTAATCTCCGAAGTTGCGCACGAAATAGTCGCCCCGGTCGAGCGCCGGTTCCGTTTCACCGAAGCCGCGCAGGTCGGCGGCGAGTACCACGTAGCCTTTAGCGGCCAGGGCCTCGGCGTCTGGCGCGGCTGCTGCCTTTCCCTTGCCATTCGCCAGCAGAATGGCGGGCCTTCGCTCGGGGCCATCCTTCGGCAGGAACAGAAGCGCCGGCAGAAGGATGCCCGGCTCGCTTTGCAGCGTGAGTTTTTCCACGCGGCAGGCGGGACGCGTGAGGTGGCCGTACGAAGTGATTTGCAGCGGGCCCGCATGGGTCTCATACGCGGTCACCTCACGGGCCCGCGCGCGGATCGCCTCCGCGGAGAGCGTCCGCCCGGCCCGAAGTCTCCGCGCTGTCTCCAGATTGAGTGTGAACACATCCGCCGCATCAGGAATCGACGTCTTCACCTGTCCCGTGCGCGTGCATTGCAGTTCTTCTTCCGAAGCCAAGGTGAGGGGAGCCTCGGGCGAATCGTTCTCCTTGCCCTGTAGCCACCGCGTAAACCAGCGGTACGCCGCCTCGCGCCGCGGCTTCGAATACCCATGGCCATCGTCGGCTTCAAACATCGCCACCTGGGATGCCAGTCCAAGGCGGCCGAAAACTTCCTTCGCTTCGGCGAACGTCGCGCGGGCGCCGCCGATGGGAAAGAAATCGCGAATGGCCGTAAGCATCAGGAAGGGCTTGCCCCCGAACGCGTAAAGATAATCCGGATAGTCGAACCCGTCGCGGAGAAAGAACGGGAACACCTGCTCGCCATCCTGCGGGCCGATGCTTTCCAGCATGCGCCGCCATGAGGTGATGTAACAGGACGGGGCCGCCGCCTGAATGCGATCATCGAGCGCGGAGAGGTAGGCGGTGTGCGTCCCGCCGCCCGAGTTGCCAGTGCATCCCACGCGCTTGGGATCCACTTCCTTACGGGAGAGCAGGTAGTCCAGCGCGCGGATGCCGTCCCAGATGGTGTATTGCGCCACATGCGTGCCCATCAGGAGGCTCTGCATGCCGAGGATGCTGTGCTCCACCGTGGAACCCTGCAGCTTCGAACCGTGCCAGTCCTCGTCGTAGAATTGAACCCGTTCGCCCTGGCCGATGGGATCCCAGGCAAGGGCGGCAAAACCGCGCCGCGCGAGCCCCGCCAGGCATTCCTGCCACGCCGAATGCGCCTTGGCGCCGAGTTCATGACCCAGCGGGAACAGGATGGCCGGGTACGGCGCTTTGCCCGCCTTCGGCAGGTAGAGGTTCGCTGTCACATAGAAATGCGGCCGGCTTTCGAAGATGATTTTCTCGACCGTGTAGTCCCCGCGGTCCAGCGTCCCGGCAACGCGTGCGTTCAGCGCGGTCCGCTCGGGTTGGCCGCCTAAATAGCTCCAGATGCGCTCTCGCAAGCGCTGCCGGCGCGCCTCGAGATCGGCAATGGTGGAGATCCGGGAAATAATCTCCCGGCGCTGGTCGAGCATCGTGAATGCACGGCTCTTGAGATAGGCGGGGAGCATTCCGTGAACGTCGGGAAAGACGGACGGGTCGGAAAGGAAGTCCCACTCCCCGGGCTGCGCCGGTGCTGTCAGGGCGAGCGCGAACAGCAGCAGGACTCTCACTTCACGTTCTCCTGCGCATTCAGGTTTCGCTGGCTGGCCACTTCCACCAGGGCCACGATATCACCGAGACTGTCGCGAACCGGAGCGAGCGCCGACACCCAGCCGGGCTTTCGGGTCACCGTGAGACGCCGGCCAGTCTCCAACACCGTCTTCATTTCCGGAACCATGTCCTGGTAGAGCGCGCCCCAGGGCCAGAACTGGCTCAGCTCATTCGCATTGCGAATCACGATCCGCACCTTGTCCGGATGGCCGGGAATGGGCATCCAAAGGTTCGCATCGGCGGGAAATGGGACAAGCCGTGAGAGACGGATGAGCGTTTTCTTGACGGCGTTGAACGCCTCGGCGTTCACATCGTAGTTATCGCTCGCCAGAAACCGGTCCTTGGGATCGGTTCGCAACAGGTATTCCATCGCGCGCGCGGTCACAATCCGGCGGCAGACGTCGCCATCCACCATTACCGATGCCACACGCGCGGTTTCCTCGAGTTGTTGCGTGAACCGGTCCTCGGCCCGCAGCGCCATGGCCAACACCAGCAGCAGTGCGAATCTCATTGGAGTTCCTCCGCGAGTTGCATTACGAATGCGTGTACGTTCTCCCAGGCGTCGGGCCTGGTCTTGCGCAGCATGTTTCGCGTCCCAGCGGTGGCCGCGTCGATCTCCCCATTGGTCCACTCCATGGGCGGCCGGTCCGCGATGGCGGGCCGCGGATTCCACCAGTCTTCCGGCTTTGACCCATTAAAGCGCCGCGCCGCCTCCGCTCGCAATTCCGTCACCGGCCGGCGCGTCTGGAAACTCTCGAGCAGAGCCAGATCCTGCACTGCGTTGCGCTGCACCTTGAGTCGGATACTCGGAATCGGACCCTCGATGCCGAAACGCTCTCCGGAGTAAACCAGCGCCGTGCCGCCGCCATCAAAGCGGAACCAGGGATCGGCGCCCGCGCTCACCGTGAGCCAATGCACATAGCCGTCGATGCCCCAAAGCCACGCCTGCAATGGGAACTCCGTAATCTTTGCCGCGGCTTGCGTCACCGGAGGCGGACCGGAATAAAACCACACGATATCTCCGCGCCGTTTCATCTCGCGCGCCACCTGCGGATACCAGCTCAGTATCCCGTCGCCGCAGATCCACATGTTCACTATGCCCTCGAGTTCCTTCGATTGCTGTTCCATGCTCCAACTCGTGTCCGCGCGGAACACGAACCGGACTGGCGAGTCCTTGGGCACGGCATTCCGGAACATCCGCCCGTACTCACGAAAATACCAGTCGTCCTCGGGAAAGCGCACCTCATCGCCATCCCAAGGAAACCCCATGTAGCGCTTCTTGTGATTGAAGAACAATTCGAGGCGGGTGTGCGTCCAGCCTTTCTCGCGGAAGTGACGTTCCATTTCAGAGACCACGTTCCCGAACTCGGCTTCGTAGCCAGGCTCTCCCCACCACAAGTAAGAAGCAGGCCATTCGGGGTTGATGGGGAGGTAGGCAAAGGGAATCGGACGCTCGCCGCGGCGGGAACCCCGGAATGCACTCCCATCGAAAAGCGGACCATAGTGCCGGTCGTACAGGTCCCACCCGGCGATGTGCTTGTTGCGCCCCGTCCCCGCAAGCGCCGGCGCGAACTCAGGCCCCACCTTGCCGGCGTGGCCATAGCCAAGCTGGTGAAATACGCCGCGGTGTTCGTAGAAAATGCGGTGATAGGCATGAACGAGGCGGAAGAACGCGTCACTGCGGTAGAAATCGGCGCCGCTGCGGCCGCGCTCCCCCGGATAGAGATCCCCGATCCACGAAGACCCGTAGGAATTATGGTCAATGACGACCGCATCCTCGTCAGGAATCACAGCCGGCAGCACCCGGACTTTCACCGCCGCTTCGGCGTTACCCTCCGCGGATTCCAACCGGAACGTCAGCGGATATTCACCGGGCTGCGTTCCGGCGGGCACCCAAATGTCGATCCAGTACGCCTGTACCTGCTGATTCCCGATCCGATTGTCCGGATCGGGAAGGCGGGCAGTGTGGGGTACCTTCACCGGCACAAGCGCATCGGGATGCCAGGCCTGGTCCTTTTCGAGGCGATGATACCACTCGCGAAACACGTCGGCCTGAAGCGGAGATTGAACCCGGAACGTGTATTCGCCTGGCGAGCGCAGGCGCACTGCCACTTGCAGCGAAGCGTAGCCCGCGCGCGCCGCGCGGACCGGCTTGGAAGCGGCATTCGCCGGCGCAGCCCGGTCCGCCGCCACTACATCGCCATCAGGACCCGTGCGCACATACTCGGGCCAGAGACGGAGTTCCGCCCCCTGCGCACAGAGAGAAACACAAAACAGCAGAAAGCGGACCTGCATTTGCGGACTCGCACCCCCACGAAACAGTCTACGAAACCATTGACAAGAGAGCCAAACCCGCTTAAGTTTGAATACATTGGCTGAAGGGAGTTCAAATGCTCAATAGCGTGTTTCTTCTCTTTCTTTTTTCCGTTGCCGCGTGGTCTCAGGTCGGCAATGGCACGGTGCGAGGCACGGTCAAAGACGCAACGGGTGGCATCGTCCCGAATGCCAAATTGAGCCTGGTTGCTCAGAACACCAACGTCAGACGCGAATCCGTCAGTTCCTCGGTCGGCATCTATTATTTCGGCGAATTGCAGCCCGGCCCCTATCAATTGACGGTGGAACTCGCCGGATTCAAGAAGTGGGTGGGAACTCTGCTTCTGGAGGTGGGACAGACAGCCGTTGTCGATCCGGCCCTCGAGGTGGGAAGCCTCGAATCCACCGTGCAAGTCACGGGCGCGGCCCCCGTCGTGACCATGGAAGGCATGCAGGTGGCAGACGTGAAGGATGAACTGCGCATCCGCCAATTGCCGCTGAACGGCCGTTCCGTCAGCAACCTGTTCAACCTGACTCCAGGCGTCGAAGGCGGAGGCGCGCCGCGCACCAACGGGCTGAAGGTGGGCTCCACGGAAATGCTCGTGGACGGCGTCTCCGTTGTGGACCGTTTCGGCGGAGGAATCTCACGCGTGCAGCCGGGTCTCGATACAGTGCAGGAATTCCGCATCGAAACGAACGGATCAAGCGCCCGCTACTCCCGTCCGGCCACAGTCACCCTTGTCACCAAGAGCGGCACAAACCAGTTTCATGGCGCGGCATTCGAAACCTTCCGCAACAACGCCAGCGGACTGCGCGCCCGCGCGCGCCAGGACGGCGGCACGTCCGCCAAGTTGATCCGCAATGAGTTCGGCGTGTCCGGCGGCGGCCCCGTGTTGATTCCGAAACTCTATAACGGACGTGATCATACCTTCTGGTTCTTCGCCTATGAGGGCATGCGCCAGCGTCAGAATGCCTTCGACGAGGATTACGTCCCCACGCCGGAGATGTTCGCGGGAAACTTCAGCAATATCCGCGACAACAACAACGTGCAAACGCACATCTATGACCCGCTCACCACGAATCTCACAGCGAATGCCCAGGGGCTGCGCACGCCCTTCTCCGGCGACATCATCCCACAGAGCCGGATCAGCGCGTTTTACGGCGTGATGAAATCCGTCACCCACACGCCCACCAGTTCGGCCGATCCGTTCCAGGCTCCGAATCTCGACGTGTTCTATCCCAACAGGAACAACTACGACACGCTCAGCACAAAAATTGACCACCGCTTCTCGGACTCCGACAACATTTCCGGACGGTTTACGCGCGGGCGTACCACCAGCGCGTTGGCGGGCGGACGCTTCGGATCCCCCGCCGAGGGCCTCACCAACGGCTTTGGCACGGGCCGCGGAGACAGCCGTGTCTACAACATCAGCCTCACGGAGAATCACGTCTTCTCCCCAAACTTTCTCAACGAACTCCTCCTGGCGGTGAATCGCAACCCGAATGGTCAAGGCACTCTCGCGGACTTCACCGACTGGTCCGGAAAACTGGGGCTGCCGAATCCCTTCGGCGTCCAGGGCTGGCCCACCATCAGCGCGGGCAACTTTCCCGGCAACAATTGGGACGCCGACAACCACAAAGATCAGAATCTGACCTCCTACGTGATTGAGGACAACGTCACCAGGATCGTGGGGCATCACACGTTGATCTTCGGCGGTAACATCAGGCGGGAATACAATAACGTTCGCGAACTGCAACAGGCGCAGGGCTCGCATGACTTTGGCGAGGCCTGGACCGCGCAATACGACCCGGCCGGGGACCAGGCGGCCTCCTTCACCGGCGTCGGCGTCGCATCGATGGCCCTCGGCCTGCCGACATTCCTTTCCAATCAGTTCAACCGCGGATATTTCTACTTCCAGCAAACCGAGGGCGGGCTGTATTTCCAGGACAGTTGGAAAGTAAGCCCGCGCCTGACTCTGGAACTCGGTGTGAGGTGGGAAAAGTGGACTCCCTACAAGGAAAAATACAACCGGTTGGTGAACATGGACATTCGCAACTTCGCCAATCAGTTCCAGGTAGTGACTCCCGGTTCCACCACGCTTGAAAGCATCCCTGGAATTCCGCCTTCCGTACTCACTTCCTGGGCCGGGCGCGGACTCAGTTGGACCACCGCCGGCAAGGCAGGTCTGCCGTCAAGCCTCATTCCAGCCCAGAACACCGATTTCGGCCCGCGTCTCGGGGCGGCCTACCGGTTGAGTGACAAGACTTCCCTCCGCGCTGGTTATGGCGAATATTTCTGGACGCTGCCGCTCTCGCAAATCCTGCAAACCTCGCGCACGAATCCCCCGCTGAACCTGCGTTACACCAATCCGCTCGGCACGCTGGACGGAACCGACAGTTTCGCCGTCAGAACCGCTCCACTGCCAAGCTATTACGTCGGTCAGGCAAAAGTGGATATCAATGGGCTGATCATCATTCCCCCGAACGCGCAGGGCGCCATCCCCTGGGACTTCACCCATTGGAACGACAGCCGCGCCAAGGAATGGAACTTCAGCATCGAGCGGGAATTGATGAAAGACACTTCGGTGAGGGTCAGCTACATCGGCGACCGCGGCTCGAATCTCGAACAGCGCGTGGCGCTGAACAATCGCGAAGCCCAATACAACTATGTCACCCGTACCCGGTCCGCCCCTCCGGGCAACCTCGACTTGACCCGGCTAAACCCCAACTGGAATTGGAACAACGGCATGGTGGCCAAGGTGGGCTACTCGAATACACACTCCGCGCAAATCCAGGTCCAGCGCCGGTACTCAAATGGGCTGGCCTTCCAGTGGTTCTATACTTTCACGCGCTCCATGTCGACAACCGATGCGGGAGCCTCCACCAGCGGAAACGGAGCCATTAATGACACCAGCGGATCCGCGCAGGCGCCGGAGAACATTCAACTGCTGGGAGCGCCAAACCTCAGTTTGGACCAGAGGCTGCGGTTGACCTACTACAACTCCACCCAGGTGCCGCCGCATCGAATCCGGTTCAACGCAATCTACGATCTCCCATTCGGCAAGGGGAAGCACCTCGCCGGCAACGCTTCACGACCACTCGATGCCATCATCGGCGGCTGGCAGGTGGCCACCATCGGCGACTGGCGCAGCGGAAACTGGCTCAGTGTCGCCGCCAGCGAATATCTGTTCGGAAACCCGGCGTTGGGCCCTGACCAGCGCATGACCCTCACCCTCAACGGCAGACCGCAGCGGCTGTACTTCGCCGGAGATTTTGACCCCACCCGGGCTACAAATGTCGATATGGCTAAACTCCAGGCGCTGGTGCCCGTGGACCGCGCCGCTCGTAAGATGCACCCGGTGGGAGCCGCCTTTGACAACCGGATCCCATTGCCGCTCGCGAACGGCAGCGTGCGCCTCACCTCCATCACCGATACCGTCAGTTGGAATTCCCGGGCATTCTTCCTGGGGCCGCGCGCCTGGAACACCGACGTCTCCTTCTTCAAGAACTTCCTGCTCACCGAGCGCATGAAACTGCGCTTCACGGCGGATTTCTTCAATTTCTTCAACCACCCGAACGACTCGAACCCCAATGCAACGACGGGACTACAGGATTTGAGCATACAGCCCAACGAACCTCGGATTGTGCAGTTCTCCCTGCGGTTCCAGTGGTAACGGGCTCCACTTACTCGAGGCTGATCTCCGCGGTCGCTGAGTGGTGCACTGGAGCCAGATCCTTCCAGTCGAAACGCTCGTTCCGCGCCGGCAGCTTGTGAGCGGCCGCATAGGTGTTACGCGCCGTCCGCATCTGCTCCGCCCATTCCCCGAACGGGAGCAGCAGTTCGCGATACACCAGATACGTCATATCGACGGTGCGATCCGGCACGTGATCTTTCACATCGTCCAACTCGTGCAGGAATCGCCTGCCGTTGGCTTCGGCGACACGCGGGAACCACGATTTATACCACGTGGCGGTGGCATCGGCTAGCGCTTTGTTGCGGGAATAGCGAATCTCGTACGCCTGCTCGAGCGCCTGATCCACCATCCGCACCGCTTCCTCTGCGCGGTTCCTTCCCGCGGCTTGTGAAGCGCTGCGCAGCAGGCCGTCCATGCGCGCGATGCCGCGCAGCATCTCCAGGTTATGCCGGTCCAGCCGCGCGATCGAGAGAAACACCTCGAGGTTGTAGCCGTTGCGATCCGCAAGCGGAAGATTCGCGTGCAGCAGCCCCAGCAGTTCATCGTTCTCCGCCAGAAAGTCCGCCGCCAATTGCAGCCGCTTTGCGTTGTCTTTCGTCCAATCCCCCGTATAACCGAGGTCCGGCGATGGAGCGGGCGGAAGCGCTATGCTCTGGTCGCGCGCCGCATGCGGCGGCTGGAAAATCTCTTCCGAATTTCCCCAGATCGGCTTGCGCGCCTTCGAAGGCCCCACTTCCCAGCTATCCCACCAGAACTGCGCCTGCCCGCTCATCAACTGATACACCCGATCCATGTTGTAGGCGCGGCGGCCGTAGTAGAGAGGATAGAAGCTCGCCATGGTTTCATCCGGCTCCGGCGAGCCGGGATGCCACCCGGAAGCCGCGGCCGAGGCGTACCCCAGCCAGAAGGTTTCCGGGTGAAGCCCCGCATCCGCCCACGCAGCGTTGATCATGCCCATCAGGTCCGCGTCGCGGCGCGCCGTGTCATAAGCAATCTTCTGGAACGTATCAAACACACGCCGGCCCGGCGGCCGTTCCTGGTGAAGGCGCCGCGACGGAGGCAGCGGGTAATATTGCGGAAACTGCCGTTCCTCTCCCTGGGTGGAGGTGTAAATCATTTCCCGAATTCCATGTTTCCGAAAGAGCGGATCGAATTCCGGTCCGTAAACTTCCCCGTTCACCAGATAGGAAGGCAGCGAAGAGAGGTCGCCGGGCTTCAGCGGATACTCGCCCCAAAAGATCACCGTGCGCCCGCGGTCATGCAGGTAGCCGGCCGCTTTGTGCAGAAACTCCGCCAGCAGCTTTCCGGCACTCCCCAACTCCTTTGCCCGCGCCGCCTCGCGGCATTGCGCATTGTCCGCCATGCCCACATAGTACGGCTCATCCGTCGAAAGATAGAAATACTTCCCGCCTTTGTTCGCATCCAGCAGGTCCTGATACATCCCATGCAGCAGCTTGTAGGAATCGGGATTGGTGACGCACAACTCGTAATTGCTGTCCGGATACTCCCGCAGCTTCGCGTATTCCGGGTGCTTCAGAATGAAAGCAATGTGCGCCGGCCCATCGAGAAACGGGATCAGTTGCACGTGGCGGCGCAGCGCGTAGTCCGTCAGTTCCTGATACTCGGCCGGCGGCATGGCCTGCGGCTCCACCACGGCGGGCGCGCTCTTGAATTGAAAGTGCCCTTCCAGTTTCAGGGCGAATCCGTTGATCTTGAAAAAGGCCGCCGTGCGGACCGCTTGTTTCAGCGTATCCAGACGGTCCAGGTGGTGTGCGTCATCCCAATAGATCTGTCGCAATTGCAGATCGGGCCAGTCTTCGATGTGCGCCTCGGGATAGAACAACTGGCCGTCGCGCGGTTTGAGCAACTGCGCCAGTGTGACAGCGCCATAGTAAAGTCCCGCCGGCGCACTAGCGCTGATGATGATGCGATTCGAACTGAGGTCCATCGTATAGGCCTGTTGCCCCAGCACGTCTCGCTCGCGGTCCTGCGCCGTGCCTACCTTTGCCGGCCCCGCCGCGATCACCAGCCGGAGTACGCCGGCGGCATTCGAGGAAGGCGAAAGCCGGCGGTGAAAGCGCTCCGCGAACTCCTCGCGCAGCATCTCCAGCGCGGAATCCCCCGGAGAAACACCGTCCAGTTCCAACTTCCAATCCTCGGAAAAAACGAACTCTCCCGTCCCGAGCTTCACCACTTGCGGCTGCGGCATCACCGTGTACCCTCGTGCGAACAGCGGCGAAACCGTGTCCGCCACCGCGGGCAGGGACAGGAACAGCGCGAGAATCAGCTTGTTTGGCGCCATAAGTCTCCAATATTACCTGATGCTCATTCCACGAAATCGACGTAATTGTGCCGGCGGAGGAAGCGGAAGTGCCCCACAAAATCGAAGTCCGTCCTGCCGAGTTCGAGTTGCGTCAAACGCGCCACTTCGGCGAGATTGCGATGACCGTCGCACCAGTACAGCGCAATGGTCGGAATGGCCGCCCACGCGCCCGAAGGATACTTGCCCCACTGCTCGTGCGGCAGGTCATCGAGCGGAACCGTTCCAAAACGTTTTCGCTTCACAATGATTTTGGCGCCATCCGCGGGGGCAGGCGTAATCTCCTCGCGGCTGGCCGTACGCGCGAATTGCAGATCGCGAAACCGGCGCAGCCGTTCTACCATCGGATCGAGCGATCTCCGCAATTCCTCACGGCGCGATTCCTGCGCCAGGCGCAGAACGCTCAACACCGCCTGCGTCTCCCTATCCAGCGCATAATCGAGGTGCTCCGTCGATTGCTCCACAGCCTTCAGCATCCGCCGGTAACCGCGGCTCTCGCTAAGCCGCGCCAGCCATATCGCCTCCTGCTCACCTGCGTTGGCAATGTAGTAAAGAAACGCGGCGTCAATGACGGAGATGTCGCGCAGCGAACGCGTATCCACGCGATCCGGCGTATCTTCGCTGTTGTGGTGCGTCTCCACGCCGCTGCCGCTGTAGCCCCACACCGTCGGGATGCCCACCATCGGCTCCGCCAGATAGGTATCCGTGCCGGTAGTGAACGGCTTCTCATGCCACGGCCGCCCCACGGTCCGCAAGTGGCTGGCGGCAACCTCGAGGATGAACGCATCCGTGAAGTCCTTCGCCACATGCGGGTTCATGTAAAAGCTGTACTCCGTGCCCGCCAGGTCATACGAGGCGGCCGGCGTATCTACGCACATGGCGGCGACCGTGCGCCGGATACGCTCCGGATTGTGCTCCACATAATGCATCGAGCCGTACATCTCCCCCATCGCAAGTATGCGAATCGAGCGCTTCGGCCGCGGCAGTTTTCCCTCCTCGATCAATCGATGCAGCGTGCCGAGCGCCTCCAGAGTCGCGGCCACGCCGGTGGCGTTGTCTTGGGCGCCCTGCTCCGCCATATGACCGAGCGTCAGCACTTCCTCAGGCCCGGTGCCCGGCACGACGGCAGTGACGTAAGGATAGGTCCCCGAGTAGTAGCGCGCATCCACCACCGCCTTGACACGCACCGGCCCGCGCGCCAGCAGCTTCCGCACCAGCGACGCCTGCCGCGGCGTGATGGAAAAACACAACAGCGGCGTGCTCCTCTTGGTGAACGCCCAGCCATCGTCACCCCAGGCATTCACCCACTGGCGGCCGTCCGCTAGCGAAGGATTCTCCGTGAATGTGTTGATCGCCCCCAGCGCGCCCGCCTTTACCAGAAGCCACTTGATGTTGGCTGGGTTCATCTCGGTGAGCGCCAGTTTGCCGTGCAGGTCCATCTGCCCCAACCGGCCGATGTCGCCCTTCTTCACCTCGACAATCTCCGCCGTGACACCGCCCGGCGCCGTCGGTCCGCTCCACATGCCCAGCGACGATGGAACCTTCTCGTAGTCCGCAAGCACGCGGCTCGCCTCGGGCAAACTCGAGTCGAGTATCTCCAGGCGCGCGCTCTTCACATCCCAGGCAAGCGGCATCGTCCAGAAGCCTGCTTGCGTTACGCCATCCGCCGGCGCGCCCAAAATCTCCGCGTTGCGCAGACCCGCTTTCTGCATCTCCGCCTTCAGATATTCCGCCGTGGCTTGAAAACGCGGGAACGTGAAATAGCGGTCGTTGGCGTAGACATGGCGCATGTAGTCCATCGCCTGCCCGGAATTGTAGGCAGCCCGCACATTCCGAAGGATGGCTTCGAGGGAGGGAGCCGCCGTTTCCGCGCGCGCAACAGCGCCGCTCGTTAGAAGGAACGCGCAAAAGAGAATTTTCATCAGTACACCTCGAAGGCCGCTGTTTTCAATTGCCCGCTGAGGATATCCTTCACGCGGACCTCCCACCGCCCCGGCGGGTCATTGAGCGCAAGCGGAATTTCCCTCGCCGCCGTTCCCTCATGCGCCACCAGATTCCCCGAATAAAACGGCACTGCTTTACCCGAAGGATTCACCACATCAATATGCAAGACGTGGTTCTCCGCCGGCGTCGCCGTGGTGAACCGGATGCCCACTGCAACCCTGCCGCCGAGCGGCACACGCGCGGGAGCGGCAAGTTGCATCGCGGGGATCTCCTCCGCCGCAACGGCGAAGATCGTCGGCTCGTAAGGGTCAAGCGTAACACTCAGTTCCCTTCGCCGTCCGAGCCCTTTCGCTCCCCGTACGTCATAAACGAATCGTTCACCGGGCAACCGAAGCCGCACGGTCACAGGCTTCGCGAACCGGTCATTCGATCTGAACTCCGGCGGTCCCAGTTCATCAATGCGTAATTCCGGATTCGTCAGCAGCGCCACCAGCCGGACACCCCCGTTACGAAACACGTGCGTCTCCACCCCCGTCACCGGATTACCCGAACCATCGGTAACCGCGAATTCCGGCCTGATCCCCGCCCGCCCCAGCACTTCGCCCATCATCCGCTTCACCTCGCCCTCCTTGCCTACCACGCGGTCCTGATGATAGTTGAGAACGTCCGCCTTCAGCAGAATGGCCCTATCGGGCTTCTGCTCGAACAGATCGGCGAGCCATGGCTTGGGAAGCCTGCGGCAGTGCTCGTCGAAAGCAGCCGGCTGGCCGTCGGCAATCAGCGTGCCGCCGCCCTCGACGAACTCCCGCATCGCGCGCGCCTCCGCTTCGGAAACAGCCGTCGAGTGCGGCAGGATCAAAACGCGATATCCGCCACGCGCCAGTTCTCCCTGCTCCATCTGGCGGTAGGAAACGAAGTTGTATTGCAGCCCCTCATCCTCGATCAGCCGGCAGTACGATTCGCGCAGCCGGAGAAAGTTGCTGTCCCGGTATTCCGTGCTCGAATTCCGCAGCACCCACTGCTCTCCCTTTGGCCGCTGCGCCAGCATCCACTCAACCCGCATGCTCGGCTGCGAGTAGTGGATCGCGATGGGATCCGCGACGCGCCGGCTGTTGATCAGCAGCGCCCCCAGCCCGCCCCGCAGTTCCTCGTAATAAGGAGCGGTCTCCTTCCCTCTGGGGCCGATCGCATTGTCCTCGCCAATGAATGCTGACTTGTCATCCCAGATAATCAGTCCCCGGTTGCCGTGGAGCAATTCGTACCACACCCGGTGCTTCTCCCAGGGCCCCGTCGCGAAAGCCGTCGTCAACACTGCCATCTTCGGATTTAAAGACCGTATAATCTCGATATTGTTACCAATGTCATAGGGTTCAATAGCATTCAGCGACTCGGTAATGCGCGAATAGTCGTATCCGCCCCACCCCGGCATCTGCCCGCCCCCAATCCCGATGTATGCCTCCGGATCGACACTGTGGATCGCATCCGCGCCCATCTTGAGCGCCCTCGCGTAGGCGATGTCCATCCACTCCTTGAAGTCGCTCCAGGCGGAGAAATTCTCCCCCTGCCGTTTCATCGCTTCATCGGTGGTGGGCGGGATGACGGCATCCCAGTTCTGGAAGTCCGTCCCCCACTGCTCATTCAGAGCGCGCAGCGTGGCGTAGCGCTCCCGCAGCCAGCGCCTCATCGGTACCAGGGACTCGTCGGAAAAGTCGAAATCCCAAAAAGCGGCGAGGTTCGCAATGCCGCTTTCATCCCCCAGGCTGTAGAAAAACGGCCGGTACGGCGCATAGAACTTCGCGGTCTCCACCAGCCGGTCATGAACCATAGCCAGCCAGGAAGCATCGCTCAAACTCGGGTGGCGCTTGAACGGCTCCTTGCTGGTCCGGTCTTTCTTGTACTGCTCCCGAGCCTCCAGGAACTTCCAATCATTGCGCCGGTCCGGGAAATAGCGATGGTATTCCGAATAGAAATCCGTGGCGATATTCTCTGCATACCACCGCAGATCGTTGCTCAACAGAAAATCCGGCAGCGAGCGGTTCCGCCCCACCCACTGCCCCCCGCTGATGCCGATCGTCTTCAACGCCGCCACCTGGGCGGACTTGCGATTCTGCCACATGATGATCTCGTAGTCCCGCCAGGAGCGGTTTGCGGGACGCGCAATGAATTCCGCTTTCGCGTCCTCCTCACGGTGGTCCGGCTGACCGCGCTGATTCACTCCATCGAACAGGAAGTGTGCGCTCAACTGATTTCGCATGGCGGCGGCCCGCCCCAGGTCGAGCGTGAAGCTGATCTGGTTCTCGTCGTTCAGCTTCACCTCGATCCTGCGGTTCTCAATGAGACGTCCGTGCGCATCCGTCCACCGGATGGTGAGTTCCCCGGCTCCGGTCGCCAACTGGCCGGTGCGGTAGGCGGCATGCAAAGTGCCCGAGCGCTCGAAGGATGCCGCCGGAAGCATGATCTCCGCGCCCTGTGCGAAGCCGGGCGCCAGAAGCAGGTAATAGAGAAATTTGACCATCTGAAACTGCGAGTATAGCGCTACATGCGCCGGCTTTTATGCTACAAACGGAGAACATTCCCATGATGACCTACGACGTTGCGGTATTCGGCTCCGGAGTGTTCGGCGCCTGGACGGCGCTGTGGCTGCGCCGCGCGGGAGCCTCCGTCGTCTTACTCGACCTCTATGGCGCCGGTAACAGCCGTTCCAGCTCCGGCGGAGAATCGCGCATCATCCGCATGGGATACGGCCCGGACGAAATCTACACGCTGTGGTCCATACGCTCGCTCGGCCATTGGAAAGAACTTGCAGCGCAAACCGGCCGGCATCTCTTCGAGCGGACAGGAGTATTGTGGATCGCGCTCGACAGCGATGAATATGCCGGACACACGAAGCGCCTGTTGGAGAAGCATCGGGTGGAGTTTGAGACGCTGCCGGCTTCCGAACTGGCTGCCCGCTATCCTCAGATCACCTTCGTCCCACACTCTTGGGGGCTGTTCGAACCAGGCAGTGGAGCCCTGATGGCGCGGCGCGCTGTGCAGGCAGTGGCAGCCGAGGGTGCACGGTTAGGTGTGAAGCAGATAACTGAGGCGGCAGCCCGCCCGCATGGCACAGGCGTGCTTCGCGAAGCGGTCACCACCCACGGAACGCGGATTTCCGCCGGCGCTTTCGTTTTCGCCTGCGGCCCGTGGCTGCCCAAATTGTTCCCTCAGTTGCTCGGCCGCCACATCTATCCCACCCGGCAGGAAGTGATGTTCTTCGGCGCAAACCCAGGGGACCGGCGATTCGCCCCCGGACAATTTCCCGTCTGTCTCGATCTCACCGACCCGCGAAAACCCTACTGTTTCCCCGAACTCGACGGCCGCGGCTACAAAATCGCCATCGATGCGCACGGTCCGCTGTTCGATCCTGACTCGGGTGATCGGACACTCACGCCGCAAGGTGTGGCGGATGCGCGAGCCTACCTTGCCTGCCGCTATCCCGGTTTGCGCGATGCTCCGCTCCTGGAGGCGCGCGTCTGCCAGTACGAAAACACCTCGAGCGGCAATTTCCTCATCGATCGCCACCCTGACTTCAACAACGTGTGGCTGGTAGGCGGAGGCTCCGGACACGGATTCAAGCACGGTCCGGCGTTGGGCGAACACGTGGCCGCGTTGATCGCCGGACACGCCGCCGTAGAGGAGCGGTTTTCCCTCGCGACGAAAGCAGAGGTCCGGGCGAGAGAAGTCTTCTAATCCTCAGCGCAGTTCCTTCACCGGAACATTGAACGCCACCGTGTTCACCTGCCCCTTGCTCTGAAACTGTACCCACACCCGGTAAATTCCCTCGCGCGGGAAGATCATGTTGAACTGCACCTTCGGCCCGCCGTCGGCCAGGAACGGATGCGTGTGGATCATGTCCACAAGATCTTCACTCACCGCCAGCATGTGGCCCCATGCCCCGATGTACGGCTCCAATTCAAACGCCCCGCCATCGGCCGGCTCCAGTTGAAAAAACATCAGCGTCTTGAATCCGGCCAGCGGTTGCGCCGGCTCCGTCGTAATCGACGCCTTCAGATTCCTGCCGGTTTGCGGCGTCAGGTCGGCTGCCAGCGGCTTCTTCGCGGGAGGTTGCCCGGCAACGTACATCGTGCTGATATTCATCTGCGGCGTTCCGCCGGTGGGATAGAAATCCGCCACCACGCGATAGGGCCCGGCTCGCGGAAACCTCGCATCGAAGACGAACGTGCCGTCCGGCTGCGGCGTGGGATGCTCGTGGGCAAAGTACCTCAAATCATCGCTCACCAGAAACAGGTGAAACAACTTCTCGTGAACGATTTCGTACTTCTTGACCGTGGCATGCGTCTTGGGATCCTCGACGCGGAACGTCATGCCTACCGGCTTGTCCGGGCGTGGAACGCGCGGATCCAATTTCAAATACACCGGATACTCCGAGGAATCGGGTATGCCGGGAACCAGCTTCATCCCGCAGCGCGGGCACTTCCCCGGTTCCTTCGCCCGTACATCCTTGTCCATCGGGCAGATGAAGTCGATATCGTTCGAGCCCTCTTGCTCCTTGAGGACCGCGCCAGCCGGCCCGCCGAGTTTCTGCTGCGCCGCCGCCGCGCCCAGCAGAATCCCCGCCGCGAACACGACCCTCAGCGCAGAAACAGCATTCATCTCATGCCTCAAATGGCCATACGGAAGTGGTTGTGTAGCCGCCGTCCACCGCAATCACTTGCCCCGTAACGTAGTCCGAGGCGGCGCTGCTCAGAAAGACGGCCACCGGAGCAATGTCCTCGGGCACGCCCGTTCGCGGATTGGCCTGTGCGCTCTTCAACCATTGTTTCAAAACAGGTTGCTGCCACATCGCCCGGTTGAGGTCGGTAATGATGAAGCCCGGCGCAATGCAATTCACTTGAATGTTGTGTCGCCCCCATTCGGCCGCCAGCGTGCGCGTCAACCCGGCCAGCGCGCTCTTTGTCATGGCGTACACCGTCAGGTAGGGCAACCCCAGCACCGACATCAGGCTGCCGATGTGGACGATCTTGCCTCCCTTGCCCCGCTCCACCATCCGCCCGCCCACCAGCCTCGTCAGCCGCACAATGCCGTGCAGATTCGTCTGCATGATGGTCTCGTATTCTTCCTGCGTATATTCCGTGAACCGCTTGCGGATATTTGTGCCCGCCACATTGATCAGAATGTCTACTTCGGGCAGCGCAGCCGCGGCGGCATCGATCCCTTCGTTGTCCGCCATGTCCAGCTTCATCGCTTCCGCGAGAAAGCCCTGTTCGCGAAGCTCCTTTGCGTGCGCCTCGAGTTGAGGCAGTGACCGCGAAGCAAGGATCACATTGGCCCCGGCGGCAGCCGCGCCTTGCGCGATCGCCAGCCCGATTCCCCGGCTTGCTCCATTGATAAGCGCCGTCTTGCCGGCGAGTGAAAAAGGATTCGAGAGATTCATGGAATGCTCAGAATCCATCTTATACGCTGTGTTAACGCTCTATCCGGATCAGACTCTTGTCTATTGCGCCGATCGTCGCCTTCCCGCACAGCCCCATCGCCAGAGCCAGTTCCGTCTCCAGCAGTTGCAGCACTTTCTCGACGCCGGGCTGTCCGTACGCGCCCAGGCCCCATAACACCGGCCGGCCAACCTGCACCGCGCTTGCGCCGATCGCCAGCGCCTTCAGAATGTCCGTTCCCCTGCGAAACCCGCTGTCGACGATGACCGGAATTTTCTTTCCCACCGCCTGCACCACTTCCGGCAATACATCGATTGTGGCGGGAGCATAATCGAGAAGGCGGCCCCCGTGATTCGATACCACGACGCCGTCGGCCCCATGCTTCACCGCCAGTTCCGCGTCCTCGCCGGTAAGGATTCCCTTCACCAGCACGGGAGTCTTCGCCCAGTCCTTCACTCTCGCCAGGTACGTCCAGTCCCACGTCGATGTGGGCCGCGCCTGCAACCTGTAGGGATGCGCCGGAGTATCGTCCGCGCGCTTGCTTCGCGCGCTTTCGCCGCGGACCGCCGCAACGCGCGGCGCATCTCGCAACGGCCGCTCCCGATGCCCGAGGTATGGGACATCCACCGTCACCACCACCACTTTGTATCCGGAGGAAACCGCCCGGCTCACGAGTCCCCGCGTCGCCCCGTCATCCTCGGCCGGATAAAGCTGCCACCACTTGGCCGCGTTCGTCGCCTCCGCCACCTTCTCGAGCGAATAGCTCGAGTTGTTGCTCACACACATGACGGTTTTCGCCGCCGCGGCGGCCCGGGCCGTCGCCAGTTCTCCCTGGGGATGCACCTGCTGGTGCCCCGCCGTGGGCGCGATCAAAACAGGAAACGCCAGTTTTGTTCCGAATAGAGTCGTGGACAGATCCATCTGCGACGTGTTTACCAGCACCCGCGGACGGAAGCTGATGCGGTCAAAAGCCTCCCTGTTATGCCGCAGGGACCATTCGTTGTCCACGCCGCCGGCAATGTTGTCGTAGCTCGGCTTCGGGATCCGGCTCTTGCACAGCGGCTCGAATTCAAATACGTTCACCAGTTCATCAAGCGCCGGATAACGCTCCCGCGTGTCAGGGATGTCCTGCTGCCCGCGCGCCAGCGGCGACGCTGCGAAGAACGCCGCCAAATTTCCAAAAACCTTGCGTCTGTTCATTTCCTCAATCTCGCCGCCGTGCCGTGCTCTTTCCGGCAACCTCGCCCGCGCGACGCTGCGATCAGGAATTCATCACCCGGTGGATCCGCTCGATCGCTTCATCTATCTCCGCCGTGCTCTTGAACCCGACCGTCACCGCGTCCACGCACCCGAGGTTCAACACGAACTTCATCGACGCGTCGCGGTCTTCCGCATTCGTGAACCGTCCCTCGCCAATCAATTTCATCCCGATGATGCCCGCTCCCTGCGTGTGCAACTGCCGCGCATGCGACACCACCTCCGGCACATCGCCCGCCTCCGGCATGTCGCGAGTGCTGTTGGTGTCCATCCGCGTCCCGTTGTGGTTCACGCGCATCAGCGTCACATCCAGCCACTGGTTGCCCGGCAGCGTCCGCAAAGCCGGAAGCCCGTGCACCGATGCCCCATGCGCAAGGATCACTTTCTTCTCCTTCGCCTCGGAGAATCCATCTTCGAGGCTCCGATAGTCTTCCTTCCACGTGGGCGGCCGCAAACAGTGCAGCAGCAGGATGTCGATATACTCCGTGTTCAACTGCTTGCGGAAAAGGTCGATCTTCGGAGCCGGATCGCCGGAAGCCGGCGTGCTGTACTTCGTCATCAGCTTATAGCTGTCGCGCGGAATTCCCTTCAATGCCGTGGCCAGCATCTCCGGCATCCCGCGGTAGCTTTCCGCCGTTTCAAAGAACCGGATGCCGCGGTCATAGGCGTGCCGCACCAGTTTCGTGAATGCTTCCTGGCCCAACTCCCTCTGCACCCGGCCGCCGTGCGTGCCGGTTCCAAACGCAAGGCGCGTTACCTTGACATTCGATTTTCCCAGTGTCACCCAGTCCGTCGCTGCCCGCGTTTTCGCGGCAAACGCACCGGCTCCCGGCAGTACCGTAGCGGCAACGCCGGTCTTCAGAAAACTGCGTCTAGTGAATTGAGCCATGGAGTTCTCCTTGCTGAAACTGTATCACGTCCGGCTCTCTCTCCTCGCGCCATTGTCAATGTCGCCTGGGATCATCGCGTGCGGCCGCGCGCTCACGCGCGATGCCGCAAGGCCAGCGCTCAGAACCGGAACTTGAGAGCCAGTTGCAGGATTCGCGGGTTGGCCGCGGAGGTGATTTTGCCCACCGAGGCGGATGCGAGGTTCGTCGATGGAGCACTGAAGTTCACATTGTTGAATACGTTGAAAAACTCCGTGCGGAATTGGAAGGCCATCCGCTCGTTCGCCCGGAAGTCCTTGAGGACGCCCATGTCCGTGTTGAAACTCCGGGGAGAGCGCAGAATGTTCTTGCCCGAGTTTCCGAATGTGCCGGGCGCATTGAACGTGAACGCCGATACGTTGAAATACTGCTGAATGAGGTCGGCGTGCGATCGGCCGGTGTCAAGTCCCGGAGCCCCGCCCACATAATCCGCGCGGTCCGCCCCCACACCGCTCAACGAGTTGTCCTTGCCGCTGGTGATCGAAATCGGAAAGCCCGAACTCCAGGTATTGACTCCGCTCAGGGACCAGCCATTGATGAGCCTTCCCGCCAGCCCGTGAAGCGGCATATTGGGGATCTGCCACACGCCGGAAAAGTGGAAAACGTGCGGCACGTCGTCGTTGGACCGGCCATAGTCGAAGCGGCGGTTGAAAGGGTTCGTCGTCCCGGAATTCCCGAAGTCGTCCATCATCTTCGAGAAAGTGTAGTTTCCCAAAATCGTCAACCCATGGGCATACCGCTTCTCGATATTGAACCGGACCGAATGATAGTGCGAGTTGTTGTCCGAGGAAAACAGACCCACTGGCCCGAAATTCGGATTGATCCGGCGGGATTGCGTGTTCCCTGTCGTGGAGGCCCCGGGGATGTAAACCGCCGGATTGCTCTCCCGGAAGCCCAGAGCTCCGCTTGCCAGATAGGTCCCTTTGTTGCCCGCATAGGCGATTCTCGCCACCCACGATGCCCCCAGTTGCCTTTCAAACGTCAGGTTCCATGTCGCCAGTTGCGGCTCCCGCCAGTCCCGTTGAATGTACCCGTAAACCGACACGGGCAGTGAGAAAACCGCGTCCTGCTTCGGCAGCGTGGGGCCATATTGCGCCGAACGGATTCGGAATCCCGATCGCCGCCCACGGATTCGCGAACTGGAGTTTTCCCGTGTAGTCGAAGCGCGGCCCAAACGGAGCCGTGTCCACCAGTCCGTTCGAGTCATGGTTCCCAAACGGCGTGTAGAAGAAGCCCGCGCCCCCTCTCAAGACGGTCTTCCCGCTCGATCCCAGCCGGTAGGCGAAGCCTAAACGCGGAGCAATGTTGCCCGCGTTTGTCACCGAACCCGTCTGCGAGGGACACCCAGGATCGGCATTCGGACCGCCGAAGATTAGCCCTACGGGCGCATTCGGAAAGCGCTGCGACTTGGCCCCGGGAACATAGCAAACCACTTTCCCATCAAGCTCGGTGAACGGAAAATAAGGATCCCATCGCAGCCCCGCCTCCAGCTTCAGTTTCTGCGTGACACGAATACTGTCCTGAACGTAAAGGCCGTATAACGTGCCCGCGATACGTTTGAATTCACCTCCTCCTTGCAGGAAACGCGAAGGCGCGCCCATGATGAAGTCGGAAAGGTTGCTGCCCGAAAGCTGGTTGCCGAATGTGAACTGGCCCGACATGGTGTAGGTGTTGACCAGATTGTTCGAAACCCGCACCGCCTCCCCGCCGATGTGCAATTCGTGCCGTCCCATCTGTTTCGTCACGTCCTCGCGAAACGTATAATCTCCCCGGCTGAAGTCCCCCAGGTGATTCGTTGAGATGCCGAAAAACCCCGAAACCGTCAGAACCAGTTCCGGCGGCGCCGGAGCGGCGATCTGGATTCCAGCATCTGGAAAGCCGAACGGAGCCCCGGAACGCGATCCGCCCGTCTGCGCGTCCCAGCCGAACCAGGTATTGAAAATCAGCGTCGGCGAGAGTGTGTAGGTGTCGTTGAGTGCAAGATTACGGATTTTGACATAGTTGCCGCTCTTGTCCGCGGCAATCAGATTCGTCTTGGCGATGCTGATGTCCGGCGGCTCATCAAAGCGCGTCCAGAAATAGCTGCCGCTCAATTGATTCTTGCCCGCAATCCAGTTCAGCTTGATGAGAAACTGATCGTCGTTCTGGAAAAGGCTGGGACCGGTGTACGTTAACAGGTGGTCTTGCGCCGGCGCCACGGGAATCGACTTGAGAAAAAACTGCGAGACAGGGCTGATCTGGTTTGCCGGAATCCGGTTGCCGGCTATGGGCGCCCCGGTGAGGGGATCCTTCAAAGCAAAGCTTGATGCGGAAAAATCCCCTGCACGCTCCGCACCCGTCGGCACGAACGTGACGCTCCCGGCCGAAGCCTGCCGGATTCGCGTTCCCTGATAGGTGCCGAAATAGAACAGTTTGTCTTTGATAACCGGCCCGCCCACGGAGCCGCCGTACTGGTTGCGCTTCAAGGTGTCCTGGCGCGGAGCGAAGAAATTCCGCGCGTTCAAATCTCCGTTGCGAACAAATTCGAAAAGGTCCCCGTGGACATCGTTCGTGCCGCTCTTGGTAACGATGTTGACCACTGCCCCCGCTCCGATTCCATACTGAGCCGACAGGTTGTCCGTCTGCACGTTGAACTCCTGCACGGCATCGGGATTGGGGAACGGCAGATTCGTATTCACATAGGTGTCGTTGTGTCCGGCGCCGTCCATCTGGAAATTCACCGACCGCGGACCGCCGCCGTTCACGTTGCCATCCTGCTCGCCCGGATACACACCGCCCTGGCAGTTCACCAGGCAATACTTTCCGGTTTCGTTCACCGTCCCGGCAGCCAGGAACAGCAGCGCGGCCGGTTGGCGCCCGTCCAGCGGAAGTTCCACGATCCTGCGCTGGTCAATCAACTGGCCTACCGTTCCCGACTGCGTGTTGATCAGTTCCGCGTCCGCGGACACCGTCACTTGCTGCGTGACGTCCCCGATTTTCAACTGTACCGGGATGTTTGCCGCCTGGTTTAAGACAAGCGTGATTCCGCTTTGAATGTACTTCGAAAACCCGGACTTCTCCACCGTCATCCGATACTTTCCCACTGGCAACGCCGGAACACTGAAAGCCCCTTCCGTGTTCGTCGATGTCGTTCGCGACAAACCCGTATCGAGGCTTTGTACCGTCACCGCCGCGTCCGCTACGGGAGCCCCGGAGGGATCAGAAACCGTGCCGGCAAGACTCGCGTTTGTATACTGCCCGCTCACCGCCGCTGGAAAGAGCAGCAGGACGGCGGCAACAGAGAACAGACAGGCCTGGCGGAAAATCCGCAGCATAATTGAACTCCTTTCAAGTAACCATCAGCTCGCCGCTAAAGGACTTACAGAGTCCAAGACAAACGTCAATTTAAGTTTGATTACAGACCAGAATTCTTACTTTTTGCCGAGTTTACACCCACAACCCAATCCTGTCAATCATCGTTAACCATCATCGTTAACCCATTGAAACCCATTTCACGCCCCGCCTCCAGCGTTGCTCCCGGCCGCTGGTCCGCTCACGCATTTCGTGTTAGTCTTGTCAACCGAAAGATGCCCCAGCCCCAACGCGAAGACCCCCGCCTCACCCGCGTGAGCCGGATCTGTCTCGCCCTCCCCGAGGCCACCCGTACCCTCGCCGGCCTGCATGCCGCATTCCTCGTCCGCAAGAAGACCTTCGCCTGGTTCCTCAATAACCATCACGGCGACGGCATCGTTTCCCTCTGCTGCAAAGTCATGAAGGGAGACAACACCGCCCTGGTGGCGGCGAGTCCCGAACGCTTCTACCTGCCGGCCTACGTGGGCTCCCGAGGCTGGATTGCCCTCCGCCTCGATGTGGGCCAAGTGGATTGGGACGAAGTGGCCGAACTCGCCCGCGGCAGCTATCGTCTCATTGCCCCCAAACGTCTCGCCGCCACGGTCCATCTCGCCTCTGATTGAAGCCCCTACCAGATATAATCCTTCGCCGTCTCCCGCCGCTGATAGCCGTCCAGCACATGCACCACCCGAATCTTCTTCAGCTTCGCCGGCGATAGCTGCCCCAGCGGAACATACAAAATCTTCCGCCCCAGGTGATTTGCAATCGAGCGAAACACGCTTCTCGGCGGCCGCGCCGCTGCATACACCACGTGCCGCTCCACCGAATAATCCAGCGCCGCCATCAACAGCCGCTCCGCCTTCGTCTCCGCGAATTGATAGTCCGGATCATGCCACACGTCGAACATCCGTCGCGGCGGCAGCGTCATCAACAGGCCTCCGTATTCTGCCCGCCCCACCCCAGGCCCCACCATGTGCTCGAACGGATGCGTCGAATAGAACGCCATGTCGGATTCATTCTGGTTCTCCCCCAGCCAGGTCGTCAGATACCGGTAACGGTCGTGCGGATCCTCATCGAAGATGATGCAGACCGCCCCCACATCCCCCGCCAGGCGCTGCATCTGCCGCACAAAAATCTTGCCCCGATGCCAGTTGCGAATCGTCTCGCGAATGTCGATCCCGTCATGCAGCGACGTCGAGAACGGCTCCACGCGCGTGCGCTCCTCCGAAAGCAGGCTCTTCGCCTTCTGCTTCAGAAACCGCCCGTAGTCCTCAATCACGAGATCTTCCGGCGGATACGAGCAGATCGCATTTCCATCCAGTTCCCTCGCCCATTCGCCCGGCTGCTTCTCGCGTTTTCTCGGCTTCAGATTCGCCGGCCGCGTCAAGTGCTTCGGGCGCGGCAGCCGCCGCCGGATCCGGATGCGCTTGGTCTCCAGAAATACTTCGTCCGCCGATAACCGGACCGTCGGCGCATCCGTCTGGTCCCGCTGCGCCCCGTAGCGGTTCGCCGTCTGCCAAACCTCCCACGCATAGTTGTCATCCACAATAGACCGCGCCGCCTCGGTCAAATCGTACAGCCCGCAAATGAGTTCCCCTGAAATGCTCGCCAGGTTCCGCGTGTACCGCGCCAGCATTCTGCGCTGCCAGTGCGATAACTTATCGCCCGTCATCGCTTCATAGGCTTGCTCCGCCTCCTTCAGCAACTCATACTGCAGCCGCGGCCGATCGAGAAACCTGCCCTGCGCGTATTCCCGCCACCGCAGATACCGCTCCTGCAGCCATGGAGTCTCCATAGTAATCTCAGCCAGGCAATCCGGATGCGGATTCAGCAGCTTCACCCCAAGTGGAGCCTCCGGAGGCGCGGGCGCGGGCTGCGGCGTCTCCATCGCATCCAGCACCGGATCCAGCAGATTCAACGACAGCACCACCAGCGTCGCCACCTCCGGATCCGCCCCTTGCAGCTTCCACGCCATCGCCGAGGCGTGCTGCTCCATGCCCTCCGAACGCGGCTGCGGAAACAGCCGGTAGCTCTCCACGTACTTCTCCAACCCGAGGTGCTCGATTGCATAGGGGTCCGGATAACGCCCCGCCACATGCGGCCGCTCGTTCGAATCCGGCTCCAGCAGCAGGAACCGCGCGCCCACCTCCATCGCCGTCCGTGCCGCTTCCACAAAAGGATCGGCAGGCTCCACCGGAAAGTATCCCGCTTCCCCGTAATCCTCTTCCCCGCGCGGCGCGCACAACAACACCGACAATTCCGGCAGCCGCCGCAGCGCCTGCCGCAGCGAAGACTCGAAACACCCCGGCAGTTCAATCGCCACCACGCGCGGCTGCGCTGCCAGAATCGCCTCCCGTACCCGCAGCGCAAACTCCAACCGCCCCGGAACCACCGGGAAATAGGTGAAATTTCCCCGCGTCAGGTTGTTCGGATCAAAAAAGTCAAGGCCGGGGGGCATACCGCAGCGCCTCTTCCCCCAGTGTCTCGAGCAGCGATGTGTGCAGCGCCTGCCGGTAGCTGATCTCGTCCTTGGCCAGCATTTGCAGCTTCATCGCGAACCGCGCCATGTTGATCCCGTCCCGCACCGTGTACCGCTCATCGGCCGCATGCGCGTTTTGCAGGAAGTCCGTCACGTATTCGAGAATCCGTTCTTCCCCAAACGGCAGGTTCTCCCGCAGGATCGCCATCTCTTCGTTTCGCTCCGGAAAATCAATGAGAATCTGCGGCTGCAAACGCGAATGAATATACTCCGGCAGATCAAACGTCGAGGCGTCGTCATTCATCGTCGCCACCATGCGGAAATCCGCATGCGCCTTGATCTTCACTCCCGCCACAATCGACTCCACATACCGCCGGTTGTCGAGCAGCGGCGCAAGGCTCGCCCACGACTTCTCCGACATGCGATTCCCCTCGTCCAGAATCGCAATCCCTCCGCGCAGCATTGCCGACACTAGCGGCGAAGCCACATACCGCAGCTTGCCCGCCTCTTCAATCACCGGAGTAATGATCAGATCCTCCGGCCGCGTGTCCACCGTCGCTTGCAGAATGTACACATCCCGCCCCAGCCGCTGCGCCGCCGCATAGGCCAGCGTCGTCTTCCCCACCCCCGGCTTGCCCACCAGCCTCGGGTTCATCGGCAAATCCCGTTCGTCCACCACCAGCCAGGCGGCCAGCAGTTGGCGCATCACCTCTTCCTGTCCCACCCACTGCACCGGCAGTTCATCCGGATGCGCCAGGTGCAGACGCACACCTTCCACGTCCACCATCATGTCCG
>JADLBD010000161.1 GCA_020847975.1 Bryobacterales bacterium | reverse complement strand
CTTCCGAAGGCGATCGATAAGCGGCGCCAAATCATGCGGCGGCGCAGGGTGAGCGATGAGTACCTGGCCAGTTGGTTTCAGCCGGAGCCGTCGGCGCAGCCGGTGGCCGAATACGCTCTTCGCTAAGAGTCTTTCCACATAAATCAGGCAGGGGTGTGTCATGCGATTTCCATCGCCAAGGGCGTGGTGTGCCTTTGCGGCGCTGTATGCGAGTACGCTGTTCGCGTTGATGGGGCTCCGGCCCTTGTGGCTCGACGAGATTCTGCAACTGCTGGGGACCACGGAGCGCAGCACCGGCAAGCTGCTCGAGTGGGTGGCGTTGAATCCGGGAGGGGCTCCACTCGGGTATTTGGGGCAATGGGCGATACTGCGGACGCTGGGGTATTCGGTGGAGGCGGCGCGGTTGCTGCCGGTCTGCTGCAGCGTAGGCGCCTGTCTGGCTTTGCTCGCTCTCTCGAGGAGTCTGCGGCTGCGATGGGGGCTGGCGTCGATGGCGCTGTTCGCGATCATGCCGCTGCAATTCCGTTATGCGCTGGAGGCCCGGCCTTATTCGCAAGGGATGCTGCTCAGCGTGCTCGCTACGATTGCGGCAGTGAACCTGAGCCGGCGTCCCGATTGGAGACGCGGCATCGTGTATGCGGCGGCAGTGGCGGCCGGACTGTTCACGCAGCCGTACACGTTGTTTGTCCCGGTGGGGCATCTGTTGTGGTTCGCCTGTTGGGACGGGCCGCGGTGCGTGAAGGCGCGGTGGTGTGCAACCGCTGCGGTGGCGGCAGCGGCGGCGCTGGCGGCGCCGTGGTTCGTGTACGCGCAATCATCATGGCGTGCGCAACTCATCTACACGATTCCGCCTCGAACCTTGCTGCTGGCGCTAAGGGAGCAAAGCGGCGGAGGATATGTCCTGACAGTGCTGGTGCTGCTGTTGGCTTTGGTGGGGATGCGGTCGGCGGCGGTCCACTTCAAGACGCGCCTGCTGCTGTTCTGCTGCACGGTGATGCCCGTGGTGGGAGCGCTCGCCGCGGACGCGGCGTTCGGATATTTCTTTGCGATCCGGCAGTTCCTCTTCCTGCTGCCGGGGCTGGTGTTGCTGGCCGCGGAGGGACTGCGGAGCGTGTCTAAGAGGCATGTGTGGCAGGCATGGCTGGCGGGAACGGCTGTGTTGTGCCTGGCAGTGTGGAACGACGCCGCGCTGTTCCGCAAACCGCGCGAGGACTGGGCCTCGGCTGCGCGAATGATGGAGCGGGCGAGGGTGGATTGCGTGACGGTGGTTCCGGAGTCATCGCTGGCCCTCTACCGCTTCTTTGCTCCTTCCCTGCGAAGGTGCGCCGCGGAGAGGGGGTGGCGGAGCATGGCGATGGCGGTGACGCCCTACAGTTCATTGGCCGAGGACAGGCGGATGTTGGATGAGTACATGGGCCAGGGTTTCCGTGTGGCGCGGGTGGAGTATGCCGGCCGGAGTTGGATCCGGATTCTGGAGTGGGAGACGGGGGTTACTCGGAGGCGAGGTGGCTCATCGTGGTGGGGAACAGCGGCGGACGCACGGATTCAGCAGGCCAGCCGGTGAGGAATTCGAGGGCGGGTCCGGAGCCACCCGGAGCGCTGTTGGATTCGGCCGAAGGGGTGGACGGCGGCCATCCATGACGACGATGTGTCCCATGCCGGCGGCTCCGATGATGCCCGCTCCGATGGGTGAGGAAATCGGCAGTGCGGGTCAGCGGCGGATCCCCATGCAGAACGGGTCGCGAGGATCGAGGAGAAGGGTGGCCTCGGCATTGACGTAGGCGGAGCCTCTGATGGTGGGCAGCACGCATCCATCGGGGGCGAGGCGGTAAGAAGCTTCGAAGAGACTGCCGGCGATACTTTCCTGACGCCAGACTTCGTCCTCGGCGAGCTTGCCATCGGCGGCGAGACAGGCGAGTTTGGCGCTGGTTCCGGTGCCGCAGGGGGAGCGGTCGTAGGCGAGGCCGGGGCAGAGGACGAAGTTCTTGCTGTCCGCGCGGGGTAATTGTGGAGGGCCGAAGAGTTCGATGTGGTCGATGAGGCCGCCGCTGGCTCCGGTGATGTGGTTGCGCTCGAGGGCCTGGCGGATGCGTGTAGTGCAGTGGGTGAGCCGTTCGACGTTGTCGAGGGCGATCCGCTGATGATGATCGTTGACGAGGAAGAACCAGTTGCCGCCCCAGGCGACGTCTCCGGTCATGGGACCGTAGTCTTCGACCTCGATGGAGACGCGGGTGGCGCTGCGATAGCTGGGCACGTTGGCGACGCTGACTTCGCCTGATTCGTGGAGGACGGCAAGGACAACGCCGACGGGGGTCTCGATGGCGTGCTCGCCCGGGCCGAGGCGGTTCAGGTGAGCAAGCGTGACGATGAGGCCGATTGCGCCGTGGCCGCACATGCCGAGGTAGCCGACGTTGTTGAAGAAGATGACTCCGGCGGCGCTGTGCGGGTCGACAGGCTCGCAGAGGATCGCGCCTACGATGACATCGGAACCGCGGGGTTCGTTGACGACGGCGGAACGGAACTCGTCGTGATGGGCGCGGAAACGCTGGAGCCGTTCGGCCATGGGGCCTGCGCCGAGATCAGGGCCGCCGGCGATGACGATGCGAGTGGGTTCGCCTCCGGTGTGGGAATCGATGACAGAGACGCGTTGCATGGCGGCGCTCAGCGGACGGCGGCAAGGTCAGGGCGGGTAGCGAGGGCGCGGCGGATGATGGCGAGGACTTCGTCGCGCTCGAGGCCTTCGAGGGGGAGGCGCGGCGGACGGGTCAGTTCCGAACCGAGTCCGACTTCCGCCATGCAGAGCTTGATGTACTGCACGAGCTTGATCCTGGTATCGAGGTGGAGGAGAGGCGTATACCAGCGGTAGAGTTCGCGGGCTTCCCGCCAACGGCCGGAAGCGGCCAGATCCCATAGGGCGCGGTTTTCTTCGGGGAAGGCGTTGACAAGGCCGGAGACCCAGCCCTGAACGCCGAGCAGCACGCTTTCGAGCACGAGGTCGTCGACGCCGCTGAAGAGGATGTAGCGGCTGCCCACGAGGTTGATGATGTCTGTAATGCGGCGCACGTCGCCGGAGGATTCCTTGATGGCGGCGAGCGTTGGCTCGCCGGCGAGTTCGGCGAACATTTCCGGGGTGACGTCGACGGAATAGGACGGCGGGTTGTTGTAGACCATGATGGGCAGGCTGCTCGAGCGGGCGACTGCGCGGAAGTGGGTGAGAGCTTCGCGGCGATCGGCCTTGTAGACCATGCAGGGCAGCACCATGAGTCCGTCGAGGCCGAGGGCTTCGCAATCGCGGGCGAAGCGGCAGGCCGTGGCGGTGGTGAATTCAGCAACTCCGCTGAGGACGGGGATGCGGCCCTTGGCGATGGGGAGGAGGTGGTTGAGGACGGTGAGTTTTTCCTCATAGAGGAGCGCGGTGTTCTCGCCCACGCTGCCGAGCAGGATGACGCCGTGAATGCCGGCATCCATGAGTTTCCGGAGATGGGCGGCGGTGGCGTCGAGGTCGAGCGAGAGGTCGGGCTTGAATTGGGTGGTGAGCGCGGGGAAGACTCCGCTCCAGTTCACTTTCATGGCTTTTCTCCATCATGAGGAGTGACGAAGCGCTGCGAACCCATGTGGATGACCTCCATGGCGCGGAGACCGTCGTTGTGGGTGACAGAGAACGGGGCTCCGGTGTTGCAGCGCTCGACGAACTCGACGACTTCGGCTTTGTAGGCATCGCCGAACCGGTCGACGAATTCTGGCAGGCGTTGGCCGTAGTCACGCTGTTTGTAGATCTGGCAGGCGATGGTTTCGCTGCGGCCGTAGGCTTCGACGACGATGTCGCGGGGCTTCTGCTCGAAGCGGCCGACGTGGATCTGGCCCTTCTCGCCGAAGATCCAGGTTTCGACGCGATAGCCGGAGATGTGATTGCGCGTGACGGAGACCTGGGCGGCGAGTTCGGAGGGGAACCAGAGGTAGAGGAAGGCGTCGTCGTAGTCTTCGACGGCGGTGCTGAGTTTGCGGCTATAGAGGCAGTTGCCGATGGCGGCGGCGGCAGTGGGAGTCTGGCCGAGGAGCCACAGGATCTCATCCACGTTGTGCACGGACATGTCGGCGAGGATGCCGCCGCTCACGTAGCCGTCAGGGGCAGGGTTGGAGTCTTCGAGAATGGAGACGACTTTGAAGACGCGGCCGATGGCTCCTTCTTCCATGAGCTGTTTGGCGTGGCGGAGCGGCGCGTCGAAGCGGCGCTGGAAAGCGAGCATGACGGCATTGGGGTGATGCGCGTCGAGTTCGCGGGCGAATTCGCGGTCTTCGTCGAGGGAGCCGGTGAGGGGCTTTTCGAGCAGGACGCGGTGTCCGGCGGCGACGAGTTGAGCGGCGTTCGCGCGGTGGCAATCAGTGGGGGTGGCGATGAGGCTGGCTTCGGCGGCGCCCGCTTCGAGCATGGCGGTGATGCTGGGGAATGGGCGTACCGGGGTGCTCTGCGATCGGGACAGGCGCGCGGCGGCGGCTTCGGCGCGGTCCATGCGCGTATCGACGACCGCGGTGAGGCGGCAGGCTCCGGTTTCGTTGGCGACTTCCTGGACGTGGAGGGAGTGCAGGACGCCGATGCGTCCCTGGCCGATGACGGCCATTTGGAGAGGATTGGGCATAAGGAGCATCTTCCTACAGATGAGGGGTTGCGCGGGCGAGGATCGATCAAGGGGTAACAGATGCGCAGTCCGAACTCAATCCATTCGGTATACCGAAGACGTGCGCATCTACTATCTCAATTTCAAGGAAAGATTCCGCGCGATACCGCTCCCTGATGCGCTCAGGCTTTTGGGTGACGCCGGCGTTCGCAAGGGGTGGGGGAGCGGGGCGCATGCAAAACAGAATAAGATCAGACGCACAGGAGCAACTATGAAACCACTGGAAGGACGGATCGCGCTGATTACCGGCGCCAAGGGGGGGCTGGGAACATTTGTGACGCAGGCTGTTTTGGAGGCGGGGGCGAAGGTGATCGGCGTTTCGCGGTCGATAAAACAGGGGGACTTTGAACATCCGAACTTCGTCGCGCATGCGGCGGAGATGGGGGATCCCGGGGCGGCGAAAACCGTGGCGGATGAGATTGCCGGCGAGCATGGGCGATTGGATATCGCGATGCACCTGGTGGGCGGCTTCGTCATGGCCGGCGCGGTGGAGGATACCGGGGACGCGGTGTTTGACAAGATGCTGGACATCAATTTCCGGTCGGCGCTGCATGTGTTCCGCGCGGTGCTGCCGCACATGCGGCGGCAGGGGTGGGGACGGATCCTGGCGGTGGGGTCGAGGGCGGCGGTGGATCCGGTGAGGCACGCCGGCGCATACAACGTGTCGAAAGCGGCGCTGGTGAGCCTGGTGCGGACAATCGCGGAAGAGAACAAGGGGACGGGGATATCCGCGAACATTGTGCTGCCGGGGACGATGGATACGCCGGGGAATCGCGCGGCGATGCCGGACGCCGATGCTTCGAAGTGGGTGAAGCCGGCGCAAGTGGCGAGCCTGCTGGCGTATCTGGCTTCGGATGAGGCGTCGCAGGTGACGGGAGCAGCGATCCCGATCTACGGCCCAACGCTGTAGGGAGGCGTCCGGTTCCGGGACTGGCGCGCTTCACAACGGGACAGCGAAGGACAAGGCGGCGCTGTGTTTTGAGCGACTTCGGACTGGCACGCGCATTGCTCTGTTGACGGTGATGACTCGGGACCTGCGTTACGCGATCCGTGGCCTGCGCCGCACGCCGATGTTTGCGGGCATTGTGATATCTTCCCTGGCGCTGGGGATCGGCGCGAATACAGCACTGTTCAGCCTGATGGACCGGTTGTTATGGCGGACGCTGCCGGTGCGCGCGCCACAGGAACTGGTGATGTTGACCAATCCGGCGCCGAACCGCGGGCGCGTGTATGGGCCAGACGTGTTCAGCTATCCGCTTTACAAGGATGTGTTGGAAGGGAACCCGGTGTTTGCCGGGGTAGTGGCGCGGTATCCGACGGCCGTTAGTTTAAGCGTGGGCGATCCAGCCATCGCAGGTGAACGCGGAGGTGGTTTCGGGGAATTACTTCGATGTGTTGGGCGTGGGCATGACGCTGGGGAGAGGGTTCCTGGAGGAGGAAGACCGAACTCCGTTGACGCATCCGGCGGCGGTATTGAGCTACGGGTATTGGATGCGGCGGTTCGGCGGCGCGCGGGATATCGTGGGAAGGAAGTTGATGATCAACGATGGACGCGCAGATCAGCGAGTCGATCTATGTGGAGCGGATGCTGGCGGCGCTGGCGGGATTTTTCGGCATAGTGGCGACGCTGCTGGCGGCGGTGGGATTGTACGGGGTAATGGCGTTCCGGGTACTCCAGCGGACACGGGAGATTGGAATCCGGATGGCGTTGGGCGCGCGGCGGGCGGATGTGTGGAAGCTGGTTCTCGGCGACGTGGCGTGGCTGGGCGCAGTGGGTGTCGGGATCGGATTGCCGGCGGCGTTCGTGTTGTCGCGATTTGTGAAGACGCAGTTGTTCGGAATGGCGCCCCAGGATCCGGCAACGTTCGGGATGGCTCCAATGATGCTGTTGGGCATCCTGCTGCTGGCGGGTTTGATTCCGGCGCGGCGGGCGATCAGCGTGGAGCCTGTGCGAGCGCTGCACTATGAGTGAGAACGGCGCGCGATGAGGCCGACGGATTCGCGGCCGTCGAGATGGAGACCGGCGGGCAGGTCCGGCCGGCGGTAGAGCCAGACGCGCTCGATTTCGAAGCCGGCGCGGCGGGCGGCCGCGGACAGTACGTTGTCATCGAGGAGGTGGATGGACCGGGGCATCTGGCTCAATTGCCTGTGGGAGGAGAATGCGCTGAGTTTCGTGATCCACCCCGGCCATTTCATGGCTGCCTCCAAGCGGCGGTGGTATTCCGGGAGGAAGGCGGCAAAGGGCTGCTGATAAGGAGTAGCGGCCTGAACGAAGAGCTTTGCGCCGGGGCGGAGCCAGCGGGCCAGTTCGCGAAGGCCGAAGTCGAGTTGATTGCCTGTAAGGAAATGGAAGACGTTGGAGGCGTGGACAGCTCCGAGGCTGGCGAAATCGAAGGCGATCTCGCGCGGGAACCGGCCGGCGCGGATGGAGAGCCGCGGCCGGGAGGTATCGTCCAAGCGGCTTGCCAGAACCGCGAGGTGGGCGGCGTCGAGGTCGTTGGCGATGACATAGCATCCAGCGTGAAGGGCGGCGAGCGCGGCCGCTCCATAGGCAGCGCCGAGGTCGAGGGCGGGAGAGGATGCATCGCGGCAGCAGCGGGAGGCATACTCGATGAACAACTCGCTCAGGGGGCTGAGTTGTTCCGAAGCCCAGCCCATGCGGTTGCGGGTGAGGCGGCGGCGGTTCACAATTCGGGGGCAGCCTGATCGGGGGAAGTGACGCCGGGAGGCAATTCCATGATCCTGATATTGCGGAAGTGGATCTCGGCGCCTTCGGATTCGAGGCAGAGATAGCCTTTTTTCTGCGACGAGCGGCTGATGCCGTTGACGACCTTGCCGTTTACGGAGAGTTTGATGACGCCGTCGACGGCGACGACGTCATAGGTATTCCACTCTCCACGCCCTTTGCAGCGGTTCTCGATGGACTTGCTTCTCTCGCCGTGCGGGTTGTCGGGGATGGTCTTGACGCCGCCGACCCCGAACAGTTCGCCGTGGACGTACGCGATGGGCGGAGTGACGCCGTCTTTCTTGTGGAGGTTGGGCCAATCGAGTTCGAGCATCTGGACCTCGACGCCGTTGGGGAGGCGGCTTTCCGGATTTGGGCGGGCGTTGCTCCAAACGAAAACTCCGGAGTTCCCGCCGGGCTCCATGTGCATCCATTCAATATGGAGGATGAAGTTTTCGTATTGCTTTTCGCTGCGCATGACGCCGATAGGGTGGCCGGAACAGACGAGCAGGCCATCCTTGACCTTCCAGGTGTCCGGGTTGGTATTGACGTTGATCCAGCCGCGGAGGTCCTTTCCGTTGAACAGGTCGCGGAAAGCGGGCGCGAGGGCGGGCGCGGCACGGGCGCCGGCAAGCAGGACGGCAAGCGAGATCAGGGTAATTGTGATGGCGAATCGTTTCATGGGCGTCGCGTCTTCGTCCCAGGATACCTGCTGACATCGAGCAAAATCAGGCCTACCATGAAAGTGGGCTCCTACCAGAGACTCCGTTTATGCTGCGAACCATGCTTTTGACCTTGTCCCGGCAGAACTGGCTCAGGGACTGGATGCAAAATTCTCCCTCCGCCGCGAGATTCACATCACGATTTGTTGCCGGCCGCACACTGATACAAGCCCTTGGGGTGTGCCAGAAGCTGCGGAAGGAAGGGATACTGGCAACTCTCGACCACTTAGGAGAAAACGTCACTTCGATCGAGGAAGCACGGGCCAGCCGCGATGCGTATCTGAAGGCGTTGGACGGAATTGCCGATAGCGAAATAGGGAGTACGGTTTCGGTGAAACTGACGCAGATGGGGCTGGATGTCTCCGAACATCACGCGCGGGAAAACGTGAGACAACTGGCCGTACGCGCCAGGGAGATGGGGACACGGATCGAGATCGATATGGAATCGAGCGCTTACGTGGACCGGACACTGGCCATCGTGCGCAGCGTTCACACGGAGACGGGAAACGTGCGCGCGGTGATTCAGGCGTACCTGTATCGCAGCGAGGCCGACATCGAGCAGTTGTGCAAGGAAGGGATCCCGGTGCGGTTGTGTAAAGGGGCCTATCGCGAGCCGGCGGCGGTGGCGTTTCAAAGCAAAGACGAGGTGGACGCCAACTACCTGCGCCTGATGAGGAAACTGATGACGGATGGAGTGTATCCGGCGATAGCGAGCCACGACGAAAGGATGGTGCGGGAAGCGCTCCGGGAGGCGAGGGAGCGGAGGCTGGAGGCTGGGGCATTCGAGATCCAGATGCTGTACGGCATCCGGCGGGATCTTCAGAAGGAACTTGCCGCGGGCGGCTACCGTCTTAGATTGTACGTACCGTATGGAGACGCCTGGTACCCCTACTTTATGCGCCGGCTTGCGGAGAGACCGGCAAATGTCTGGTTTGTGGTGCGCAACCTGATGAGAGCATGAGGAGGCGAGCGGAATGAAATATTGGGGCTACTTCGCTGCGAAACTGATCGCGATTGCGGCGTTGTTGTCCGCGGTGTGGCCGGTGTTCCGGCTACTGCTGCCGGCGCCGCAGCCATTCCTGTATGAACATTTGGAGCAGATGGGGCATGATCTTTGGTATACGGCGCTGGTGTACGGGTTCTGGCTGGCAGCGGCGGGGTTGGTGTACCTGGCGGCGCTCGACCAGAAATACCGGTGCCGGACGTGCCTGCGCCGGCTGCGCATGCCGATTGCGCGGGGTTCGTGGAGCCGCCTGCTGACGGGGCGCCCGCACACAGAGTACATCTGCCCCTACGGGCATGGGACACTGAAGGTTCCGGAACTGCATCTCACAGGGAAAGAACCAAACGATTGGGCGGAACATCAAGACATTTGGACAGAGTTGGAGTTGCTCGATACCCACAAGAGGTAGAATTCGGCGAGCGGGGAGTGGCGCGGTGGCGGCTGGCGGCCGGCGTTGCGGTACTGCTTGCGCTGGCGGGTTTTTGCGGGCTGCTGTTCCGGCCGTATCTCCAGAACTGGCGGCTGCAGCAATACATCGAGCAGATAGCCTTTGATGAAAGCAAGAAAGGGCAGGATCCGGCGGTGTATACGGCCGCGGTGGCGGACCAGGCATCGCGGCTTGGACTTCCGGTGCCGGTGGACCATATCCGGGTGACGAAATCCGAGGGCGGGGTTTTCATCGAAGCGCGTTACTTTGTGCGCGTGGATTTGCTGGTGTATACGGTGGACCTGCACTTCCGCCCGGCTGCCGGCGTGCGATAGGAGGCGGCCTCATGAGGTGGCGTCTCGGCGTGTTGGCCGGTGTGGCCGCCGCGGCTATTGTGTTCGCTCTGGCGTCTGCCCCGATCGCCCAGAATCCTGCCTATCACCACTTCGCTGACCGGCGCGTCTTCTTCGGAATTCCCAACTTCTGGAACGTGGCCACGAACGTGCTGTTCTGCGGCGTGGGGCTTTACGGTTTGTGGGCTTGGAAGCGGGCGCGATGGGAAACCCCGGCGCACCGGTGGCCGTGGCTGGTGACGGCATTGGGCAGCCTGCTCATCGGCTGCGGAAGCGCGTACTACCATGCCATGCCGGACAACCAAACGCTTTTCTGGGGCCGGCTGCCGATGACGCTCGCGTTCATGGGCGTGCTTTCGGCGGTGATAGCGGAGCGGATCCACACGCGCGCCGGAGTGGTGCTGCTGGCTCCTTTTCTGGTGTTGGGAATGCTGAGCGTGGAGGTTTGGCGGCGCGGAGAACTGACCGGAGTGGGGGACCTGCGCTTCTATGCGCTGGTGCAGTTCTACCCGATGGCCGTATTGCCGCTGATGCTGTGGATGTTTCCGTCGAGATACACGAAAGGCGGGGGCATGTGGCAGATGGCGGGCCTGTATGGAGCGGCGAAGGTGTTTGAATGGCTGGACGCGGGGATCTACACCTGGAGCGGGGGAGTGGTCAGCGGACATAGCTTGAAGCACGTGGCGGCGGCGGGGGCGTTGTGGGCAGTGTTCCGGATGGTGGGGAGGCGGTTGCCGTTGCGGGAGGGTTGACGGACACTGGGACCATGATGCTGCTTCAAGACCTCCGGCTTGGCGCGCGCATTCTGCGCCGCAATCCCGGCTTCGCCGCCGCTGCTGTTCTGACCCTTGCGCTCGGGATCGCAGCCTCGGCCGCGATTTTCAGCGTCGTCAACGCAGTGGCGCTCCGCGCGCTTCCGTTTCCGGATTCCAACAGGGTTATGACGGTGCTGGCGTCATCCGAGTCCGGAGTTTTCAAGCCGCAGAGTTCTCTTTACGCCGAATGGCGCGACCGCCAACAAAGCTTCGACCTTTTCGCGGCTGCTCTCGCGTTATCCACGATCCTGCGGCGTCCGGATGGAGCGCGGGAGGCGCCGTACGCCATGGTGAGCGCTGATTTCTTCCCGCTGACCGGCGTGCAGGCCTTTATTGGCCGTGTGTTTACCGGTGAGGACGAGCGCAAGGGCCGTGACGACATTGCTCTGTTGGACAACGGCTTCTGGCGGCGGGAGTTCGCTGCCAGTCCCGGCGTTTTGGGGCAAAGCATTCATCTCGACAACCGCCATTTCACCATCATTGGCGTTCTTCCGCCCGGTGTGCGCTTCCCCACCTTCGGCCGGAGAGAGGTTTGGATCCCGCTGACGGCGCGTCGTGACGTGCGAGGCGGCGGCTTCGGAGATACTTTGGTGATTGGCCGGCTCCGGCCGGGGATGAGCCGAAACGCGGCACAGGCCCAAATGGACGCCTTGACGGATCAACTCCGTCACGATGGTTTGCGGTATCGAGTGCCGGCCGCTGTCGTAAGACCGCTGCGCGAATGGCTGGCCGCGGATGTGCGGGGAACATTGCTCATGCTCGCGGGCGCCGCCGGATTCCTGTTATTGACCGGCTGCGCCAATCTCGCGAACCTACTGCTGGCGCGAGGTACGGAACGGCGGCGCGAGATGACGATCCGAGCCGCGATGGGCGCCGCCCGGTCGCGCCTGGCGATCCAAGTGCTCACGGAGAGTCTGTTATTGGTATTCCTCGGAGGATCAGCGGGGATGGCTCTGGCTTATACGGCTGTCCGCGCCGTGCCCGCTATCCAAGGTATAGCCATCCCGCGCGTGGAAGAGATCACGGTGGATCGCGGCTTCCTTCTCATCGGGTTCGGTGTTTCCCTGGTGAGCGGGATTCTGTTCAGCCTTGGGCCCGCCCTGCAGGCTTCCCGGCGCGATTTCATCAGCAGCCTGAACGGCAGTGAACTGCGCACCGGACGGCTCAGCGGGCAGAGTTTCCGTAAGATGCTGGTCTCGGCGCAGGTGGCTCTGGTCATGGTCTTGTTGAGCGGCGCCGGACTCATGACGAACACGATTTTTCGTTTGCTGAACGTGGATCTCGGCTTTTCGCGGTCCCACGTTTTCAGGGTCCAGCCATCTGACACACCCCTACTGCACGATCGAGCGAAGGCGGCCCTGTATCTTCGCGAACTTGTTCAACGGATTCGCCGGGTACCGGGAGTGGAATCGGCGAGCGTCACCAACAGCGCACCGTTCACGCCGAATGCCGGCGGCTACCTGCTTCGCTATGTTCGCGACGGGGTAGTGCGCGAGGTCGATGCATTGGGACGCGACGTCGACCCTGACTACTTCCGTACAGCCGGAATACCATTGCTGGCCGGACGGGATTTCGAACCGGCTGATTCGTCTTCAAAGCCTGTCCCGCTGATTCTCAATCAAAGCGCCGCTCGTGTGCTGTTCGGCGCGGATGATCCGATGGATAGGATTGTGGACAGCAATTACAGGCGTGTCGGCAGGATGCGGGTTGTCGGTGTTGTGGGCGATGCCCGGGTGATGGGTGTCGCGCGCGCGCCGGGTCCTCAGGCTTATGCTCCTCTCATGGGGGGCTGGGGGTACGCTTCGGCTGTGGTGGTGCGAGCAGGCGTCAAACTTCCCGATCTTTCGGCAGTGATCCGGTCTACCGTGCGGGACATGGATCCGGGAGCGCCGCCGCCCGAGATTGCCGCCCTGGACGATGTTTTTGACGAACAGATCGCGGAACCGAGATTTTACATGCTGCTGCTGAACATTTTTGCGGCCGTCGGCCTGGTGCTGGCGTCGACAGGGACGTTCGCGGTGATCGCTTACACAGTGTCGCACCGCAGACATGAGTTCGGCGTACGGCTCGCTTTGGGTGCGCGGCCGGGTGACATTGTGCGCATGGTGATGGAATCCGGCGCATGGGTGATCGGAATCGGAGCACTGTTCGGGTTGATGGGCGCGACAGCCGCCACCCGTTTGCTCTCCTCGCTTCTGTTTGAGGTAGGGCCTCATGATCCCTGGACGTTGAGCGGCGCGTTCGTGCTGATTGTGGGAGTGGCGCTTACAGCCTGCTGGATAGCCGCCCGCGGGGCCGCGGGGATTGATCCCGGCGCGGCACTTCGAGGCGACTAACATGCGCGGACCGGGGAACCTATTCTGGCCGGTGATGAGGCCTGCCCCGCATCTGTTGTTACATTGCCGGCTTCCAGAACCGTGAGATCGTCTTCATCCAGTGGGGCTTCCATGCCACCCAGGCGAGGTAGCCGCGGATATGAATGGCGCGCCGAAGCCGGTCACGGCGGAGGCACGGCCGATGACGGCGAGGCGGGACAGCCGTTGAGTCTGGAGAGGACGGCGCCGGCGGCGTAGCGGCCCAACTGTAAGCCAGCAGGACTCCCCCGGAACGGAGGGGCGGAGGTGCGATGAGGGTTGACAGATGCAAAGACCTCTATATAATAAGAAGTCTAGGTATGAAAAAGACCGACTCATTGCAAGGCTCTCTGGATCTGCTGGTACTCAAGACTCTCTCGCGGCGTCCGCGGCTTCACGGCTACGCCATCATGACCGCCATTCAGGAAATGTCGGAGGAGGTGTTGCGCGTGGAGGAGGGGTCGCTGTATCCGGCGCTGCACCGGATGGAAGAAGCGGGGTGGATCCGGGCGGAGTGGATCGCGAAGGAAAGCGGGCGGCGGGCGCGCATCTATGAATTGACGGCGGCGGGGAAGAAACAACTGGCTTCGGAAGAATCGCGGTGGCAGGCGGTGACCTCGGCGGTAAACCGGGTGTTGCGGATGGCATGAGATGTCGTACCTTTCCCGGATCCGGAATGTGTTCCGCCGCGAGAAAGCAGGCGGCGAAATCGACGAAGAGTTGCGGTCGCATATGGAGGAGGCAATGGAAGAGGGGCGCGATCCGGAGGAGGCGCGACGGGCGTTCGGTTCGCTGTTGCGGCATCGGGAAGAGAGCCGGGACATCAAGCTGGCGGCGTGGCTCGAATCGTTAGCCGCGGATGTGGGATTCGGGTGGCGGCAGTTGTGGCAGAACAAGACAGTGTCGCTGGCGGCGATCGTATCGCTTGGGTTGGCGATGGGGGCATGCACGGCGGCGTTCCGGCTGATCGATGCGATGCTGCTGCGACCTTTGCCGGTGGCGGAGCTGGAGGGGCTGCGTTTTCTCGCGTATCCCTATTTCGACAATGGCGGCAATCGCCAGATGGGGGATAGCTTCGAATATCCGCTGTTCGGCGAATTGCGGAAGGCGGTGAAGGGGCAGGCGGAGTTGATGGCAATCTCCTATTCGAGCCGGGTTGGAGTGACGTATGGTTCGGATGAGGAGAGGGAGAGGGTCTTCCGCCAGTATGTATCGGGATGGACATTTGCCACATTGGGGTTGAAGCCCGCGGCGGGAAGATTGCTGACGGCAGAGGACGACCGGAAGCCGGGAGCGCACCCCTATGCGGTTCTTTCCTACGATTACTGGACCCGGCGGTTCGGGCGAGACCCCAAAGCCATTGGACGAACGTTCCGCATGGGGCAGGCGTACGAGATTGTTGGAGTGCTCGAGGAGGGATTCACGGGCACGGAGACAGGAACGCTCACGGACATCTACGTGCCGACGATGATGAACGCGAGAGCGATCGGGAACCCGAACTGGGGCTGGTTCCGGACTTGGGTCCGGCTGCGGCGCGGGGCAAGCGAGGAGCAGGTACGGCAGAAACTACAAGCGGCGCAGGTAGCATTCCGACAGGCGAGAGCACAGGAGTGGAGTTCGGAGGCGCGGAAGGAGCGGCTGGACGAGTACGTCAACGCCGCGTTGTCGCTGGAGCCTGGGGCGGCAGGGGTTTCGGGAATGCAGCGAAAGTACCGGCGGCCGCTGGCGATTTTGGGAGTGGTGGTGGTGCTGGTGCTGCTGATCGCCTGCGCGAACGTTGCGAATCTGAAGACCGCGCAAGCGGCCGCGCGGGGACGCGAGATGGCTCTGCGCGTTTCGATCGGCGCAGGGCGCTGGCGCCTGGTGCAACTTGTGCTGGTGGAAAGCGTACTGATCGCGCTGCTCGCTTCCCTGCTGGGAGGAGCGCTGGCGTGGTGGTCGGCGCCTTTCGTGGTGAGCCGAATCAATCCGCCGGACGACCCTGCCCGGCTGATGTTGCCGGCGGACTGGCGGGTGCTCGGGTTTGCGGCTGTGTTGACGATGGTGGTGGCGATCCTGTTCGGGCTGGGACCGGCGTTGCGCGCTTCGGCCGTGAGACCGATGAGCGTGCTGCGAGGCGGCGAGAACCCCCATTCGCGGCGGCGCTTGATGAACGGCCTCATCGCCGCGCAGGTGGCGTTCTGCTTTGTGGTGCATTTCGTAGCGGGGCTGTTCGTGGCGACCTTCGACCGTCTGTCGCACCAGCCGTTGGGTTTCTCGCCGGAGCGGGTACTTACGCTCGAGGCGACAGCGAAAACTGTTCAGCCCTTTGAACGCTGGGACGAGGTGTTGCAGCGCCTGCGGCAGGTAAACGGAGTGGAGGGTGCGGCGATCTGCGGATGGCCGCTGATGTTCGGGAACGAGTGGACATCCGAGGTGTGGGTGGACGGCCGGCCGCCGTCGGGAAGGGCTCCGTATTTTCTGGCTGTATCTCCAGGCTGGCTGGAGGCGATGCGCATTCCGCTACTCGATGGGCGGGACTTCCGGCCCGAGGAGAGCTCGCCACAAGTGGCCATCGTCAACGAATCGTTTGCCAAGCGGTATTTCGAGGGGCGCAATCCTGTAGGGCGGTCGTTGGAACGTATTGTGGAGAAGAAACGCGAGACGGCGATCATTGTGGGATATGTTCGTGACGCGCGGTATCGCGACATGCGGGAGGCGATCCAGCCGACGGTGTATCTGCCATTTCGGACATCGCACCGGTTGGATCAGGCAGCGGAGTCCGATTGGGCCACGGTGGTGGTGCGAACGGCGGGTGATCCGATGAAAATGGCTCCGGTGCTGAGCCGGGAAATGGTAAGGGCCCGGCCAGAATTCCGCGTGAGCAATATCCGCACGCAGCAGGAGCTCATCGAACAGCACACGGTTCGCGAACGGCTACTAGCCGTGCTGTCACTGTTTTTCGCCACAGCGGCACTGGTGCTGGCAGGAGTGGGGCTTTACGGAGTGCTGAACTACATTGTGGTACAGCGGAGGCGGGAGATCGGCATCCGGATAGCGCTCGGCGCTAAGGCGGGCGATGTAGCCTGGCGTATCACGGCGGAAGTATTCGTGATGCTGGGAGCGGGCGCGCTGGTGGGACTGGCGGCGGGAATCGGATCGCAGCGGTATGTGGAGTCGGTGTTGTATCACGTCAAGGCGACGGATATGGGGATGTTGGTGTTGCCGGCGCTATCGATTTTCGCCGCAGCGCTGGCGGCAGCCGTGCCTCCCGTGATTCATGCGGTGCGTATTGATCCGGCGTCCATGCTGCGAACCGACTAAGCTTACTTCCCCGTGATGAGGCGGGCTCCGCGGTGGAAGGTGAAGTAGTGGAAGCCCCACTGGATGAAGACGAGGACGCGGTTCTGGAAGCCGACGATGTACATCAGGTGGATGAACAGCCAGGCGAGCCAGGCGAGGTAGCCGCTGATGTGAATGGCGCCGAAGTCGGCTACGGCGGCGGCGCGGCCGATGACGGCGAGGTTTCCTTTGCCGACGTAGCGGAAGGGGCCGGGGGCGGGGCTGCCATTGATCCTGGCGAGGATGGCGCGGGCGGCATAGCGGCCCATCTGCATGGCTGCCGGCGCCACTCCCGGGACGGGCTTGCCGTCGTGCTCGAGGTGGGCGAGGTCGCCGACGGCAAAGATTTCGGGGTGTCCGGGGATGGTGAGATCCGGGGAAACCATGACGCGGCTGGCGCGGTCGAGGGGGACGGAGGTGCGGTTGGCGAGAATCCGGCCCATGGAGGAAGCCTGGACGCCGGCGGCCCAGAAGATCGTGTGCGTGGTGATGTGTTCCTCTGACTGACCGGTGTGGATGGTGACGCCGGTGTCGTTGATGCCGGCGACGCGGACACCGCTCCGGGTACGGACGCCGAGGCGGATGAGGGAGCGCTCGGCCTTGTGGGACAGGTCTTCGGGGTAGACGGGTAGGACGCGGGGTGAGGCGTCGAGAAGGAGGATGTGCGCCTCCTCGGGCCGGATGCGGCGGAACTCCTCGCGAAGCGTCCTGTTGGCGATTTCGCCGATTGCGCCCGCCAACTCGACGCCGGTGGGACCCGCTCCGATGATGACGAAGGTGAGCCATTCCTGGCGCTCAGCGGTGGAGGCGGAGCGTTCCGCGGCTTCGAAAGCGTAGAGTATGCGGCGGCGGATTTCGGTGGCATCCTCGATGGTCTTGAGGCCGGGAGCTTTGGCCTCCCATTCGGGGTGATCGAAATAGCTGTGCCGCGCTCCGGTGGCAAGGATGAGAGAGTCGTAATCCAGGGCGCTCCCGTCGGAAAGCAGCACTTTGCGGTTTGTGACGTCCAGATCCGTGACCTCGCCGAGGACGACTTCGGTATTGCGCTGGCGGCGGAGGGCGGCGCGGAGCGGGGCGGCGATGTCGCCGGGGGAGAGTCCGCCGGTGGCGACCTGGTAGAGAAGGGGCTGAAAGAGGTGGAAGTTGCGTTTATCGATGACGGTCAGATCAACAGGGGCGCGGCGGAGGGCTTTGGCGGCGTAGAGTCCCGCGAAACCGCCTCCGATGATGACAGCGCGATGACGGGGGCGGCTCATCCGCGATGCCCCATGCCGAGGCGGCGGAGCATGAGGAATTCCATCAGATTTTCACCCGTCAACATGCCAACCAGCTTGTCGTCATCCATGACGAGGGCCACGTTGCCCGCCTGGGAGAGGAGAGGCATGGCCTCGGAGAGGTCCATTTGCGGAGAAATGGAGAGGAACTGGCGCTGCATGGCTCCGGAGATGTAGGCCTCGGGGCCGTCCTGCGCCATGGCGCGGAGGAGCCCATTGCGGCCAAGCAGGCCAAGGACCTGATCGCCGAGGACGACGGGGAAGTCCTGCTGAGTGGTGGCAAGCAGAAGGTTGGCGGCGTCGCGGATGGTCTGGCCGTGCGAGAGGGTCCGGAAGTCGGTGATCATGGCTTCGCTCACCGGGACGCCCTGGGTGAGGGCGCGGCCCATCACGGCGGCAGTCTCCTGGACGGCGCCGAGATAAACAAAGAAGGCGACGAAGAGGAGAACGAAGTTGCCGGCAACGAGCCCGTAGAGGCCCATGAGGATAGCGAGGAAGCGTCCGGCGCGGGCGGCGACGGCGGTGGCTTCCGCTTCGCCGCGTTTCATGGCGAGCATGGCGCGCAGAACGCGGCCGCCGTCCATGGGAAACGCGGGAAGAAGATTGAACACGCCAAGGATGATGTTGCCGATGGCCACCTGGCTCAACATATCGCCGCCTCTGCGGGAAAAGGCCTTCTCCCAGTCAAAGGTACGGTTGAGGGAAACGGCGGTGGCGACGAGGAGCGCGGCGATGACAATGTTCACGGCGGGACCGGCAAGGGCAATCCACAGTTCTTCCTTGGGTTTGGGATTGCGCTCGAGCCTGGCGACGCCTCCGATGGGGAACATGACGATTTCGATGGTCTTGATGCCGTAGCGTCTGGAGACGAGGGCGTGGCCGAGTTCATGGACGAGGACGGAGGCAAACAAAGCGAGTATGTAGATGGCGGCCTCGGCTCCCGAAGGCCCTTGGAGGCCGACGGCGCCAAGAGCGACTACCAGGAGGACGAAGGTGAAATGGAACCGGACGGGGACCCCGAACAGGCGCAATCCAAATATGCTGCCGGCAATGTGGGGGGAAGATTGGGCTCCTTGGTCCATAACGCTACCGTCAAGATAACAGACGCTGGGGAGAAGGTGTGCGATTCAGGGGAGGATGAGAGTGGAGAGGGGGAGAAAGAAAAAGGGCGGGAGGGGTTGCCTCCCGCCCAATTCCGTGCTGGCTGCGCAGTTTAGGAAGCAGCAGCGCCTTCCCAATATTATGGCCTGGGTTAGCTCCCAGCAGCAGCCTGGGTCAACACCGAACCGATCTTCGTGAAGATGGTGCTGATGCTGCCGGAAATGTTGGGCATAATCGCGCCCGCCGCCACAGCCACGAAACCGGCCATCAACGCGTATTCAATGAGGTCCTGACCACGCGTATCCTTCCAGATGCGCAGCTTCCAAACCAGGTTCACAATGTTCTTCATGCTGATTACCTTTCCCTGCAAAGGGCAGAGTGTATGTTTAGCTTTGAAATAACAGTACCATTTGGGCGAGGCAGGAAGAATCAGCCGAACTCCCTAGATGCTAACTGAATCCACCTAACGGACAACCGAGGGACACACAGTAGGACATTACATTTCAAAGAAAGAGAGCACAAACGCAAAGAGGGCGGAACGGGTGATCACCACGTTCCGCCTGGAGAAACTGACAGTTCAATGTTGCTATTAACTGCCGGCGGCGGCCTGTGTCATGACGGAATCGATCTTGCCGAAGATTGTGCTGATACTGGCGGAAATGTTGGGCATGATTGCGCCGGCAGCGACGGCGACAAAGCCTGCCATCAATGCGTACTCGATGAGATCCTGGCCGCGGGTGTCCTTCCAGATTCGCAGCTTCCAGATCATGGTTACGATGTGATTCATGTGGTTTCCTCTCCTCGTTTTAGGGATTAAGCATGCAAGCCTAGTTCGAGGGTAACATCGGGGTTGGTGGTGGGGGAATCAGTGAATGCATGCTAAATAAGCATGGAATCTTCCCTAGGGAATTGATCGATAAGGAGAGCGTAAATAGAAGAATGGTAGAGGAACAGTAGGCGGGAAAACAGGACCGCAGTAAGGTGATTCCCTTGTGTCTGGGGAGGGAAAGAGAGAGGGAGGGAGGGAGGGTGCACTAGCGAAACAAGGCAGGCAGGACATTGCTGGTGGTGGAGAGAAGCGGGTTAGGGACGTGAATGGCATAAATGCCATGGGTTTGGGGAACCGGCGGGGATAGTGGGAGCACCGTGCCTGGAAATTCCTGGCTGAGTTTGATTTGGGCCTGCTCGAGGTGTGGTCCTTCGAGGAAGGTGGAGTTGGGGGTACGAATCCAGAAGGAGGCGCCCGCAACTTGAAGATCGTGGAGAAGTTGCTGTGGGACGCCAATGGGGTCTGTGGAATGGGAATAGATGAGGGAATAGGGCTGAGTGGAGAAGCTGCGAATGGACTTGTGGCCGGTATATAAGTAGTAAAGTGGGTCGAGGTTTCCGGCAAGAACTGCGGCAGGCGGAGTGTGTTTTCTTGTCCAATCCAGGAGGGCCGTCAGAGGATACCAGCCGTCGGAGGGGTGGAGATTGGGTTGCGGATCGCCGAGACGGACTGTTTTGGCGGATGCCTGAGCGAGGGAGAGCGCGCAGGTGAGGCAGACGAGGGCGGCGCACACGTTTGCCGCGGCGGTCTTGCGTGAGAGCGATCTCCACCCATACCAATAGAGCATCGGGAGGAGCGGCACGAGGAGCCGCAGGGGACCCCAGGCCCAGCACAGGACGAGGGCGAGGTAGGCGGAAAGGAAAGCGGGCAGAATGGAGCGCTCCGCACGGAATATTCCCGCAAAGACCGCGCCTCCCGCCAGCGCGGCCGGGATGAGGGAAGCAAGGCTCATGGGGAGTCCGGCGAGAAGTCCTGGGGTGAGGAAGACCATGAGGGCGTTCAGGGAAAGGATGTGAATTTTTTGAAACCAGGTGAAGTTCATCAGAATGTTCCAACCCTGGTAGTTGGAGTTGGAGTAGTAGGCGGCGTTCGCTGTGGGGAGAGAGGAATTTGAAGCGATCCAAAGAAGCCAGGGCAGGCACAATGCAGCGGCAACGGCAGAGAACAGCACCGCATGGCGCAAGAGGCGTTTCGAGACAAGCAGGAAAGGGGCAGCCATGAGAAGCGCGGCACCGGCACTACGCGTGTGGAAGGCGAGTGCGGCAAAGAAGGCTCCGAGGAGCACGTCGCGCCAATTTGGTTGGCGTTCGGCGCGGCGGAGAAAGAGCAGGGATGCGGTGGTGAGGGCGGCGAAGAGAGTCTCAGAGAGCATGGCATTGCTCATGTAGACTACCCAGGCCGAGCCAGCGGTGAGCAGGCAGAGGGAAGCGGCGAGGCTGGGGGATGCGCCCTCGTTGCGCAACAGAAGCCATGAGAGGAAGAACCAAGCGAAGGCGGCGGTAAGCGGAAGAAGCTTGAGAAGCGGCACGTTGGAAGGAAAATCGGGAGCCAGCCTCCAGATGCCGGAGAGCAGGAGGGGAAACAGAACGGGGTACTTGGTTTGAGGGATTTCGGAAGGGAGGCTGATGATGCGGTAGCCTTTGCCCTCGGCCAAGGCCTTGGCGGTGACCATGTAGACACCGTCGTCGTTGTAGGTGCCGGCGGCGGGGGCGCGCCAGGCGATGAAATAGGCAGTGAGGAGAGCAGCAGCGGCTGCCGCGAAAAGCGCCTTACGCCAAGCGGGCATCGTGAAAAGCCTCAATCAGGCGGAAGGAGGTTTGGACGGAGCCGATGGGTTCTCCACGCTGTTCAATGCGGGCGGAATCGATGTGCCCTAACTCCCGAGCCAACTGGAGATATTCGAGCTTTTGTGGATCGATTCCCATGATGCGGCAACAGGTGGCGTCGACGGCGGGCAGGTTATGTCCCATGACGATCACGCCGCACTTTTTTGGGGTGCCTTGGATTGGTCCATTGCCTTCCATCCCGACAATGCCGTCGACAATGGCGAAGGTATTGCGGAAGACGCGGTTGAGGGCAACGATGGACTTGGGAATGCCGATTTGATGAAGGAGGTTCTTGGGCCAGCCGTAAATGGCTCCGGGGACGAGGCCGAAGAAGTTTTTCATCGAGAGCGTAGCCCCGGTCCAATGGTGTGTCTTCATCTTGGGCATGGAGACGATGAGGTCGGCGGCGAGGACGGACTTGGGGAAGAAGAACTCTGGCTGGCCGGCGAAATTGCGCACCGGGGTGATATCGTCGCGGTTGAGGTCTACGAAGAGGTGGTCGAAGCGAGCGAGGCCTTTGCGGTAATCGGCCTCTTCGGCGAGAAACATGGTATCGCGGCGATGACCGGGTCCTTCGCCGATGCGCACTTCGGCGGCGCCCATTTTCTGAAAGGTTTCGATGGCGGCGGCCAGGAGGGCGACGTTGGTATTGATGGTGGTGGCGGAATCGAATTCGACAAGGTTGGGTTTGAGGAGAACACTCTTTCCCTTGACGGAGAGACCGCATGTCCTGGCTCCGGTTTCGAGGATGGCGGCAAGTTCCTGAGAATAGGAGGAGGCCTTGGCGACGAAGACAGCGGAAGAGCCAGGCGGTTGCCTGGGCAAGGGAGGCGGAGAGGCACATCCGTCGAGGAGTGCAGCCCCGGCCAAGGGGAGGAAACCACGCCGGGGGAGTTTCAGGCGATCTTGAGCCATTGGTGGCCTCCGTTGGGACAGGCGAGAGCCTCGAGAGCGGTTACCATCACGTCGCTGCCTGGAGGAGATGGATCCGGAGGCGCGGGCAGATCCCTGCCGTGGTTGCGCAGTACGATGGCGAGCCATGCCTTGGCGAGGGAAGAACTTGTTTCCATCCAGTACTTTTGGGCCAATTCGAGGGAGCGATGCAGATTGTCCCGGGTGCATCCCTGGAGGCCAGTCAAGGCAATGCCGGTGGTTTCGGGGTAGGAGGGGAGATCCACGTCGTAGACGCGCCGATTGCCATGATTCCAACCTCCATCCTCTGTACGCCGGTCGAGCAGCATCCGTTCGCCTTCGTCGATCCTCTGAGCGATGGCGCCGGCAGAGACCTTTCGGGTGGCTTTCTTCAGTGCGAGGAGGGAGTGCGCGGTGGGCTCGACCCAACTGGCGGCATCCGGACTCCATGGCCAACCTTTCCAGCGGCGGTCGTATTCCACGGGAAGTTTCTGAACGGCATTCATGGCTCGTTCGAGCAATCCGCCTTCGGAGCCTTTCGAGCCGATGAGCCAATGGAGACCACGTTCAAAAGAAGAATCGTAGCTTTCCTGGATGCAGTGCAAAGTGACGCAGAGCGCGGTCGCCCAGGAGGCAGCGGCCACGGGTGCTGCCGGGCGCCATCCGCCGCCGGGGAGTTGCCAGGAGCGGAGCAGGCTCCAGCCACGCTCCCAGGCGGACGCCGATGCGGGGTCCTGATAGAGAGCGAGCAAGGCATAACAGGTAGGTTCGAGCCAGGATTGGCGCGCGGGCAGGTAGCCCCAGCCACCGTCTTTGTTTTGGGAGGCGCGAAGGGATTCGAGGCGTAGCTGCCGAAAGTCGGGCACTGGAGTGGGGATCGGAAGAATGTCCGGAAAACTGTATGGGCAAGAAGGCGATTCGGGCGAGGATTTTCCCTAGGGGGGCCTAATGTTTTTTCCTAGCTCCACCGATTGCTAAGTTCATGACGCAAACCCACGATGATCAACTCGCAGTTGTGCTTGGCCAGAGGCAACTGATCGCTGTTTGTTGCATGTTTCTGGTGGTGATGGGGCTGGTCTCGACGCTTGCGTATGTTTGCGGCCGCTCGATTACGGCGGCGCAGATGAAGGCTCAGGAGAAGGCGGAACCGGCGCCGGCGATCTTTGTCGACCCGGTACGGCCGGCAACGCAAGAGGTGACAAGAGCGCCGGGGCCCATGGAAGCTCATGCGGAGATGCTGCCAGTGAGTAAGGCGGCGATTGTCCCCCAGGCGAGGCCGGCAGCAGCGGCGGCGTTGGGGGCAACTGAGGCGGAACCCGCGGAACCGGCCCAAGGGGAGTCGTACTGGCAAGTGGGCGTGGTTGACCGGGGCATAGCGGCCGTTTTCGTGGAATACCTGACGAAGCATGGATTCCGTGCACGCACCGCTTCGGCACAATCGGGAAACCTGAGGCGGGTGCTGGTGGGGCCGGTGACGAATCCCGCCGATGCGGAGAACATCAAGAGGAATCTCGATGCCGGCGGGTTTCAATCGTTCATGAAGCGGTATTAGCCTGACTTTCGCCAGGTCAGGCTGCGGAAGGGCCGGTCAGGACGCGAAGAGCGGGGCGATGGAGATGAGGGTCAGGCCGGCGATGAAGAACAGCAACATCAGCGAGAGCAGTCTATTGACTTTCGATTCGGCTCCTTGAAATTCTTTCCAGTAGAACAGGCCCCAAAGCGCGCTGACGAGGGTGGCTCCCTGGCCGAGCGCATAACTGATGGCCGGCCCGACCTGCACGGTCTTGGGAGCGCTGGCGGCGGCGAAGTTGGCAATGGCGCCGGTACACCAGATGGCTCCACCGAGGACGCCCAACAGGTGCTGCCGGCCGGCGCCTTTAAAATACTGCGAGAACTCAACGGGCTTGCCCTGAACGGGGAGATTCATGAAGTAGATATTGAAGACAAAAGTGGTGAAGAAAACGCCGATGGAGAAGCAGACGGCCACGCTGTAGGGACCAAGCCCGATATCTCCGGTTTTTGAGAGTTCGACGAGGGGGTAGAAAGTACCCATGAGAATGCCGCTGATGAGGCTCACAATAATGCCCTTGGCTGAACCCTTGGATTTCTTCCCTTTGTTTTCCGCCTGCGCGCGGCTGTGGGCGCTGTAACCCATGGAGTCGAACAGGATAGCCATGAGGACAAGGCAGACCCCGGCAAACAAGAGGGTGGGGTTTCCCTGCGGATTGATGATGTAGTTGAGGACGACTCCGATGACCAGAGCAAGGCCGATGGCGACCGGGAAAGCCACGGACATGCCGGCGAGGGAGATGGCCGCCACCAGAAGCATATTGGCGAGATTGAACACGCCTCCCGCCACGAGAGCATAGGCGATCTGTCGTTTGCCGGTGACCTGCATGTTGTCGATGAAGGACAATTCCGTTCCGAACTGGCCCAGGGTAAGAGCCGCCACGAAAGCCGCGAGGAGAACGCCGAAGGCGTAGTCGAAGTAGAAGAGCTCGAATCGCCACTTGGCGCCGGACATTTTGAACGTGTTGGCCCAAGAGCCCCAACAAATCATGGAGAGGATGGACAAAAGCAAGGCGGCCCAGTAGGTGGTTGGGAGAATCATATCGACTTCGAAAGCTGAGGGTACACTGCCGGGAGTGCCGTGGTCAAGGCGAGGAGCAGCAAGGATTGCCGAGCAGGCGCCGGCATTGAAATAATGTGGAAGGGAATTCTCGCACTATGATCTTCCGATCACTCTTCGTCCTCACGGTGACGCTCGCTCTACTCGATTCCGATGTCCTCGCCGGGCAGGCCGCGGCCAAGCCCAAAGTGGACCACTCGCTCGGGTACGACAACACCCCATTCCTGCCGGGGCAACCCTGGCGGGTGCATGACATCTCGCGTCCGCACCCGCCGAAGGTGACGCCGGGGAGTGTTTTAGGCGCGCCGCCGTCGGATGCGGTGGTGCTGTTTGATGGGAAGGATCTCTCGAAATGGAGAATGACGGCGTCGAAGGGTAAGACAGCGGCCTCGACGTGGAAGGTGGCGAACGGATATTTCGAGGTGGATCCGCGAGGAGGAGACCTTGTCACGAGAGACAAGTTCGGCGATTGCCAGTTGCACGTGGAGTGGATGATTCCGGCAGGGGAGAGAGGCAAAGGGCAGGACGCGGGCAACAGCGGTGTAATGCTGATGAGCGCCTATGAAATCCAGGTGCTCGAATCGTTCACGAACGTGACCTATGCAGACGGGCAGGCGGGGTCCATTTACGGGCAGTGGCCGCCGCTCGTGAATGCCTCACGGAAGGAAGGGGAGTGGCAAAGCTACGACATCTTCTTCGAGGCTCCGGTTTTCGCCGCCGGCATGGTGGTGAAGCCGGCGTACATAACGGTGATCCATAACGGCGTTCTGGTGCAGCACCGCAAAGAGATTCTGGGTCACGTCGTGCACGCGAAGGTTGCCGTGTATTCTCCACATGGGGAGGAGGAACCGCTGCTGCTGCAAAACCATCATCACGAGGTGAGGTACCGCAATATATGGATTCGGCGGTTGAAGGGCTATGACGCCAGGTGACAAGTCGAACCGGGCAGCATGAAGCCGGCCGGGCCGGCCGCTGCACAGCGGGCGGACGGCTCCTCAGGCGCCAGCGGTTTCACGTTCGACCTCGCGGCGATAGGCTCTTCGGCCAGCGTCGAGGGCTGCCTTCACTCCGTCCTGGCGGGTGGAGAGGGTATTGATGCCGCGCCCGGCTATCTGCGAAGCCCTATCCCGCAATTCGATACTGCGTTGATGAATGAACTCGCGGCCTTTCCTGGCTTTCGCCAGAATGCTGCCACGGGTATCGTTTCCCGTGCGCGGAGCCAGCAGGATTCCAGCCACATAGCCAACCCCTGCTCCAAACAGCAAGATGGTGATTTCTTTGGCAAGCACTCCGTTGTTGTGATTTTGCTGCATACGAGTCTCCTTTCCGTGAAGATTCCCCTGCCCGCCTGGGTTTCGGTCGAACGGGAAACCGCGGCCCAGTTGATCAAGAGGGAGCAAGCCGCGGGCCATTGGGGACATGCCGGTTTTGGAGAGGGGATTGCATTCGAGGATTGCAGCTATGTTCGAGCTTCAGGGCCAAGGAAAGGAGAAACAGAAGATGCTATGGACAATCGCAGTAATCCTTGTGGTGATGTGGCTTCTGGGACTGGTCACCTCCTATACCCTGAGCGGATTTATCCACATCCTGCTGTTCCTGGCTATTGCTGTCGTGTTGATCCGGGTCATCCAGGGCCGGAATCCGATTTGAGGGGTGGAGGTATTTTCTGCCTCGTGACCGGAAATTAATTCTCTGCTGAGAGGGGCGAAGTTCGCGAAGGAAAAGGTCAGGAAATGATTCCCTTGCGCACGGCATAGAGGATGAGTTCCGGGACGCTGTGGAGATTGAGTTTCTGGAGGATATGGGTGCGGTGGGTCTCCACGGTGTAGAGGCTGAGGTTGAGCATGGAGGAAACCTCCTTGTTAGACTTACCCTCGGCCAGGAGTTGGAGAATCTCGCGCTCTCTGGTGGTGAGGAGTTCGTAGCTGTCTTCGACGCCTTTTTGCTGGACCTGGCGGATGTAGTCTTCGAGGAGCATGCGGCTGATGCCGGGGCTGAAGAAGGATTTACCGGCGACGACGGCATGGATGGCTTGAATGAGATCGGTTTCCGCGGAGTCCTTGAGGAGGTAGGCGCGGGCTCCGGCTTTGAGGGCGCGCAGGACGTAACTTTCGTCGGAATGCATGCTGAGAATGACGACGGAAGTTTGCGGGTGACGGGAAACGATCTGGCGGGTCGCCTCAATTCCGTTCAGGTGAGGCATGGCGATGTCCATCACGACGACATCGGGCTTGAGTTGGTCGGCGAGGTCCACGGTCTTGCGGCCGTCGTCGGCCTGGCCGATAATTTCAAAACCGGATTGGCGTTCGAGCAGAAGGCACAGGCCGGTGCGCATGACGGTGTGATCATCGGCCACGAGGATTCGAATTACGCTCATGGAACTGTTGTAGGTTTTCCTTGTACCAGCGTAGCGCGAGCGCCGTCAGATGGTCGAGGAAACATGAGTTGCAAACGGGCTGCTGTATGATCAGGCAGGCTTCACGGGAAGTTCGCTCATATCGACGAGGGGGAGTTCGACCTTGATGAGCGTGCCGCGGCCGGGCTCGGACTCGAGGTGGAAGTTGCCGCCGAGGTAGCGCACACGCTCCTCCATGCCGAGTAAGCCGAGGCCGCGTACGAAGCGTGGATCAAAGCCTTTCCCGTTGTCCTGGATGACCAGGAGAAGGCGGGTGGGCTCCTGACGCACGACAATGCGGACATGAGTGGCCTGGGCGTGGCGGGCGCAGTTGTTCAAGGCTTCCTGGACCACGCGGTAGACGCAGGTTTTGTGCTCGTCGGAGAAGGAATCTGGGGCGTCGTCGGCGGAGAGTTCGACGCGCACGCCGGTGCGGCGTGACATTTCGCGGGCCTGCCAATGGAGAGCGGGGATGAGGCCGAAGTCATCGAGCATGGAAGGACGCAGGAGCAGGGACATGT
>JADLBD010000160.1 GCA_020847975.1 Bryobacterales bacterium | reverse complement strand
TGGTGGCGGAGAAGCCTTTCGCCTCTTCTTTGGCCTGCTTGATGGCGGTGGTGAGTTCATTGCGGAGGTTGGCTTGGGTTCGGGCGGAAAAGCGTTCCGCGTTGGCCAGGGGAGGGGTGTCGGGGGGAAGGAGGTGGGAGAACTGCTCGTGGTAGAGGCGGTTGTTCTGGAAAGCTTTGAGTTGGTTGAGGGCGCGAGTGTAGGCACGTTCGGCGGCGGTGCGGTAGCGGTGGAGGAGGGCGGCTTTTTTCTCGATGTCGAGGTTGTCGGAGAGGAGTGGGTCGCCGCCGGCTTTTTCGTAGAGAGCAGCGTCGGCAATGGCGAGATTGCGGAGACGCCAGGCGGCGTGGATGAGTTGATGGAAGGTATCGAGTTCGATGGGGCCTTTGGGTTTGAGATTGGTGGTGTATTCAGCGAGGAGAGTATTGTAGTCTTCCTGCTCTTCGGGGGTTTGGAAAACGATGCGGGAGGCGGCGAAGCCGTGGATGCGGCCGTTTTGGGAGGAGCGGGCTTTGCCTTCAGGGGTAATGGGGCCGTGGGACTTGGCTCCGTTAGTGCGAGCGGCGTCGCTGTGTGCGGTGCTGATGGTGGACATAGTGTTCAAACCTCTGGCTTGTTTGTAGCATGCAGAGGTTTTCAGATTTGTGGGGCCACATTGTAAATGATTGTTGGGCGGGGAGAAATATTTCTGAATGATATGTGACCGTTAACCAGCCAATTGAATTGGCTGATCGAGCCGGAAGGTGAGAACAGTTTCGGCGGGCACTTTGACTTCCTGGCCGCGGGTGAGGACCTGGGCGGTAGCACCGCCGGCGGCACCGATAGCCGCACCGGCAACGGCACCCTTACCGCCGCCAAGGACGGCTCCGAGCAGAGCGCCGAGAGCCGCTCCTCCGCCGACAGACTCAGCGGTACGGCGATTGGCTCCGATGCCCTCATTGCCGCGCTGCTCCTGGATCAGTGTGGATACACTTCTCTGATTGCCGTGAATGGTCACGGAGCGGAGCGCGAGTTGCATGGTGTTGGTTCCCACGAGGCCGCCCTTTGACACCTGCGTGACCACGAGTTGCGCAGGCGAGCCCCTGGGGATAAGGATGGCGCCTGACTGGTTGACGACATCCTGGGCGATCTGGGCATCGAAGGTGCGGCCCGCCTCGCGAGTAGAGATGTCCTCATTCACGCGGATAGCGAGTGTTGTACCGGAGGGCACGATGTCCGACGCCGCCGCGCCTGTGTTGATTGGCGCGGGTGGCGGGGCAGTCACCCTGGTCTGGCGAGTTTCCAATCCGCAGCCGACAGACGCCGCGGAGAGCAAGACAATAAGACATGCCTGTAATTTCATACATACCTCCTGCCAGGCAAATTATTTTTGGGGAGATCGATTCCGGGACTACACTGTAGACCGTCGCAGAGGCGCTTCGTTTCGATTGAATTTCGGATGCGGCGCCATTTCCTTTTTACCTGGAAGCTGGAAATAAGTGCTGATTCAGCCGGGAGGGAAGGCCAAGCGAGAGGACTAAGCCGCTCATTTTGCAGCTTTGGCACGAGTGTTGCGATGGTAGGACCCAAATGGATCGCACAAGCGGCAACAGCGGCTCGGGCGATCCAGTCCAACCGAAAGGAGACCGGCAATATGCGGAAATCAACAATGACACCCGGCATATGCAGTTGCGCGCTTTTGATGGCCTCGGCGCTCCTGTTCGTTCCCGCAGTTCACGGGGATGCGTGGAACAAGAAGACAGAGGTGACCTTCCATGATGAAGTGAAGTTACCCAACGGGGTGACACTGCCGTCAAATGGAGATTATGTTCTCAAGCTGCTCGATTCGAGCGCAGACCGGCATATCGTTCAAGTGATGAATAACCGGGAAGACCGGGTTTACGCAACCATCCTGGCGATTCCGAGCGAGAGAATGGAGCCAAAGGGAAAAACGGTGATCACGTTCTATGAGACACCGGCCGGAGAGCCCCACTATATTCGGACGTGGTATTACCCTGGAGATACGATCGGGCAAGAGTTCACTTACCCGAAAACAACGGCGGATTACCTGACGCGAGTTAGTGGAACCGAAGCGCCATCGACTCCAGAAGTTGCGGCGGCGGCGACGCCACCGCCGGCTGTGGAAGGCCAGCAGGCGACTAGCGGACAGGAGGAGGCAGCGGCGGCGCCAGAGCCGACGCCGGCGCCGCCTGTGGTGGCAGAAAACCTGGCGCCAGAGAATGGGAACGCGGTAGAGGAGCAGGCAACGCCGCAACCTCCGCAAGAAACGGAGCAGCAACAACAGCGACAACAGCCCGAAACAGCCCCGGCGCAGGGAAATGATGCGGGCAAAACGGAAACAGGGAGATTGCCAGGGACGGCGAGCAACATGCCACTCGCGGCAGTGCTGGGTCTGATTTCGCTGGGGGCGGCGCTTGGCATCCGCGCCTGGCGTACCCGGATTATCTGAGGTGAAGGCAAGCTTCCCGCGGGGAAGAGCGGCTCGCCAACAGGCTCCCTCAAGCATTGGCGAGCCGCGATCAGGGAGGGCAAGGCGACACTATGGAATTGCGGTGAAACGCGTTTTCCCATCGCTCTGCGTTATCGCTGCAATCCAGTTTCTTGCCCTCCCGCGCATGGGCGGCGATGGTCAAGGGCCGCCATCCGCTGAGCCATTGAAAGATGGCTCCCTTCGCAGGCAAATGGACGACATGAGACGATCGCGGAGATGGATGTATCTTGAGTTGGCGCTGTTGTTGTGCGCGATGGCTGGAATCGGGAGTTACGGGTATGTCTGGCTGGACCGCATCGTTTATGAGCGGCGCGAAACCGCGGTGTTCGAAAGACGCGTGAGGAGCGGGAGCGAGGCGGCGGCCAAAGGGGAAGCCATCGGGGAGATAGCGATACCGCGACTGGGAGTGCGTGCTCTGATTCTGGAGGGTGTGGATGAAGGAACTTTGCGGCGCGGGATTGGGCACATCCCCGGCACGGCACTGCCAAATGAAATGGGGAACATCGGACTGGCGGGGCATCGGGACACTGTGTTCCGCGCGTTGCGCAACATACGGGAAGCCGACATAATCCTGCTGACCGGCGTACGGGGGACTACAGAATACCGGGTGGATTGGACATCGAAAGTGCGCCCGGAGGATGTATCCGTTCTCCGGCGGAGGAAGAGAGCGGAGTTGACTCTGGTGACGTGTTATCCGTTCCATTATGTGGGACCGGCTCCGGAGCGGTTTGTGGTGCGCGCCTCGATGGTTGGCGAGGCTCGGGCGGTGTCCGGTAGAACCGGACCATAACCGTGAGGTTCATCAGCGGCTGCCCGCCGAGGGATAGGGTATCCAGGTCCGAAACGGAGAGGGTCGATCAGGCGCGACGGTTGGGATTGGGGAGATGGAAACCATCGTGCCAGGTGGATTCGGCTCCGCCGCCGTAGCGGGCAGTGGGGACTTCGACCAAGTAGGGCTTGCCGTCGCGGTTTGCGCTGGTTCCGCGTTTGACAGCGGCTTCGAGTTCGGCGGCGGTGGCGGCTTTTTCGCCCTTGACGCCTTGGGATTCCGCGAGTTTGACGAAGTCGATATCAGGATCGCCGAGGTACATGCCGACGTATTTGCCGGAGGCGGCCATCTTTCCGTGGTAGGAATCGTAGGCCATGCGGACGGTCTGATAGTTTTTGTTGTTGTAGACGATGGTGAGGACGGGGATGGCGTAGCGCGCTTGGGTCCAGAAGCCGGAGGCGCTGTACATGACGGAGCCGTCACCGATGGTGCAGACGACCTGGCGGCGGGGGGCGGCGACCTTGGCTCCGGTGGCTGCGCCGATTCCCCAACCGAGGCCGAGGCCGGTGTTGGAGAGATACATGAGTTCGTCTTCGCGATAGCCGAAGGGGAAGGAGTCGTACTTGCCGGTGAGGTTCTCGCTGACGATGATGGCGTTCTTGTCGAGGGTACGGGCGAGGATGGCTCCGAGCTCGTCGGGGTGGATGGGGGAGTGTCCGGAGGCGCTCTTGACGGCTGCGGCGAGGCGGGCACGGACGGCGGAGTTGTGGGAGCGGATGGACGGGGCGCGGGCAGCGGCGAGGGAGTTGAGGCGGTCCCTGGTGGCGATGGAATCGATGGCGGCGAGGAGGTCTTTGAGGCCGGCTTTGACGTCGCTGACGAGAGGGACGTCGGTGGAGTAGTTGCGGCCCATGGAGGAGGTATCCATTCCAAGGCGGATGATGCGCGCGGAAGAGGGGAGTTCGGAGGCGGCGGGGACGACGCGCCCGCCGGCGTCGCGGGCACCGGCGAAGAGGAGAACATCGGCTCCGCTGACCCAGGTGGAATTCGGAGAAAACGATCCTATGTTGTGGAAATGGATTACGGGGAAGTTGCAGTATCCGGCTCGGTCTTTGGCGACGGGGAGGGCGAGTTTTTCGGAAAGGGCGACGAGTTCGGCGACAGCTCCGGATTTCCAGACTTCGTCGCCGCAGATGAGGAGGGGGCGCTTTGCTTCGAGGAGGAGTTTGGCGGCCTGCTCGACGGCGGTGGAGTCCGGGCGGACGCGGGAAGGCGCGAGGAAGCGGGGGGCGGGGAGGATTTCGGCTTTCACGTTCTTGCGCTCGAGGGCGTAGTGGGCCATGGCGAGGTAGACGGGGCCGCCGGGAGGGGTGATGGCGACTTTGAAGGCGCGGCGCAGCATGAGGGGAAGGCCGGCGGGTTGGCGCGCTTCCCAACTGATTTTGGTGAACTGACGGTTGACTTCTTTCTGGTCGTAGCCGGGACGGGGGGCGAGGATGCTCTCATCGCTCCAGGCTTCGTTGTCGTTGAGACCGGCGGTGACAACGAGGGCGGAGCCGTCGCGTGCGGCGTTGTACATTTGCCCGGCGGCCTGGGCGGTGCCGGCGATGACGTGGACGTTGACGAAGGCGGGTTCGAGGGTGACGCGGTGGTAGCCATCGGCCATGGAGATGACGACGCCTTCGTGGAGGGCGATGAGCGGTTGGAGGGCTGGTTGGTCGAGGAGAGAGTCGAAGAAGGCGACTTCGTAGGAGCCGGGGTTGGTGAAGATATATTTGACGCCGGCGGCTTTGGCCTGGGCGACGACGAGGTCGCCTCCGGATCCTTCGACGGTGGAGGAGGGCGGCGTACCGGCGCGGGTAGTGTTTTGGGTGGGGGCGCCATCACTTGCGTCGAAGCCGGCGAGGAGTTCGGCGGCGGCGGCGGAGGTGAATCCCAGTTGGGCGAGGCGGCGGGCGAATCCGCGACGGGAGAGGTTGTTGTCGAAATAGCGCTTGACGAGGTCTCTCATGGGCGGGGTTTTCCTTTTGGATGACTATACGCTAGTTTGGTGCGGGTGGGAACCAGTTCCGTGAAGACAAATTTTGTCCTGTTCGGGTGGACGCACCTGCTGATTCTTCTATCGATTCCGGTAACGGCGGGAGGGTTGGCGTATTGGGCGCGAGGGGGCACGCGGGCGGTGACGGCGGGGCGGTGGCTGCTCGGCGGGTTTCTGTTGATGAATGAACTGGGGTGGTACGGATTCAAGCTGTACAAGGGGTGGTTTCAGTTCCCGGCGGGTTTGCCCCTGCAACTGTGCGACCTGACGCTGTGGTGCACGATTGTGGCGGCGTTGACGCTGCGGCAGGCGGTGTTCGAATTCGCGTTCTTCACGGGATTGGCGGGGTCGCTGATGGCGGTATTGACTCCGGACTTGTGGGAGCCGTTTCCGTCGTACCCGACGATCTATTTTTTCCTGGCGCATTGCGGGATTGCGGCGACGCTGTTGTACCTGTGGTGGAGCGGGGCAGCGCGGCCGCGGGCGGGATGTTTGCGGCGGGTGATGCTGCTATTGAACGGTTACGCGGCGTTTGCCGGGGTGTTCAATGCGGTGTTCCACACGAACTACATGTACCTGTGCCGGAAGCCGCAGAATGCGTCGCTGCTCGATTATATGGGGCCGTGGCCGGTGTACATCGTGACGGGAGAACTGGCGGCGCTGTGCATGTTTGCCGTATTGTGGGCGCCGTTCCGGCGGAGGGGAGCGGTATCTTGATTGCCTCAGGAGGGTTATTATTGGGAGCTATGTACGAACAGATTCTCTATGATGTGTCGGACGCAGTGGCGACGGTGACGTTGAACCGGCCGGACAAACTGAATGCGTGGACGCGGCAGATGGAGGAGGAGGCGACGGCGGCGATCCGGAGCGCCGCGGCGGATGAGGGGGTGCGGGCGATTGTGTTGACAGGCTCCGGGCGGGGATTCTGCGCGGGGGCGGACATGAGCCTGTTGAGTTCGATCTCACAGAGCGGGAGCACGAGCGAGCACAAGAAGGTGAGCGGCAACTTGCTGGAGGATAACCAGCGGCAGCATGCGTGGCTGTTAAGCGTGCCGAAGCCGGTGATTGCGGCGATCAACGGGCCGGCGGTGGGATTGGGGTTCGTGATCCCGCTGTATTGCGATTTCCGGCTGGCGGCGGAGTCGGCGAGCTTCAACGTGATCTTTTCGCGGCGCGGCCTGATTGCGGAGTACGGGATGGCGTGGATGTTGCCGCGGCTGGTGGGGCTGCCGAAGGCGATCGACCTGATGTTCACATCGCGGAAGGTTGACGCGCGGGAGGCGCGGGAGATTGGTTTGGTGCAGCAGGTGCTGCCCGATGAGGGATTCCTGGAGGCGGCACAGGGGTTTGCGCGGAACCTGGCGAAGTCTGTTTCGCCGCGGTCGCTGCGGGTGATGAAGAAGCAGATATACGAGGCGCAGCGGCAGACCTTGGACGAGGCGATGGACCGGGCGATTGCGGAGATGCTGGAGAGCCTGGGGTGCGAGGACTTCAAGGAAGGCGTGGCGCACTTTCTGGAGAAGCGGGAGCCGCGGTTTACGGGGCGGTGAACGTGAGTCATTTCATTCTCAAAGCGGGAAGGGCATCAGAACAAATCGCGGGAGGAATGTTTTCGGCGGAGGAGTATGCGGACGTGGAGGAGTTTTATGCACAGGAACGTCCGACGATGCTGCACACGTTTCCTTCGCTGGCGGAGAAGCTCGGGCTTGGGGAGTTGATGGTGAAGGAGGAGACGTCGCGGCAAGGGCTGCCGGCGTTCAAGGTGCTGGGCGTGAAGTATGCCGTGGAACGGCTGCGGAGGGAGGGACGGCTGCCGCCGGATGCGGTGGTGGCGTGCGCGACGGACGGCAATCACGGACGGGCGGTGGCGCGAGTCGCGGCGAGGTTGGGGATGGAGGCGCACATTTTTCTTCCGGCGCATGCTTCCGAAAGGCGCATCGAGTCCATTCGGGGAGAAGGGGCGCATGTGCACCTGGCGGTGGGGAATTACGATGAGGCGGTGCGGCAGGCGGCGAGGGAGTCGCAGGCGCACGGATGGGTGCTGTTGTCAGATACGTCGTGGCCGGGGTACGAAGAGATACCGCGATGGGTGATGGCGGGGTACACGCACATTCTGGCGGAGGCGAGCCGGCAGTGGATTGAGCCTCCGGATGTGGTGTTCGTGCAGGCGGGGGTGGGGGGACTGGCGTGCGGCGCGGGGAGCTGGTTTGCGCAGCAGTTCGGCAAGTGGCGTCCGTTTCTGGCGCTTTGCCAGGCGGCGAATGCGGCGTGCATTGTGGAGCGGGCGCGGCGGGGAGTTGCGGTGCGGTTGGAGGGGGGATTGGAGACGGTGATGGATTGCCTGAGCGCGGGGGAGGTTTCCTACGCGGCGTGGCCGGTGATTGAGCGGTTGTACGACGCGTATGTGGGGGTGGAGGAAGAAGAGGCGGTGGAGGCGGCGGGGGTTTTGCGGGAAAACGGGATTCCGGCGGGGTATTCGGGGGCATGCGGGTTTGCGGCGCTGTGGGCGACGATGCGGCAAGAGAATATGGCGGGGCTGCGGGCGGCGGCAGGGATGGGCAAGGGTACGCGGGCGATGGTGATTGTGACGGAGGCGCAGGCATGAGCGCCGGCGAGGGGGCTGGAGAGCCCTGCGCCACGGCTAGTCGGCCATGGCGCGGCGGAGTTTGCTGACGAGGCGGCCGGCGACTTTGCGGGGGCCTCCGCGCTTGAGGGCTCCGAACCAGAGGCTGCGATCGCCGGCTTCCTCGGACCAGAGGACCTTCGTTCCGGTGGAATCGAGGACGCTGACGGAACCGGAGGCGGTGTCATGCAGGCCGAGGTAACGGCCGGTGATCATGGAGCCTGTGCCGGTGCGGCTTTCGGCGACGCCGGTGAGGACGGCGTCGGCTTGCCCGCGAACGAGGGTGACGGTGAGGCGGCCTTTCATCTGCTTGGTGATTTCGGCGCGGATGTATTGATCGAGATCGCCGGGCATTTTGTCGACGAAGATGGTCTTCACTTCATGGAGGGAAGCGACTTTCGGCGAGGGCGGGGGTGCGGGGGTGGCTGGTTTGGGGGCGGCAGGAGGTGGAGGCGGAGGCGCGGGCGCGGCTTCGGGGGCAGTGGTTGCAGTGGGGACGAAGGCGCGCTGCATGACCGGGCTCTTCCTGGGGATGGCGACGGGCGTCTCGGAGGGATGCGCGCGGTTGAGGGCTCCGATGAGATCGGAATCGGCTCCGGCGCTTTCGAGCTCAGAGGCGATCTGAGGAATGAGTTGGAAGCCGATGCCGCGCTGGACGACGAGTTCGGCGATGCGCGAGGAGGGTGTGCCGACCTGAAGCAGAGTCATGATCCCGGTTTTCGAGAGGGGGTGCACGTTCTTCTGTTTCGCGGTGGATGCGGGTGTGGGGGCATGCGCAGGGGCGCGATAACTTGCCTTTACGGCATCGAGCAAGCCTTGGGAAGCGCCGGCCTTGCGCAGTTCCGCTTCGTCCTGCGAGGCGAGTTTGAAATCGACGCCGCGTTGTTTGACGAATGATTCGAGTTCGGATTGCGCGAGGCCGCCGATTTGGAGAGCGTCGAGAAGGCCTTTCCTGCTGATGGGTTTCACGGCCTGAGCAGAGGCGTGGAGGATGAGCAGAAAGAAGAATGCGGCGATTGCCGCGAGTTGACGGGAGAAGGTCTTATTCCACATATATCGCATCCTTGTCCAGTGCGAGCTACTGGTTCAAAGCATCCATTGCTTTTCTGCGCCTGGCCTCGTCGACGGCGGGATCGGCGGTTTTGGCAGGCATGTTTTCAGCGCGAGGAGGGGGCGGGAGTTCGACGGTGGGAGGGGGAACCGGCTCCTCGAGAATTACCTGGCGAGAGGGAACTGATATGCCTTTGGGCTCCGGATGGCGGCGGACGGCCAATCCGAGGCCGGCGTCGTCACCGCAGGCCTGATCGAGGAAGGCGCGGCGCTGCTCCTGGGGCAGGTCGGCGGCCTGTTGGAAGAGGTCGTCGACTTGCCGCCAACGCTCGAGCGTCATCAGGGTTTTTCGGAGAGATAGCGGCGCAGCCAGGCTTCGGCGGAGCGAAGGTCTCTGGAGACGGTGGCGTCGGAGATACCGAGAGCTTCGGCTGTTTCTTCAATGGTGAGGCCGCCGAAATACTTGAGTTCGACGACGCGCACCTTGCGCTCATCGAATTTCGCGAGTTCGAGGAGTGCATCGTCGAGGGCGACGAGGTCGGGGGCGCGGGAAGCGGAGACGAGAACAGATTCCTCGAGGCTTGTTTTGGAGCCGGAACCGCGCTTGGCGGCGCGGTGCTTGCGGGCGGCGTCGACGAGCACCTGGCGCATGATCTGAGCGGCGACGCCGAAGAAGTGGGAGCGGTTCTGCCATTCGGGGAGGCGCTGATCGGCGAGGCGCATGTAGGCTTCATGGATGAGGGCGGTGGGCTGGAGGGTGTGGTCCTGGCGCTCGCGTTTGAGGTAGCTGTCGGCGAGTTTGCGGAGTTCCTGATAGACGAGGGGCATGAGGACGTCGAGCGCGGCTTTATTGCCTCCCCGCCATTCCACCAGCAGCCGGGTGATTTTTTTAGGGGACTGGTCCTCCATGGAAGATATGTCCTCATATCTTACTACCAGCGGGGTTGGCAGCGGCGGAAAGAGCGGGGCATGTTCAGCGGGCTGAACGGGAGTGAGTTACCCGTTGAAACGCGCGGACGTGAGTGTTAAGGTCTTCGGTATGAGTCTCGCGCGTATCTTACTATTGCTGTCTTCAATAATTGTGACGCCCTGCGCATTCTCGCAGGCGATCACGGCGAGGGTGGTTGGTACCGTAACGGATCCGTCGGGCGCCCTGGTGGCAGGGGCGAACGTGGAACTGAAGAATGCGGATACCGGCCTCGCTCGAACGGCAACAACAGGCGACCAGGGGAACTACGAATTTTCCTTTGTTCCGATAGGGAATTACACGTTAACGGTGGAAGCAACGGGGTTTCAGAAGGCGTCGGTGAGCCGCTTCCAGCTTTCGGTGGACCAGGTGGCGCGGCTGGATGTGAAATTGACCATCGGGCAAGCGGCGGAGTCGGTGACGGTGGAAGCGGGCGCGCTGCTGATGCAGACGGAAAACGCGACGGTGGGCACGGTGATCGATTCGCAGAAGGTGGTGGAACTGCCGCTGAATGGACGGTCGTTCGTGCAGTTGGCGTTGTTGACTCCGGGGGTGAACCCGGGAACGCCGGGGTCGATCACGGTGCGGCGCTTGCGGGGTTCGGTGGGACAGGCGGTCGGCATGTCCGCCAATGGCGCCCGCGACACGCAGAACCGATTTTATTATGACGGAATCGAAGCGATGGACCTGGACTCGTACAGCTTCGCGTTTTCACCGTCGGTGGACGCGATCAACGAATTCAAGGTGCAGTCGAGCACGTATTCGGCGGAAGTAGGCGGCGCGCCGGGCGGGCAGGTGAACCTGACGACGAAGAGCGGGACGAACTCATTCCACTCGACGGCATGGTGGTTTAACCGCAACGATGCGTTTACGGCGTTGAACGGATTTCAGCCGCGGGTGCCAGGGGCGAAGTCGCCGCGGTTGAACCGCAACCAATACGGGGCGAATCTCGGCGGTCCGGTGCTGGTTCCGAAGCTGTACAACGGGAAGAACAAGACGTTTTTCTTCTTCAATTGGGAGAGCGGGCGGCAGGTGGCGGGTTCGTTCGGGGGAATTGCGCTGGTTCCTCCGACTGCGCTGCGGCAGGGGGATTTCTCGTCGATCGCGGCTCCGATTTACGATCCGACAACGAAGCAGCCGTTTGCGGGGAACGTGATTCCTTCATCGCGGATTGCTCCGTATGCGCGGAAGTTTCTGGATGGGTTCGTGCCGGCACCGAACGCGAATGATCCGGGAATCAACTTCCGCGGCCCGCGCGTAGCGGCGCCGATCACGCAGGACCAGTATGTGAGCCGGATCGACCACAGCTTTTCCTCGCGCGACAACCTGAGCGGAAGTTACATGTTCAATACGCAGGCGGACGATACGACGCCGACGTTCGGCTTCGACACACGCGGGAACCGCGCGCGGGGACAGAACCTGTCTTTGGCGGAGACGCACGTTTTCGGCGCGTCGACGGTGAACGAATTGCGCGCGGGGTGGAATCGCTTTTTCGAGCATGAATTCTTCGGAACGACGGACAACCCGGCGTTTGACATCGGCAACATTATTGGAGTCGCGGGAGTAACGAAACGGGCTCGGGATTACGGCCCGCCAACGTTCAGCGCAGGCTACACGCTGCCATCGGTGCGCGGGATCGGCCCTCGGGACCGGCTGAACCAGTTGTGGCAGATTTCGGACAACGTGTCGACGCGAATCGGCTCGCACAATCTGAAGTTCGGCGGGCAGATCGCGCGGCGCAACTGGACATTTGACGAGGCGGTGAATCCGCGCGGATCGTTCGGGTTTAACGGGACGGTGACGGCGGCGGCAGGAACGACGGGGACGAGAGACAACCAGTTTGCGGAATTCCTGCTGGGACTTGCCACCGATGCCGGAGTGAGCGTAGATCCGTTCGCGACGCGCATGAACAACTGGTGGCACGGGTATTATTTCCAGGATGACTGGAAAGTTTCGGCGCACCTCACATTGAACTGGGGGATGCGGTATGAGTACTTCCAGCCTCCGGTGCAGCGCGGGAAGGCGACGAATTTTGATTTGAACGGATTCGTGCCGGCGCGGCAGACGTTCCACGGTTTTCCGGACATTTCGGACACGGCGGACCGGCCGGCGGCGCTGGTGTATCCGGACAAGAACGACTTCGGGCCGCGGATCGGATTCGCCTATCAGGTTCCGAAACTGAATGACCTGGTGATCCGCGGGGGATATGGGATTTACTACACGCCGGAGATTACGAACTCGTGGACAACGCTGACGCTGAATCCGCCGATCGTGGCGACGTTGTCGTTCACTGGGAACGCGAACAATCCGATTAACGTGGCGACGGCGTTCCAGCAGCAGGGCACCACTCGAGCGGGGCTGTTCGGCTCGGGCGCACTCGATCCGAATATCCGCACCTCGTACAACCAGCAGTGGAACTTCACGGTGCAGAAGAGGCTGCCGAAGCAGATGTTCCTGGACGTGGGTTATGTGGGAGCGAAGGGGACGAAACTGACGGCGGCGGTGGACGGAAACCGGCCGATCCAGGTGGTGAATCCGTCGGTGGTGACGAGTTCGATTGCGAGCCGGCGGCCGTTCCAGGGTTTCGACAACATCAGCGTGGTGAAATCCATCGGAAATTCCACCTACCATTCGCTGCAAACGAAGCTGGAGCGGCGGGTAGGGCGCGGGTTGTCGCTGATCGGGGCCTACACGTTTTCGAAGAGCCTTTCGAATGCGGACATTTCCAGCGTCGGCGGCGGGAGCTTTTTGGGCACCATCCAGGACTACTTCAACCTCGCGGCAAGCAAGTCTCCCTCGGCGTTCGATATTCGCCACCGCCTGTCTGTTGCAGTGATCTACGACATTCCACTGTTCCGGGACAGCGGGAGCCGGCTGGTGAGGACGATGTTCGGCGGCTGGCAGTTGGGCACGATCATCACGGAGCAGACCGGTTTCGCGGCGGCGCTATCGAGCGTAGTGGACACGACCGGGACGGGGATCGCGTCGAGGCCGGATGTGGTAGCAGGGCAGAACTGGCTGCTCGACAGAGGGCAGCGGACGCGCGACCGGTGGTTCAATACGGCGGCCTTCGCCCTACCGCAACTGGGGCAGTTCGGGACGTCAATGAGAGACCAGGTGTATCTGCCGGGGCTGAATCAGGTGGACGGATCGCTGGTGAAGAACTTCCGCTTCTATGAATCTCACTCCTTGCAATTTCGGGCGGAGTTTTTCAATTTGTTCAACCACGTGAATCTCGGCGCGCCGGGACTGAACATCCGGGACCCGAACAATTTCGGACGGGTGACGAGCACAGTGCAGGGTGCGGCGGGAATGCCCGGCGACTCGCGAGTGGTTCAGTTCGGGTTGAAGTACATGTTCTGAGCACTAACCGTGCGGCATCGCGCCTTGAGCGCAGAGGCCGCACGTCCCTGATTCCAGGGAGCCTTGACGCCGTTCCCTGGAGAGTCACTGAGGGGGGACGGTTCGGGCGGAGGGAAGGATAGAGCATAGGCTCATCCCGCCGAGCGGGCGTTCCCCCGTTCTTTCGGGGACTGGGGAGAAGGATTCGCGCACTACAAGCTCATAGGAGATCACAAACAGTTTCTGTCAGGGGGCGTGGTACCATGCCGGGTTATGCCCGAATTTGATGTGGTTGGCATTGGTCTCAATGCCACGGATACGGTGATCCTTGTGCCGCACTTCCCGGCTTATGCCGGGAAGGTGGCGTTTGATGAAGAGATGCTGAGTCCCGGGGGGCAGGTGGCAAGCGCGATGGTGGCGTGTTCGCGGCTGGGACTGCGCACGAAGTATATCGGCACGGTGGGGGACGATGAGCGGGGGCGGATTCAACTGGAGAGTTTACAAAGCACGGGGATCAATCTGGACGATGTGCAGGTGAGGAAGAACACACCGAACCAGACGGCGTACATCATTATTGACCGGACGACGGGGGAAAGGACGGTGTTCTGGAGCCGGCCGGAGGGATTGCGCCTTCAGCCGGAGGAGATCCACGCGCGGATGATTACGTGCGCGCGGCTGCTGCATATTGACGGGCACGACACGCAGGCGGTGGAGAAGGCGGCGAAACTGGCGCGGGAAGCGGAGATGCCGGTGACGGTGGATGTGGATACGATATATCCCGGGTTCGAGGGGGTGCTGCCGCACGTGACGCATCTGGTGGCGAGTTCGGAATTTCCGGTGGCGTGGACGAAGGAGAAGGATCCGCTGAAGGCACTGGGACTGATTCAGAAGGAATACGGGATACCGGTGGCGGCGATGACGCTGGGCTCGTACGGAGCGCTGGCGAGGGTAAACGGGCACGTGTATTACTCGCCGGCATTCGTAGTGAACTGCGTGGACACGACGGGGGCGGGAGACGTGTTTCACGGAGCCTTTTGCTATGCTGTGCTCGAGGGGATGCCCATGGCGGACGCACTCGATTTTTCGAACGCGATGGCTGCGCTCAATTGCCGCGCGCTAGGGGCGAGGGGCGGGATCAGCACCTCGGCCGAGGCGTACGCCTTGATGAGAAAAGCCGAGCGGCGCATCCACCCGGACTTTGCACACGCCGGCATTACGACCTCCGCATGATTCCGCTTCGCGACACCCAGCCCAGTTACACGACGCCCATTGTCACGATCGGGATCATCATCGTCAATTTTGTCGTGTTTTTCTTCGAGCTTTCGCTTGATCCGTTCTCGCGGAATGAGTTGATATCGGTGTTCGGGATTGTGCCGCGGCACTTCCAGTATGTGGATCTGCTGACGTCGATGTTCCTGCATGGAGGTTGGATGCACGTGATCGGGAACATGTGGTTCCTGTGGATCTACGGGGATAACGTGGAGGACATTCTGGGGCATGGCAAGTACCTGCTGTTCTACTTGATCTGCGGGGTGGCGGCAGGGGTGGTGCATGTACTGTTCAACGCCGGGTCGCGGATGCCGACGATCGGAGCGAGCGGAGCGATTGCGGGGATCATGGGGGCGTATCTGGCGAAGTTTCCGCGATCCCGGATCCTGATGCTGGTTCCGATCATTATCTTCTTTACGACTTTCGAACTTCCGGCAGTATTCGTATTGATCTACTGGTTTCTGTTACAAATTTTCAGTGGAGTGGGAGAAATAGGTTATTCGTCGGCCTCGCAGGGCGGAGTGGCGTGGTTTGCCCACGTGGGCGGATTCCTGACGGGGTATCTGCTGATTCGTGTATTCAAGACGCGGGACCGGTTCCGGCGGCGCTACGATCTCAACTGGTGAAACTGTTCCATGCTCGATTTACCTGACGATTTCCAACCCTTGGACCTGCTGGCGATCGCCGCGCATCCGGATGACGTGGAGCAAACCTGCGGCGGGACGATGCTGCGGATGGCGGAGATGGGGTACCGGACGGGCGTGCTGGACATGACGGCCGGGGATATGGGGACGCGGGGAACGCAGGCGGTGCGGATGGAGGAGTCGCTGGCAGCGGGGCGGCAAATGCGGCTGTCATGGCGGGGGAACCTGCGATTTCCGGATGCGCGGCTGGACAATTCGCTACCGGCGCGGATGACGATGGTGGGGGAGATCCGGCGGCTGCGGCCGCGGGTGGTGATTCTGCCGTATTGGGAAGGGCGGCATCCGGACCACTATAAGACAACTGAGTTGGCGTATGAGGCGTGTTTTTTGTCGGGGCTGGCGAAGATGGACGAAGGAGAGAGCAAGCCGCACCGGCCGTTCAAGGTGTTGTATGCGTCGCTGTACGCGAATGTGACACCGACGTTCGTGGTGGACATCAGCGCGCAGTTCGAGCGGCGGATGCAGGCGCTGCTCGAGTACGAGTCGCAATACGGGGAGCAGGATGACGGGTCAGGGCTGTTTCCGAAGAAGGAGGAGATCCGTGAACGGCTGGCGGCGGTGGCGCGGTTTTACGGGAATCTGATTGGGGTGCGGTATGGGGAGCCGTTCGTGGTGAAAGAGATGATGCGGGTGGATGATGTAGTGGCGATGGGGGTGAGGAGTTTCTGAGGTTCGAGCGGAGGCTTGGAAGGCGGTGAGGTATACTGGCTCTCCTATGCTGAGATCGCTTGTTGTTTTGCTGATTGCCTCTTCCTTCCTTGTGGGGCAGCAGAGGCGTACGGTGACGAAAGCAACCATAGACAAGTGGATGAAGGAGCTATCGAACTGGGGGAGATGGGGGAAAGAAGACCAGATGGGGACGGTAAACCTGATCACTCCAGCGAAGCGGCGGCAGGCCGCGGCGCTGGTGAAGGATGGGGTTTCGGTATCGCTGGCGCATGACACTTTGATCGAGAAAGCAGTGGATAATGGATCGCCATTCAGCCATGTGATGATGGCGACCGGGGCCCGGCCGATGGGGCAGTTCAGCGTGGACGAATACAAAGTGAACTACCACGGGTTTGCGCACACGCACATGGACTCGCTGTGCCACATTTTCTACCAGGGGCAGATGTACAACGGGGTGCGGCAAGAGACGATTACGGATGCAGGGGCGCAGAAGCTGGCGGTGACGAACTTCAGGAACGGAATTTTCACGCGAGGGATTCTGATGGATATTCCGAGGTTGAAGGGCGTGCCGTATCTGGAGCCGGGGACAGCGATCTATCCGGAGGATCTGGATGCGTGGGAAAAGAAGGCGGGGGTGAAGGTGGGTCCGGGGGATGTGATCTTCATCCGGACGGGGCGGTGGGCGCGGAGAGCGGCGAAGGGGCCGTGGGATATCGGGAACAAGGCGGCGGGGCTCGATGCTTCGTGCGTGCCGTGGCTGAAGGCGCGGGATGTGGCGATGATCGGGAGCGACGCGGCGAGCGACGTGCTGCCGTCGGGTGTGGCGGGGGTGACGCAGCCGATTCATCAATTGGTGTTGATCGCGCTGGGGACGCCGATTTTCGACAATTGCGATCTCGAGGCGGTGGGGGCGGAGGCGGCGAAGAGGAACCGGTGGGAGTTTCTGATCAGCGCGTCGCCGATTCCGGTGCCGGGTGGGACGGGGTCGCCGTTGAATCCGATCGCGACGTTTTAGGGTTTCTCGCGGAGAGCGCGGAGGCGCAGGTTTTTTTCAGAGTTTTCAGAGAAGGATGAGGCCTTGGCGGAGGCCGATGGTGACGGCTTCGGTGCGGGTGCCGGCTCCGAGTTTGCCCATGACGGCGGCGACGTGGAATTTGACGGTGTGCTCGGAGATGTGGAGGCGGGCGGCGATTTCTTTGTTGCCGAGTCCGTGGGAGAGGAGGCGGAGGACTTCGGTTTCGCGTGGGGTGAGGGGTTCGAGGGCGAGGCTGGATTCGTGGGGTGTGGGAGAGATGAGGACGGGTTGGGTGTCGTTGGGGTGAAGAACGATGAGCCCGGCGGCGGCGGCTTGGACAGTGGCCTGGAGTTCTTCGGCGGTGGAATCGGCGGGGAGGACGGCTTTGACTCCGGCGCGAAGGGCGGCGGCGGTCCAAGGGGGTTGCGGGTCGTCGAGCAGAAGGACGAGGGGGATGGTGGTGAATTGCAGGAGATCGGACGGGGGTTCGTCGTCCTGACGGTCCAGGGAGATGACGGCGACATCCGGGGGGCGTTCCTCGATGAGGGCGGAGAGTGCCGGGAGGTCGGGGGCGGTCCCGATGATCTCGAGGCCGTCGTGGGCGAGCAGGGCGGAGAGTCCGGCGCGCGCCATGGCGGAGGGTGCGGCAAGGGCGACCCGAATCACGCCGCCTCCCGCTTGGAGAGGCGGAGGAAGTCGCGCACGACGTTGCTGGGGATGGCGAGGGCGAGGCCGGCGGCGATCATGGTGTTGATTCCGATGACATGGCCGCGGGCATCGGCGAGCGGGCCGCCGGAGTTTCCGGGAGCGAGACGAACCGCGGCCTGAACCCAGTTGTTGGGGCCGAGACCCTGGAGGGGGCCAACGGTGTGGATGACACCGGTGCTGAGGGCTCCGGTGAATCCGAGTGGGTTGCCGGCGGCAATGGCGATTTCTCCGGGGCGAAGGGCGCTGGAATCGCCAAGGGCAGCGGCTGGAAGGCCGAGTGTTTCGATCTTGAGCAGGGCGAGATCGTGGCGGCGGGCGAGGGCGAGGAGGCGCGCGGGGAAGCGGCGGCCATCCCATAGTTCCACGGTGGGATGGCGGCCGCGCACGACGTGGGCGTTGGTGACGATGAGGCCGAGGCTGGAGGTGATGACGCCGGAGCCGCCGCCGCGGGAGGGAAGGAGGACCTGCACGGTGGAACGGCGGAGTTGCTCTCCGATGTCGCCGAGGTTCGGGGCAGGCATGGGGTTACTGCTCCTCGCGACGTTCGCCGGCGGTGATTTGGATCTCGAGGAGGTTGCCACCGCGAAGGATGGAGGCGGCGACGGTCTTGCCGACGGAATCGGGACCGAGGGCGGATTGGACGTCCTCGGGGAGGCTGGCCGGGGTGGAGCCGATGGCGGTGAGGATGTCGCCGACAATGAGGCCTGCGGCGTCGGCGGCGCTGCCGGGTTCGACGGAGAGGACGATGAGGGCGGACTCGGCAGGAGTGGGGAGTTTGGCGCGGAGGGAGGCAGGGAGCGGGACGGGGCGCAAACCGACGCCGAGGTATCCGCGGGGCATGTAGCCGGTGAGGAGGAGAGTTTCGAGGGAGCGCTGGATGGTGGCAGTGGGGATGGCGATAGCGCCGAAGCGGGAGAAGGCCCCGGTAGCCATGCCGATGATGCGGCCCTGGGAATCGAGGACGGCGCCTCCGTTGCTGCTGGGATAGAGGCCGATGTCGAGTTGGATGTGGTGGTCGATGAGGCCGCCTTGCCAGGTGCGCCAGGGAGCGGAGAGGGAACTGATGAGTCCGAGGGAGGCGGTGGGTCCGCCGCGGGTGGAGCGTCCGGCGGCGAGGGCGAGGTTTCCGGGGCGGAGGGTGTCGGGACCGGTGAAAGTAGGGGTGGGCAGGTGAGCGGCATCGATGCGATAGACGGCGAGGTCGGTGGCGGCGTCCTTGGCGGCGAGTTTGACGGATTGGGTGGAGCCGTCGGGGAGGGTGAGTTCGGCGGAGGTGTGTCCCTTCAGGGTGTGGGCGGTGGAGACGACGACGCCGGGCTGCCAGTGGATGCCGCTGGCCGGCAGGCGCGGGTGGGCGGTGACGGCGAGGATGAACCGGCTGGCGGATTCGACGGCGGCGGCGAGGTGATCAGAAAGTTCCAGGAGGGGGTTATGCATTCGGGTGGTTCCTATGCTTCCAGGATGCGGCGGCGGGGGGCCGGGGCGCATCGGAAGATCGGGGAGGGGGGACCTGGAAGATCGGGGAGGTGGGGGAGTCGCTTGGCTATGGCCGCGGAGCGATTCGCTTCGGGTTCATGTGTTCTCGCCGTATTCGGCTCGTTGGGGAGGGCGGGGACAAGTTGATCGAAGTCCATCCACATGCTCATGGAGGTCCGCGGGCAGCGATCCCCACATGGGGTCGAGAATGAAGTCGATCCCTTCTCGCCGAGCTAGTTTAGCGGCCGATAGCGCTTCAGAAAGCAACCACCATCCACGAGAATTGCGGCAGGCATGACAGAAGCCCCTGGGATCGGCTCTGCCCATATTGGGGGGCAGGCGTACTACTATTCTTACGATACCAGACCAAACATTGTCATAACTGCTCTGTCTGTCTGTTCAACAAGAGGGATCCATGCCGCCTTGTACCCGGTGAGCAGAAGGACGAGGGGGATGGCGAAGTTGGAAGTAGGTTCGTCTTCCTGACGGTCGAGAGAGCAGGGTGTTGAGTCCGGCTTGGGCCATTGCGGACACTGCGGCAAGTGCGATACGAATCACGCCGCCTCCCGCATGGAGTGGCGGAGGAAGTCGCGAACGCCATTGCTCGGGATGGCGAGGGCGAGGCGGACGGCAATCATTCGCGTATACTGACGACATGCAAAGCCGGAGATGTTTTTTTCTTTCCGCGGGCGCGTTCGCGGCGGCGCCGGGGTTCGCGGCCGCGGGCAAGACCGTTTTGTATGCGGCTACGGGGCCGGAGTTGAGCACGTATGCGGTGGATGTGGAGGGTGCGAGCCTGACGAAGCAGGCGAGCGTGACGCTTCCGGCGAATGTGCAGGAGGCGTGGCCGCATCCGTCGCGGAAGTTTCTGTACGTGGCGTGGAGCAGCAATGGCGGGGGTCCGGGAGGGCGGCACGGGGTAACGGCGTTCGCGCGGGATGCGAAGAGCGGAGCGCTGTCGCAGCACGGCTCGCCGATTGCGCTGGTGTCACGCGCAGTTTTCCTGACGGTGGATGTTCCGGGTACGCACATCGTGGTGGCGCACAACAATCCGAGTGCGGCGACGGTGCATCGGATCGAGGCGGATGGAGAGTTGGGGGCACGGGTTGCACAGGCGGCGGGGCTCGACTTCGGGGTTTATGCGCACCAGGTGCGGGTGGCTCCGTCGAACCGGATGGTGGTGCTGGTGACGCGGGGGAACGGTCCCACGGCGACGAAGAAGGAAGATCCCGGGGCGTTGAAGGTTTTCGGATACAAAGATGGGATGTTGAGCAACCGTGCTTCGATTGCCCCTGGCGGCGGGTACGGATTTCAACCGCGGCATCTGGAGTTTCATCCGGCGCGGCCGTTCGCATATATCACGCTGGAGCGGCAGAACAAGGTGCAGGTGTACGGGGTGGTGGACGGGGCTACGCTGAGCGCGGCGCCGTTGTTTACGAAGGACACGCTGGCGGATCCGGGCCGGATGGCGACGCAGGCGACAAGCGCGATCCATGCGCATCCGAACGGGCGGTTCTTGTACCTGGGGAATCGCGGCAGCGCGACGGCGATGTTTCAGAGCAAGCGTGTGATGGCGGCGACAGAGAATTCGATCGCGGTGTATTCGATCCACCAGGAGACAGGCGAACCCACTCTCATTCAGAATGCCGATACGCATGGGGTGCATCCGCGTACGTTCACGCTTGACCCGAGCGGGCGTTTGCTGGTGGTGGCGAATTTGGAGCAGGCGCTGGTGCGGGAGAAGGACACGGTGCGAACGCTTCCGGCGAACCTGGCCGTGTTCCGGATCGGGGCGGACGGCAGGCTGACGTTTATCAGGAAGTACGATCAGGATACGGACAGGGGACGGAGTCTGTTCTGGACGGGGATGGTGGAGTTGCCGTAGGTATTTCCTCCGTTATCCGAGGTGGAGAGCGCGCAACTCCCGGTCCCACGGCGGACTGTAGGGGCGGACAAGCATCGCCGAGGCCTCGGGGTCCCCCACGAAGTCTTCGCGGTCGGCATCCCAGTGCAATGTGCGGCCGCCCAGGCGGAGAGAAAGGTTTGCAAGGTGACAGGAAGCCGCCGCGTAGTGGCCGTTTTCGACAGTCGCGTTGGGCTGCTTGCGCGACTTGACGCAATCGATGAAGTTGCGTTCGTGCAGGTCCATTCCGCCATAGACCGATGACTCAGGACGCATCTTCAATGGCTCGATCCAGGGTTCCAACTTTGCGCGCGAGGAGCCGGGCAACTGGCCATCGGGATTCCGGGAGTCGGGGTAAATGTCAAATCCCTCACGCGAGAGATTCATGCCACCTTTGGTTCCGAAGAACCAGAGGACCGGTATCGGCTGACCGCCCACGCTAGCTTCGCGATAGCTGAATACGGCGGTCGTGCCGCCCGGGAAACTGAACAGCGAGTCCTGGGTATCCGGGACTTCGCAGTTGTCGTCGAGGATGCGGCGCCCGCCGAACGAGACCACGGCAGTCGGACCCTTCGCCTGGAGCGCCCACAGGACGATGTCCATTTCATGGACGCCCATGTTGGTCTGCTGTCCCCCATCGGTATCCCAGAACCAGCGCGCGGTCTGGAGATGGAAATTGTTCATCCCGCGATTGGAGTTGTGCGGATGCCTGGGGGCGGGGCCGAGGAACAGGTCCCAATCGAGACCCGGGGGAGGCGGGGAATCGGGCGGTTTTCCCCATCCGGGGACTACATTGCGCACGGCTCCGGACCGGATGCTGGCGATCTTGCCGAGGTATCCGCGGAGCAGGTCAGTGGCGGCGCGCTGATAATGCGGCAGCGAGCGCTGCTGCGTACCCACTTGCACCACACGGTTGTAGCGGCGCGCCGCCTCCATCACCCAGCGCCCTTCCCTGACGAACACGGTCATCGGCTTTTCGACGTACACGTCCTTGCCCGCGGCGCAGGCGAGGATCGTCATCAGCGCATGCCAGTGGGGCGGCGTGCAGATGAAGACCGCCTGGATGTTCTTATCCTCGAGCACGCGGCGAAAGTCCTGGCAGGCCCTGGCCCGCGGATTGAACTCGGCGACGTACTTCTCAGCCCTGGGCAGGTAGGCATCGCACATTGCGACAAGGTCCACGTCGGGCGCGGCTTTGAGATGACTCAGGTGATGGCCGGCGATGATGCCGCAACCGATACACGCAACCTGCAGGCGCTCATTGGCGCCCATCACGCGCTGGTAGGAGGCTGCGCTCAGCGCGCCGACAAAACTTCGACGGGAGGAACTCGAGGTGAGCAACGTTCTTTCTCCTGAAATTGAAATGCCCAGTTACGCATCCATTCCGCTGGCGCGCAGCAGCGTTTCCTGCACGGCCAACTCCTCTTCCGGGGTCACCGGCAGTTTTCTCTCGCCCCTCACTGCCGCAGCCAATTCGACAAAATCGTCCACATACCGCGAATAGGTATAGGAGACTTTCTGAGGACCCGCCTGGTATGGCCCCGCGGGTGAACTCAGATCGATGTGCAGCGACGGCGGCTCGATGGGCTGCACCACCGCGGCGCCCATTGTGCCCACGAACTCGAGGGTCCGGTAGGGCTGGAAGCGCGGGTGCATCGAAGCGCTGCTGAACGTGCCGATCGCCCTGGGCCATTCCAGCACGGCGAGGGTGTTGTCCATGAGGGTGTCGCCGGGGCGAAGGCCTCTCTGTAGATATGGCGTCACGCGCCGCGGACGGCCCATCAGCCGCACCATCGGATCGAGCATGTGCCCCGCGAGGTCGAACATCTGACCACCCGGGAAGCGCGCCTCCGCCCTGCGCATTTCCTCACCGATCTGAGTATTCATCGTGCCGCGCACGAAGAAGATCTCGCCGAGCCAGCCCGCGCGCGCGGCGGCCAGGGCGTCGTTGATCGCCGGATTGTGCCGCCACATGTACCCCATCTGGTAGAGCAGTTTTCCGCGCGCGGCCACCTCGAGGACAGCACGAAACTCGGCCATGTTAGTGGCGGGTTGTTTTTCCCAATGGATGTGCTTGCCCGCCTCGAGGGCGGCCTTCGCATCCGAGGCATGATGCGGCACGTCCGAGCCAACTGCGATCACGTGGATGGACGGGTCATCGAGGACCTGCGTCCGCGTCAACTCCGCGATGCCCGCCTGCGCGTAGCGGGCCATCACCGCACGATCCGGCTCACAAACCCCGACCAGTTCCCAATCGGAAGACTTCAGGGTGATAAACACCTTGGCGCTCGCGTGCGGATGGCTCGCGCCGAGGAAGGCAATACGGATCCGCCGCCCACCCTGGGGCGCCATCATCGCCGCACTTCCCAGAACGAACTCTCTTCTATGCATGACGTGATTAGACCCGTGATGGAATGCTAACCGCGAGGATACTTCGTGTCAACAGAAAAATTTGCGCCGCGGCGCGCACACTGATACTCAGTTCGCCTTATCGCAGTCCCTTTTGTTTGAGGTAGGCGATGAGAGCGGCGGGGTCGTCGGTGATGATGGCATCGACTTTGGCGTCGATGAGTTTGTCCCATTGGGAGGGGGTGTTGGCGGTCCAGGGGACAACCTGGAGGCCGGCTTTGTGGGCATCGTCGACGCGGGATTGGGTGACGAGAGTGTAGTGGGGGGAGACGATGGCGGCTCCGGATTCGCGGGCGATGGTGAGGAAGTCCTGGAGTCCATTTTGGTAGAGGGCGGAGAGGCGGACATCGGGGAGGAGTTTCTTCATCTCGTGGAGGGTGCGGAAGTCGAAGGACTGGACGATGACACGGGAGCGAAGGTGGCGCTTTTCAATGGCGGCGGCGAGGAGGCGGGCGAATTCGGCAGGCGGGGGGGACAACTCGGGTTTATCGGGGAAGCTCTTGGTTTCGATGTTGAACTGAAAGGCGCCGCGGGGGGCGAGGGCGAGGACTTCATCGAGGGTGGGGATGTGGGCGCCGGGAACGGGTTGCTGGTTGGGGAAGGAGGGATTCTTCTTTTTGCCGCAGTCCCACTGGCTGAGTTCGAGGAGGGTCATCTGATGAATGGGTCCCGGTTTGCCGGGGCCCTCACAGAGTTTGGGATTGATTTGTGGATCGTGAGAGACGACGAGGACATTGTCGCTGGTGACGGCGACGTCGAGTTCGAGAGCATCGACGCCGGCCTGGATGGCGTATTCGAAGGCGGGGAGGGTGTTTTCGGGGCGCATGGCGCGCGCGCCGCGGTGTCCGTGGACCTGGATGGTCTGGGCAGTGAGGGTCATTGCGGCCAGGAATCCCGTCAAACACAGTATCATGACCACAGCATAGCCAATTGGAGTTTCCTGGTTTTTTTAAAGGACTCGCTCGCACAACGGAGCCTCGCCGGCCGGTTGGGTGCGCGAGGTTCTTCCGATGCCGGAGGGCCGGCGGGCCCTGTGCGAGCTTTTTGAGGGAGGTTTCGATGAACGAATTTTCGCGTCGTGATTTTGCCCGCGCGGGAGCGGCGAGCGCGCTGGGTTATTCGCGGATTCTTGGCGCCAATGACCGGTTGCGGCTGGGCTACATCGGCGTGGGGAACCGCGGGACCCAGGTGCATGAGGCGTTCCTGGAGCACGGGGACCAGGAGACGGCGGCGCTGTGTGATCTGCGCGAGGATTACATGGATTACAACACGAAGATTTCGCGCGCGGCGCCGAAGCGCTATCACGACTACCGGAAATTGTTGGAGGACCGCAACGTGGATGCGGTGGTGATCGCTACGCCGGACCACTGGCACGCGCTGATGTTCGTGGATGCGTGCCATGCGGGAAAGGACGTGTACGTGGAGAAACCGCTGTCGCTGACGGTGCGGGAAGGGCGGCGGATGGTGGAGGTGGCGGGGGAGACGAGGCGGGTGACGCAGGTGGGCATCCAGCGGCGGTCGGCGAAGTTCCTGCAGGAGGCAGCGGCATTGGTGCAGTCGGGCGAACTGGGACACGTGACGGTAGCCAAGGGGTGGCACCTGCAAAACGAGTATCCGCATGGAATCGGGAATCCGCGGGGCGGGCAGCCCGTGAACGAGAAGGAATGGGAGCAATGGCTGGGTCCTGCTCCGAAGGTTCCCTACAACCCGAACCGGATGTATTACCGGTTCCGATGGTTTTATGACTATTCGGGCGGGCAGATGACGAACTTCGGCGTACATTACATGGACATGCTGCGGTGGGCGCTGGGGAAGGAAGCGCCGCGGGCGGTGACAGCGATGGGCGGGAAGTTCGCGGTGGAGGATGACCGGGAGATTCCGGACACGATGGAGGCGTTGTGGGATTTCGGGGGAACGATGGTGGTGTTCTCGCAATACAACGCCAACAGCGCGCCGGGGAACGTGCAGAACGCGGAGATGGAGATTCGCGGAACGAAGGGCACGATGTACATCCACGGGAACCGTTGGGAGGTTGTGCCGGAGAAGAATACGGAGCTGCTGGTGCCGGCGCGGACTCCGGTGGACCGTCAGACGGAGAAGGGATACCGGCCCTCGATGAAACCGGCGATGGAGCCCCGGAGCGCGAAGGGGAGCATCGATACGGCGTTCCACACGCGGAATTTTCTGGATTGCGTGAAGAGCCGGGCGAAGTGCAACTGCGATGTGCTGGAGGGGCACCGGTCGACGGCGGCGACGCTGATTGCGAACATCGCGTATAAGACGAGAAGTTATCTGCAGTGGGATGGGGCGGGGGAGCGGTTTACGAACCGGGAGGGGGCGAACCGGCTGTTGGAATACAAGTATAGAGCGCCATACAAGTTGGGGTAGAATATACAAATAGTACTTGAAAAGGTGTTGGTGTTGGTGTATGTTTGTACCGGAGGGTTATTGTATGGCCAGTCCGGCGCTTGCTCTTGAGAGTCACCATGATGTCACCTGTGGGGCTGAAGTTTGGATTGCGACGGCGTTGTTGACGCGGGAACAACCGGGGCGGAGGGATTTCCTGGTGGAGGAGATCCTGGCGAGGGTGGCACAGGAGAATATTTACGGGGAGGTGCGGCCTGGGGTGGAGGTGCATGCGCGGCTGCACTGTTGTGCGAATAAAGCGCCGAACCCGAGCACTTTACGGATGTTGTACGCAACCGGACGGAATACGCGGCGGCTGTACCGCAATGGGGACCGGGCGCATCCGGCGCGGACGGGGCGGACGATGCCGGCGAAGGAAGAGGTACCCGAGAAGTACCATGAGTTGATCGACTGGTGGCAGAGCCAGGCTCCTCCAATGGAGGAGTTGCCCCAGCGGCCAAAGACATTCCTCGATGTGATGCAGGAGTTACGGGAGGCGGGTGAAGGGGTTTGGAGCGGGGAGAATGCGGATGAGTATGTGAGGCGATTGCGGGAGGAGTGGGATTGAGCCGTATCTTTCTGGATACAAATTTATTTATTTATTTTTATGAAGACTGCGGGGAGCCGACGCGGCGGACGCAGGAGTTGTTTGCGCGGATGAACGCGCGTAAGGACGAGATCTACACTTCTTCGTTGACGCTGGGGGAGTTGCTGGTGAAGCCGATCGAGAAGGGGAACGAGCGGCTGGCGCGGTTGTATGAGAGCCAGTTGGGGCCGCCGGCGATAACGATCATTCCGTTCGACAGGGCGTGCGTGAGCAACTTTGCGCGGATCCGGCAGGACAGGAGTATCAAGGCGCCGGACGCGATACAGCTTGCGTGCGCGGCGCAGGCGCGGTGTGATCTGTTTCTGACGAATGATGACCGGTTGAGCCGGAAGATCATTGCGGGGATTCAGTTTATTGCGTCGGTGGAGCGGGCGTTTTTGTGAGCGGGAAGAAAGAGGAAAGCCCCGGGGCTGGGAGCTCCGGGGCTAGAGGGGCTATAAACGGCGAGCTGGGCCTCGCCGCCGAGGATGCTATAAGTCGATGACGACTTACTAAGTGCCTATAGTAGTGCAGCCGGAGTGCCAAACCGCGGAGGGGGAAAAGTTCTCGCAAGTGATTGAAAACAGGTAAAGAGGCTACCGGCGTGGATGTGTGAAATAGCGCATGTGGGCGATCTCACCAAGCCGGGCGCACCCAGACGGGGAAGCGAGGGCGGGCGGGGGGTTGCGGGCGTGGGGTTGTGTGGAGAATGAGTGTGCACAGATGGAGAAGGCCCCGGAGCTAGGAACTCCGGGGCCGTAGAGGGGCTAAATGGTGAGCTGGGTCTCACCATCGAGGATGATAAAGTCGATGACGACTTTATGAATTGCCCTATAAGAGTGCAGGCGGAGTGCCAAAGCTGCGCTAGGGCTAAGTGATTGAAAATACAAGAAACCGAAGAATTATCCAGTGGGGCAAAATGCGCAATTGGGTGATTTTGCGCTCCAAGGATGCCCCACAGGGTGGAACAGGGGGCTGAAAAGAGCAAAGGCCCCGGAGCTGGGATCTCCGGGGCCTTAAGGGGCTATAAGCACGACGAGCTGGGTCTCGTCGCCGAGGATGCTAACAAGTCGATGACGACTTACTCTGCCTACTACTTATGCATTCGAACTTCCAGTCGCATTGAGCTGCTAAGTTATTGAAAACTCGTGGAGAGAACAGCGTGAACTGGGCGATACGGCGCAGGATGGTGGGGGAGATTACGCTATGGTTTGCATTTTGCCAGGCAGAGGCCGGGCGATATAATCGCAACGGCGGGACATTCATGCATCGTTTGTTCGAAACAGCATCTTTCCGTAATCGCGACCGGGCGATGGCGAATCTCGGCTCCCTGTCGCCGGATCTTCCGGAAGATCTGCAATCACGCATCTACTTCCTTCTGAGCGCAGCGGCGGATCCGGACATGGCGCTGCATTGCCTGTCGCGGTTTCACAACGAGAAGAGGGAGGAGTTCCGAAGGTTGACGGCGAATCCCTCGCTGCTGCTGCCGCTGATCACGGTATTTTCCAACAGCCGGTTCTTATCGGAGGAGATTCTACAGCACCCGTCGTGGCTCGAGTCGGCGGTGCTGGGAGGCGATCTTCACCACCTTCTGACTCGGGAGGAGATGGAGCTGCGGCTGGAGGACTTTCTGCTGCAGCACGGGACGGGCGTTCCGTCGGCGCTCCAACTGGCTCAGTTCCGGCGGCAGCAGATTCTGCGGATTGTGCTGCGGGATGTATCCGGGCTGTGCACGTTGGCGGAAATCACGGAGGAGTTGTCGAACCTGGCCGATGCGATCTTGAATGTGACCTACCGTCACATTCGGGACGAGTTGACGAAGCGGCACGGGGCTCCGCGTTACGTTGACGAGACAGGCGCGACACGGCTGTGCGAGTTCAGCGTGCTGGCGCTGGGGAAGCTGGGCGGGCAGGAACTGAACTACAGCTCGGATATTGACCTGATGTTCGTCTATTCGGCAAACGGGGAGACGGACGGGGAGCGATCGATCAGCAACAAAGAGTTTTTCAAGAAGGTGGCGACGCAGTACACGACGCTGCTCTCGACGTATACGGCGAGGGGGATGTGCTACCGGGTGGACCTGCGGTTGCGGCCGGACGGAAAACTGGGCGAGGTGTGTATTTCGGTGGAAGGGGCCAAGCAATACTACCGGCAGCGGGGGCGCGACTGGGAGTTGCAGATGCTGATCAAGGCGCGCGTGGCGGGGGGCGAGAAGGCGCCGGGGCGCGAGTTGCTGGACTTTGTGGAGCCGCTGATCTACTCTTCGACGCTCGATTTCTCGGCGGTGGAGGCGGTGTCGGCGACGCGCGAGCGCATCCAGGAGAAGCTGCAGCAGCGCAGGGGGACGGGCAAGGAGATAGACGTCAAGCTGGCGCGGGGCGGGATCCGGGACATCGAGTTTCTGGTGCAATGCCTTCAGCGGCTGCACGGAGGGCGGGAGCCGTGGGTGCGGCACGGCGGGACGCTGCTGGCGCTGTTCCGTTTGCGGGATAAGAACCTGCTTTCGGATTCGGAATACTCGAGGCTGTGTTCGGCATATGAATTCCTGAGGCATCTGGAACACAGGCTTCAATTCGAGGAGGACCGGCAAACGCACGTTCTGCCGCAGGACCGGGATGAGTTGGAGATTCTGGCGCGCCGCATGCCGGCGTCGGAGTTGGGGAGCCAGGCTTCGGCGAGCCAGATGATGAACCGGCTGCACGAGTACTTCGACGACGTAGGCGAGATCTACGAGCGGGTGATACACGCGCAGCAGCCGATGTACTACACGGGAATGATCGCCGCGCCGCCGGCGGAGGAGCGCGCAGCGGACGAACCGAAGCCCGCGGCGCAGACAGAGCAGCCGCGGCTGGAGCAGGTGGACAGCAATCTGGTAAGGTTCCTGGACCAGAAAGCTCCGAATTTCGCGGCGGCGGTGAGCCGGGCGAATCTGAAGCGGAGCGGCAAATCGTTTGAGCGGTATCTGGAGTGGGTGGTAGCGAACGTGGAGTGGCTGGAGTGGCTCGATTCGGACGCGGCACTGACGGGGTATCTGCTGGATCTGTTCGAGCACAGCGTGTATTTTTCCGAGCAGTTGATGCGGTTTCCGGAGATGCTCGAGGAGTTGCGGAAAGTGCGGTGGCATCCTGGGGTGGATGCGTCGATTGCCGAGGCGGCGGAATTGGAAGACGCCAACGATCTGCGGCGGTTTTTCCGCAGAGAGATGTTCCGCATCCAGAGCGAGAGCATTTGCCTGGGCACGCCGGTGTTCCAATCGCTGATGCGCACGTCGAACCTGGCGGACGCGGCGATCACAGCGGCATACCGGATCGCGGTGAAAGAGGTGATGCAATCGCACCCGCCGCTATCGGCGGGTTACGCGCCTGGCGAGCAGATGATGGTGATTGCGCTGGGGCGCCTGGGGATGCGGGAGTTCGACCTGGGGTCGGACGCCGACCTGGTGTTCGTGATTCCGGATGAAGACGGGCCGGAGCATCAGTTCTGGACGCGGGTGGCGGCGAAGATGATCGACCGGATTTCGGCCTACACGCGGGAAGGGTTCATGTTCGCCATCGACACGAGGCTGCGGCCGAATGGGAGGGAAGGGGAACTGGTGCAACTCGAGAGCGCATACAAGGACTACTTTGCGCATCGGGCGGAGGCGTGGGAAGGGATCGCGTACCTGAAGTCGCGTTCGGTGACGGGGAACGTGGAGCGGTGCACGCAGTTTCTCAATGACCTGCAGGACTTGGATTGGAGGCGCTACGGGCAGAGCGGGCGGTCGCAGAAGCAGTTGCGGCTGATGAGGCAGAGGCTGGAGAAGGAGCAGGGACCGGAGAATCCGCTGAAGGCGGGGCGCGGAGGCTATTACGACATCGATTTCGCATTGATGTACCTGCGGCTGAAGGGGGCGGGGATTTTCTTCAAGGTGTTGAACACACCGGAGCGGATCGATGTGATCGAAAAGATGGGGCACCTGGAGCGGGCGGATGCGGCATTTTTGCGGGATGCGGCGACATTTTACCGCGCGCTCGATCACGGGTTACGGGTGCTGACCGGACAGGCGGAGGGGACGCTGCCGCGATCGAACTCGCAAAAGGAGATGCTGGTGGAACTGGTGGACCGGTGGACTCCGGACCATCTGCACGATCAGCCGATCGAGGTGGAACTGGCGCAGATCCAGGACCGGACACGCGAGTTCTTTGACCGCTTGTTTGCAGGATGAGGGGAGAGCCCGGATGGGAAAGTGAGCGGGGAAGCGCCTGCTATCCTGGGCGCATGAAGCGCTTTTCGGTCATTCTGTTACTCACGTGCGCGCTTCTTCCGGCGGAAGAGGGCATGTGGACGTTCAACAATTTTCCCAGCGGCAAGGTAAAAGCAAAGTACGGGTTCTCTCCGGACAGGGAGTGGCTGGACAAGGTGCGTCTTTCCTCGGTGCGGCTGACGGAGGGTTGTTCGGCGAGTTTCGTTTCGAGTGAAGGGCTGGTGCTGACGAACCATCACTGTGCGAGCACTTGCATCCAGCAGATATCGAGCGCGCAGAAGGACTATTCGGCGAATGGATTTAACGCGAAGACGGAGGGGGAGGAGGTACGCTGCCCGGAGCAGGAAGCAAACGTTCTGATAGGGATCACGGACGTGACGGGGCAGCTTGCGGCGGCGACAAAAGGGATGCCGGACAAGGCGGCGAACGATGCGCGGAAAGCCGAGATCGCAAGGATCGAGAAGGCATGCACGACAAGCGAGCGCCTGCGGTGTGAGGTGGTTTCGCTGTATGGCGGGGGCGTCTATGACCTGTACAGATACCAGCGCTATCAGGATGTGCGGCTGGTGTTCGCGCCGGAATTCGCCATAGCCTTTTTCGGAGGCGATCCGGACAATTTCATGTTTCCGCGCTATGACCTGGATCTGACATTTCTGCGGATTTACGAAAACGGGAAGCCTCTGCGGACGAAGCACTATTTTCCAATTTCCCGCAGCGGGCCGAAAGCGGAGGAACTGGTGTTTGTTTCCGGCAACCCGGGATCGACAAACCGGCAGGACACGATTTCGATGCTCGAAACGCAGCGGGATGTGATTACCTTCCGCAAACTGCTGTACCTGGCCGAATACCGCGGGTTGCTGACGGAATTTCAGACGCGCGGCGAGGAGCAGAAGCGGGTCTCGCAGGACGAGTTGTTTACGGTGGAGAACTCGCTGAAGGCGTACACGGGGGAGGAGGAGGCGCTTCTCGATGAGCGGTTTTTCGCCCAGAAGAAGGCCGAGGAACAGGAATTCCGCAAGCGCGTCGAAAGCGACCCGGCGCTGGAACACAAGTACGGCAAGGCATGGGAGGAGATCGCGGCGGTGGAGGTGAAGCACCGGCAGTTGTGGCCGGCGTACCAATTCGTGGAGATCTTGTACGGCTTCCGGTCTGATCTGTACCGGCACGCGCGGCGGTTGGCGCGAATGGCGGAGGAATATCCGAAGCCGAACGGGGAGCGGCTGGCGGAATACGCCGACGCACGGAAGCCGGAAGTGATGCAGGCGTTGTTGAGCGCGGCTCCGATCTATCCGGAGTTCGAGACGGAGACGCTCACGTGGTCGCTGACGAAGTTACGAGAGGTGCTGGGTCCGGATGACCCGTTTATCCGGAAGCTGTTCGGCAAGCGGTCGCCGCGGGAGGTAGCCACCGAGGCGGTGACGGGGACGGCGCTGCGGGATGTGACGGTGAGGAAGAAGCTGATGGAGGGAGGGAAGGCGGCGCTCGCGGCGTCGCACGATCCGATGATCGCGCTGGCGCAACTGGTGGATCCTTACGCGCGGGCAATCCGCAAGAAGATGGAAGACGAAGTGGAGTCAGCGCTGACGATCAATGAGGAGAACCTGGCGAAGGCGCGGTTCGCGGTGTACGGGAAGTCGATTTATCCGGATGCCACGTTCACGCCGCGGCTAACGTATGGGCAGGTGAAGGGCTGGGAGGAGAAGGGCCGCGCGGCGCCGCCGTTTACGAATCTGGGCGGAGCGTTCGAACGCGCGACGGGACGCTTTCCGTTTGCGTTGCCGGAAAGCTGGCTGCGGGCAAAGGCGAGGCTGAACCTGCAAACGCCGTTCAATTTCGTGACGACGAACGATATTATCGGCGGGAACTCGGGTTCTCCGGTGATCGACAGGAACGCGGAGTTGGTAGGGCTGATTTTCGACGGCAACATCCATTCGCTAGGCGGAGATTACGGGTTTGACGCGGCGTTGAACCGGGCGGTGGCGGTGGATTCGGCGGCGATTCTGGAGGCGCTCGATAAGGTGTATGGGGCGGCGCGGGTGCTGGGGGAGTTGCAGCGGCAGTAGGAAGCCGTGTTCACATCTTGCCGACTGTTTCGACGATGGCGTCTCCGTTGCGGAAGAGTTCGGGTTTGATTTCGGCTCCGATGCCGGGCGCTTCCGAGGCGGTGAGGTATCCATTCCGCGGCACGGGGACATGGTTGAGGAAGTAGGGGTACTGGTGGGTGTACTTCCAGTAGTTGGTTTCCATGATGAGGAAGTTCGAGAGGGCGGTGCAGACGTGGATGGAGCAGAGATAGAGGAGAGGGCCGCCGCAGGTGTGGGGTGAGGTGGGGATGAAGTATGTATCGGCCATGTCGGAAATCTTCTTGGCCTCGAAGGGGCCGCCGCACCAGGTGAGATCGTACATGAGGACATCGCACGCCTTGCGCTCGAAGAACTCGCGATATTCGTAGCGGCTGGCGAGGGTCTCGCTCATGCAGATGGGGACGCTGGTTTCGGCGGCAAGGCGGGCGTAGGTGTCGACGTTGCTCATGAGCATGGCGTCTTCGAGATAGAGGATGTGGAAGGGCTCGAGGGCTTTGGCGATGCGCTGGGCACTGGGGAGATCGAAACGGCCCCAGCAATCGACGGCGATGTCCATCTTGAGTCCGGCCTTGTCGCGGATCTCACGAATCCAGCCCATGCCGTTCTCGAGGGCCTCGTTGGAGAGGTAGTGATCGGGAGCGGAGAAGGGGTAGATTTTCATGGCGGTGATGCCGCGATCGAGGAGGAACTGGACGATCTTCATGGTGTCGCGGCCCATCTTCGTTTCGTTGATAGCCCAATAGTCGGTAGTCGTGTTGTAGACGCGGAGGCGAGGTCTGGTCTTGCCGCCGAGGAGGCGGTAGAGGGGCAGACCGGAGGCCTGGCCGAGGATGTCGAGTTGCGCCATGTTGACGGCGCTCAGGATGCGCATGTCCGCGCCGCCGGCGTTGCGCATGGCCATGCGGTGGTAGAAGGCGCGCCAGATGCCGTCGATGTCGCGGGGATCACGGCCGACGAGTGTGGGCGCGTAGTCGCGGAGCGTGCCGATTTCGCCCTGGTGGAAGGGATAGGTTTCGCCTGTGCCGATCAAGCCCCGGTCGGTGTGAAGGCGGACCCAGCAGAATTCAGCTCCATCGGAGCCGCCGGAGCCGCCTCCGATGTGGATGCCTTCACGGAAGGTGACGGCATCGACTTGGGTAATCTTCATCGGCTGGGTATTGTCGATGGCGGATTGGAGGGAATGAGGGATCAGGGCGGCTCCGAGGGCGGCTGCCGATTGCGTGAAGAAGGCACGGCGGGAAGGATTGCGCATAGTGGATGCTCGTGGTGCGCGAGTGGCGCACGTGATTTGTAGACTATCACGCACGGACCGGTGGAATGCTTTCGTGCCCCCGGAGACCGAGGAATGGCTGAAGAGCCGGATTGCGGACAGGGCGGTGGCCCACGTGGTGAACCTCTCCTCGATGCCGCCGGTGTGGAGCGCGGGGAAGTGGGGAGATTGGTATCCCGACATTTTGAACGCGCAAGGGGAACTGACGGACAAGGTGGAAAAGCCGTACTGGCAAGCGGAGTGGAAGAGCCAGCACGACCGGCTGATGCAGGCGCTCTCGGAGAGCAGGGCGCATATTCCCATGTGGATCAGCGGCGACATGCACGCTCACGGCGAGGCGCGGGTGTTGCGATCGGGGAATGCGGACTTTCGTAAGAATCCCGTGCATTGTTTTCTGTCCGGGGCTCAGGGCACGTGAAACGGGTGGCCCTCGATCGGGCGGCGCACGAGGCCATACCCCTCAGTGACAATCGAGGCGGAGGAAGCGCTTCCGGCGTTGGAGGAGAACGGATTCATTCTCGCCGACTTCACCGAGGACAAGATCACCATTCGATTCTTCCGGTGGCTGCCGAAGATGGGAGAGGATGCCATTGACCGGCTGGAGCCGTTCCGGACAACGGAGTTGACACGGCCGGGTTAGGGGCAATACGGTTCACTTAATTAAGTGGCGGGACGGAAATGCGTCAAGACGCATTTGTAGCATGAAGGGGACAGGCCAGGAGGCCTATCCCACTTCTCGCTAAATGAACGGTATTGGGGTTAGGGGACGGGGAATCAGTGGGACAACGGGCGGTGACGCCAGCGGGCGGCCAGGCGGTAGACGGCGGCTCCGGCGCCAATGGTGCTGATGGCGACAAGGGAGATCCACGGTTGGAAGAGGATGCCCCAGACGATCATGCCGAGGCCGACGACGATGTAGGAAGCGGGAATCAGCGGATAGAGGAAATTGAGAGCAGGCAGGCGGCGCCATCCGGTTCGGCGGCGGAATATGAAGACCGAGGTCACGGCGAGGACGCTGAAGATGGTGAGGCTGAAGCCGATGTAGGTGAGGAGATTGGGAATCCGCGTGCCGGTGAAGAGGATGGCGCAGGCTCCCTGGCTGAGGATGGCCACGACGGGGGTGCGCCACTTGGGATGCAGTTTGCCGGCGGCAGAGGGAAAGAGTCCATTCAAAGCCATGGCATAGTAGACGCGCGGGCCGATGGTGACCATGGCGTTGACGGCGGCCATGAGGGAGATGGTCATCAGGACGCGAAAGATGGCGGCGGCTTCGTCTCCGAAAAGATAATGCACGGAGACCTGGCCGACGGCGATGACGTCGAGCAACTCGGAGGGCGGAGTAGCGTAGAGGAACACGACATTCAGCCCCAGGTAGAGGACGGCGACGCAGGCCGTGCCCATCGCGAGCGCGCGGGGCAGCGTACGCTCGGGGTTGCGGAGTTCCTCGGCGACGTAGGTAGCGGCATTCCAGCCGCTGTAGCCCACCATGACCCAGAGGAGCTGGATGAGAAAATCGACGGGTAACGGCCGCGCGGAGGTGCGTGGGACCGCCTCGTGGAAATGCTCCCACTTGCCGGCTCCGAAGAGCAATCCGGAAGCGATGAGAATGATGATGATGGTGACTTTGGCGAGCGTGAGGGCGTTCTGCACGCGGGAGGCGCGCTGCAGGCCGAAGCAGTTCAACAGAGTGGAGGCCGCAATGAGGGCCGCGGCCACCAACTGCTCGGAGCCAAAGTGCAAGGGGAAGAACGCCGGTCCGACGGTGAGGGAGTAGCCGCCGGCGATGGGAAACACGCGCGCGAAGTAGTAGGCAAAGATCAGGGCATTGGTGGCGATGGGCGCGGAGAAGCCCGCGAAGAAGGACATCCATCCGGTCATGAATCCCCAGGCTTTGCCGTAGGCTCTGGTGAGGTAGACGAATTCTCCTCCGGAGCTGGGGAAGTTGATACCGAGTTCGGCGTAGCTGAGCGCGCCGGCGAAGGCGAACGCCGCGCCTATGCTCCAGGCGGCGATGATGAGCGATGGTCTTCCCAAAGCGCCCAGCATGAGCCCGGTGGTGCCGAATATGGTAGCCCCGATCATGTTCGAGATGACCATGGCGGCGGCGCTTCCCGTGCCCAAGAGCCTGGGAAGAGCCGTATCGACACTGGCCGGCGGCGTGCCGCGCATGTTCGGGTGAGCCTAGCGGTCCACACCTGGGGCGGGCACAGGCACGTCCGTCCGCTGCTCCTTCATTCTGCGGTTGCGCATGTCGCCAAGGAACTGCTGGGTGTAGCGGCGGTTCAGATCGATGGTGGCCACGGCGGCGGATCCGCGCTCGCGCGCCCAGGAGATACGCTCTCCGTCGGGATCCATGATGTAAGTGGGGTGGTCATAGCCGCTGGTAATGAGGAAGATGCGGTTCTCGATGGCGCGGGCTTTGGCGAGGGTCTCATCGCCGCCCCAGATGGGAAGCAGGATCATTTCGGCTCCCTGCGCGGCGAGCGCCTTCGCCGGATCGGTATAGAAGACGTCGTAGCAGATCATCAGACCAATTCGTCCGAAATCGGTGTCGAAGACGGGGTATTCGTTCCCGGGCGTGAGCCCGGCTTCATATTCCTCGCGCGGAAGGTATACCTTGCGGTACTTGCCGGCCAAGCGGCCTTCGCGGTCGATGAGGACGGCTGTGTTGTAGACGGCCGGTCCTTCCTTTTCGTAGAGGCCGGCCACGACATAGGAGCGGCGTTCGCGGGCGAGCTTTCCGAGGCGCTCGGTGGTGGGTCCGGGAACGGGTTCGGCCACCTGCACATAGGGGATTCCGGTGCCGACTACGGTCATGCCCTCGGGAAAGAGGATGATGTCCATGGGGCCGGGCGCGGCCTGGTCGAGGGCACTGATGAAGCGCTCGACGTTCTCCTCGCGCGACTTGAGGTGAGCGGGCCGGAGATTGATGGACGCTACGCGGATCTTGCGCTCTTTGGGCGCGGGGACGGGCTCGAGACTGACGTCATCCCACCACACTATTCCGGCTGGAGCATTGCTCAGGAACAGTTGGAGGACGGCGGAACTGGCGCGGTCCGGCGCGGGAATCTCGAGCCAGGTTTTTGTCCATTCCCCTTCCTGCCTGGTTTTGTAGACGTAGTCCGGCTGTCCGGCGCGCTTGCCGGCGGCGTCGCGCCAGTCCACGCGGGGGACGATCTGCCAGGTGGGATAACGAACGCCCTGCGATTTGTAATAGGCTGTGAAGCGATACCACTTACCGGCTTCAATGCCGCTGACAGTGTGCTCCCAGCCGCCGTGGACAGCAATGTTGCTGTTGCCGGAAACGGCGAGCGATCCCTTACCGCTGCGGGTGATGGTGGGGTCCACGTATGCCCTGGGGGCGGTCTGTTCCCTCTGGCTCCAAACACGCCAGGACGTGGTTTCGATGCGCGCCGGTTCGGCGAAGGCGGTCCATGCAACCAGGAACAAGAAGAGTTTCACGGCTCAGGAGTCTCCTGCGGTTATCATACTGTAGCCGCGCCGCGCGTAATCAAGGCCGCTGAAGAGCGTACCCGCGGCGGCGGCGGCAATGGCGACAGGCACAACGGGTTTCGGGAAGATGCCGGCTGCGGCGGAAAGAATCACGCCCCCGGCAAGGATCTGAATGGTGGTGCTGATTTTGCCCGCCATGGAAGGGGGGAACTCGGTCCGTCCCACGCGGGCATAGACGATGGCGGCTCCGGCGAGGATGACCACATCGCGCCCGAAAATGAGCGCCACCAGCCACCAGGGAACCACCTCTGCCAGGCCCAGAGCGATGTAGCCGGCGGACATCAGCACCTTGTCCGCCAGGGGATCCAGATAGGCTCCGGCGCGCGAGTGCCAGGACATGCGCCGGGCGAGGAAGCCGTCGAGGAAGTCTGTAAAGCCCGCCGCCAGGAACCAAAGCAAGCCCTGGCGGAAATCGCGCCCGGCCACCATCGAGGCGCACACGGGAGCGAGCGCGATGCGTAACAGACAGAGCAGGTTCGGGATGTGCCGCATAGGGGCGAGGCGGGCGATTGTCAGGCCACGACGTGAGCGGCTTTCATGGCGAGTTGATCGTAGGTGATCAATTCGTACAAGGAAGGATCGGACATGATTTTGGCCACCAGGGCGGTGTGCATGGCATGTCCCGCGCGTTGGGCGATGACGTGCCCCAGCAGGGGTTTGCCGATGAGCGCGAGGTCGCCAATGAGGTCAAGGGCTTTGTGCCGGCAAGGTTCGTCGGGGTAACGCATCCCGTCCGGATTCATTACTCCGTCGCGTTCGAAACAGACGGCATTCTCGAGGTTCGCGCCGCGGATAAGGCCCATGTCGCGCATGGAGTCGAGTTCCCAGGCAAAGCCGAACGTACGCGCCGGAGCGATATCGTCCGCGTATGCTTCCGGAGTCAGTTCCATTTCGAGTGTCTGGTGGCCGACGAGGGGATGGTCAAAATAGATGTGGCAGGAGAGGAAGAAACCATCGGCGGGGAGGATGGAGATGCGCTTTCCCTTGGCTTCCACCGTGACTTCGCGGCGGATGCGCAGGTAGCGCTTACGGCGGCGGAAGACGCGGATACCCGCTTCCTGGATGAGGCGCACAAATGGCTCGCCGCTGCCGTCGAGGATGGGCACTTCGAGGTTGTCGATCTCGACATAGGCATTGTCAATGCCCATGCTGTAGAAGACACTGAGGAGGTGTTCGGTGGTGGAGATGAGCACGCCCTGGCGCATGAGGCTGGTGGCGTAACTCACTCGCGCCACGTGGCGCCAACTCGCGGGGATAGCGAAACGTTCGAGATCAGTGCGAAGGAAGATAATCCCCGTCATCGGGGGGGCGGGCAAAATCCGAATGCGAACCGGGACCCCATGGTGCAGCCCAATCCCCTCCGCCTCGACAGGGCGCTGAACGGTGGTTTCAAAACGCAAACAAGCCTCCGGGCCCAAGTAAGTGATTATGCCAGAACAAGTTACGCTTGTCACGTGTGTCATTTTTACCACAATTCGAGGTTCGCGGTGTGTCCGTCGCGCCTCTGGGGTATCATAGGGGGGTCATGCCCGCGCCCCGGCTTTTTCTGATAGACAGCTTCGGATTCATCTTTCGCGCGTATCACGCGCGGGCGCGAACGCCGGCTCCTCCGATGCGCACATCGAGCGGGCTTTCGACGGAAGCGGTGTACATTTTTCACAACATGGTGAGACGGCTTACCACGGCGCACAAGCCGGATTACATTGTGGCCGTTTTCGAGAGTGTAGGAAAGACGTTCCGGGAGGAGTCCTTCGCGGAGTACAAAGCCAACCGGACGGAGATGCCTCCCGATCTAGGGGAGCAGATTCCCTACATACGGCGGATTCTGGAGGCGCAGCGGATCCCGATGCTGCAATCGGAGGGGTTCGAAGCCGATGATGTGATCGGCGCGATTGCCAAGGCGGCGGCGAGGCAAGGCGTGGAAGTGGTGATTGTGTCGAGCGACAAGGACATGCTGCAACTGGTGAACCGGCATGTGCGGATGTTGAACCCGATGAAGGACGATACGATCTACGACACGGCCGGGGCCACCGAGTTCATGGGAGTGACTCCGCACCAGATTCCGGACCTGCTGGCGCTCAAGGGGGATGCGATCGACAACATCCCGGGGGCGCCGGGGATTGGGGACAAGGGCGCCAGGGAGATCATCAACCGGTACGGGAGCGTCGAGGAGGCGATCGCGCACGCGGGTGAAATAACGAAGCGAACCCAGCGCGAGAGCCTGGTGAATCACAAGGACCAGATTCTGCTGAGCAAGAAGCTGGCAACCATAGATACGTCGGTGCCTGTGGAATGGAAGCTGGAGGACTGGGGCGTGCAGCCGCCCGACGAGGACCGGCTGCGGGCGCTCTACCGGGAACTGGAGTTCTTCAGCCTGCTCAAGGAACTGGGCCCCGCGGAGGCTGACTCGGCGGGGGACTGGGGCGTGCTGGAGACGGTGGAATCGGTGGAGCGGTGGCTGGCTCGGATGGACGGGAAAAAGCCTGTGGGAATTGCGCTATCAGAGGCCGCCGATGGGGAGTTGTCGCTCGAGTCGATGCTCGGCATCGCGCAGGGGCCGCGGGAGGGGAGGGCTGTTCCGGAGCGGCATTTTCCGCGCCTCGAGGCGATGCTCGAAGACGCCGGGCTGCCGAAGATCACGCACGATTGGAAGTCGCTGCAACTGGCGCTGCCGAGACACCGGCTTTCCGCCGCCGGGGTGGAACGGGACATCATGCTGGAGGCGTTTCTTCTGAATCCGGACCCCTCGGCGGCAAATCTCGGAAAGCTGTCGGAGCGCTATCTGGACCGGCGCTTGAGCGGCGCCGTCGAGCAGCAGGCGGGGTGCATCGTGGCGCTTGGGGAGTTGATGGGCGGACAGTTGGCGGCGAAGCCTGAGCTCGACAGGCTCTACCGGGAAGTGGAGATGCCGTTCACGAGAGTGCTGGCGAGGATGGAAACCATCGGCATCCGCATCGAAACCGCGCAGCTTGGGCGGCTTTCGGAGCAAATGGACGGGGAAATCCAGCGGCTGACCGCGGAAATCCACGAGATGGCGGGGCATCCGTTCAACATCAACTCTCCGCAGCAACTGGGCAAGGTGTTGTTCGAAGAGATGGGACTTCCGACGCCGGTGAAATACGGCAAAGGGAAGCAGGTTTCGACGGCGGCTGATGTGCTGGAGGACCTGGCGGAGGCGTACCCCATTGCGCAGAAGGTGCTCGACTACCGGCAGCTAGCGAAGTTGAAGGGGACTTATGTGGATGCCCTGCCCCAACGGATTGATCCGGCCACCGGGCGGCTGCACACCTCGTTTCACCAGACAGGCGCCGCGACGGGACGCCTGTCGAGTTCCGATCCGAACCTGCAAAACATCCCGATCCGCACGGAGCTAGGTCGAGAGATCCGCGCGGCGTTCGTGCCGCGGCAAGGGTGGAAGATGCTGGTGGCGGACTATTCGCAGATCGAACTGCGGCTGCTCGCCCACCTTTCCGAAGATCCTGTTCTGATGGACGCCTTTCGCTCCGGGCAGGACATCCACACGCGCACGGCATGCGAAGTGTTCGGGGTGAAGCCGGAACAGATGACGGCGGACATGCGGCGGATGGCGAAGGCAGTGAATTTCGGGATCGTGTACGGGCAGACGCCGTTCGGGCTGGCGACACAACTCGGCATTTCCCGCCAGCAGGCGGAGCTTTACATTCTGAATTATTTCGAGCGCTACAAGGGTGTGAAGAACTTCATCGATGACACCATCGCGGAAGTGCGGCGGACGGGGGTTTCGAAGACCATGTTCGGGAGGGAACGACCGATTCCGGATATGCACAGCCGCAATCCGAGCGCTCGCGGGTTCGCGGAACGCACGGCGGTGAACACGCCCATGCAGGGCGGGGCGGCGGATCTGATCAAGATGGCGATGCTGCGAATTGACGGGCGGATGGAAGAGAAGGGATGGCAGACACGGCTGCTGCTCCAGGTGCACGACGAACTGGTTCTGGAATCGCCTCCCGATGAGGTGGAGGAAGCCGCGGCGCTCGTGAAAACTGAGATGGAGGGCGTGCGGGAATTGAAGGTGCCGCTGCTGGTGGAGGTGGGAATAGGGGACAATTGGCGCGATGCGAAGTAATTGGGTTGCGGTGATCGCGCTCTGTCTTGCGGGCTGCGGCGGAGCGCCGGAGGCGAGGAAGACTGTAGAAGCTCCGAAGCAGGCGCCAATGCCGGACACGTATCGAGTGAAACTCGAGACCAGCAAGGGCGATATCGTGATTGAAGTGAAGAAGGAGTGGGCTCCGCGGGCAGCCGAGAGGTTTTACGAACTGGTTGGAGTCCACTACTACGACGGCTCGCGCTTTCATCGTGTGATTCGGGGGTTCATCGCCCAATTCGGGATTGCGCCCGACCCGAAGCAGGGCGAACTGTGGCGCGAGTTGCGCATGGCCGATGAACCGGTGAAGCTGAGCAACAAGCGAGGCACGGTGAGTTTCGCTCACAATGGACCCAACACACGGGCGGTGCAGGTGTTTCTCAACCTGCGCGATAACCCCTCGCTCGACAAGCAGAGCTTTCCCGCTTTCGGGAAGGTGGTGGAGGGTATGGAGGCGGCGGACAAGCTGACGTTTCTCTACGGCGAACTTGCTCCCAAGGGTTCCGGGCCCGACGGCATCAAGGCAGAGGTGCAAGGGAATGCCTACCTGGAACGTGACTTTCCGCGGCTTGATTTCATCCGGAAGGCGTCGGTGATCCGGTAGATCAACGGGGCCGCGAGCGGGGAGAGTCCTCGATGGCGATTATGTGCCGCCATGCGCAGCGGCGGGAAGCCGGATCTCGACTTCGAGGCCGGTGGGTTTCCGGTTGCGGCAACTGACGGTACCCTGGCACGCTTCGACGCAGCTTTTCACGATGGCGAGGCCGAGACCGGTTCCGCCGGTGCGCCGGTCTCTGGAGTCCTCGACGCGATAGAACGGGGCGAAGATCTGTTCGAGGGCTTCGTCGGGGATTCCGGGGCCATTATCGGCCACCTTGATCACAACGTCTTGTCCGGCGGAGTTCGCGGAGACCTCGATCTTGCCCTCCTGTCCGGCGTAGCGCACCGCGTTGCGTATGAGGTTTGACAGAGAACGGTGGAGATAGTCGGGCTCGGCGGTCACTTCCAATAGCGGATCGGCTTCCACGTGCACGGGAGTGCCGTTGGCTTCGCGCTCGACGACACGTTGAATGGCCCGGGCCACGTTCACATTGGACAGCCTCACCTCAGCGGTCTTCATGCCTGCCTTGGAAAAAGAGAGAAGCTCATTGACGAGGCTGGACATGTCCGCGACTTCCTCGCGCAGATCGGCAATCGATCCGGCGAGTGAGCCCTGCGCCTTGCGTTCGAGAATCGCCAGGGCGAGTTGCATCCGCGCCAGCGGGGAACACAATTCGTGGGCGATGTCGCCGAGGAAACGCTTCTGCCCCTGGACGAAGCCTTCAAGGCGCGCCGCCATGCGCCGGATGGCGGTTCCCAACTGACCGATCTCATCGCCGCGGTTGGCGGGGATGCGCACGTCAAATTGGCCTTCGGCGATCCGTTCAGCGGCCTGTTTCATCTGTTCGATGGATCGTTTCATGCCGCGAATCAGGGGGAGCCAGCAGAGAAAAGAGATGAGCAGCACGGCGGCGGTGGCTCCCAGCCAGGGCTTGGGGTCAAAGAAGAACGGGTTGGTCAGCAACCTGGGGGAGGAGAGGAGAATGGTTCCCCGGACGGGGTCGGGCGACGCGGGGCCGCGGAGGGGGATTCGCACGCCGACCCAGTACATGTCCGGATTTTCCGTGACGACCAGAAAGGGCGGCGAGGAAGGAGGCAGAGCGGGTTGTTCACCGGCGGGGGGCAAGGGGAGGACCGGCAAACGTCCCCGGAAGCGGCCTCTCCTCAGCCGGTCCTTCACCTGTTCGGGAAGATCCACGTTCGGCCCGGCCACCTGCTCGCCTTCCCCGCGAAACAGGTAGAAGGTGACTCCGTGGGCGGCGCTGTAGCGGGCCAGCAGTTCATTGCGCTTCGATTCTTCGGTGTCCTCCAGTTCGAGCGCCAGCAGACGGGAGACGGAGGTGATGCGCTCGCGGGCGGGGGCGAGCAGGAAGGACTCGAGTTCGAGGCGCAACTGCACGCGGACGAAGATGGCGAAAACGATCGCGAGGAGCGTGAGATTCAACAACACGAGCAGGAGGATCTTCGTGCTCAGCCTCAGGCGGGGTTTCATGATTCGATCTCCACGCCCGGCTTTCTCATGCGGTATCCCGCCCCGCGAACGGTTTCGATGAAGCGGGGAGTCTTCGCGTCGTCGCCGAGTTTCTTTCTGAGCGACGAGACGTGCACATCAATGGAACGGTCAAAGGCGTCGAAGCTGCGGTCCGCCACTGCGTCGAGCAACTGTTCCCTTGTGCGAACGCGTCCCGGCGCGCGGGCCAGGGTCAGCAGGATCTGATATTCGATTGGGGTTAAATTCAGCGGTTTGTCGCCGAGAGCGGCGGAGCGGGCTTCGGGGTCGATCCATAATTCTCCGAGTTGGATGGGAGCTTCGGAGGGTTCTTCCGCGACGGCGACCGCCATGGTGGACCGGCGCAGGACGGCGCGCAGGCGGGCCAGCAGTTCACGAATGGAAAACGTCTTCGGCAGATAGTCGTCGGCTCCGATCTCGAGGCCGGCGATGCGATCGGCTTCGTCCCCGCGGGCGGTCAACATGAGCACCGGGACATCGGACTTGCGCCGCAACTGGCGCAAGACTTCGAGGCCGTTGATGCCGGGGAGCATCACGTCCAGGATGATGGCGGCGTAGGGTTCGGACAAGGCGCGATCGAGGCCTTCGTGGCCACTGTGCGCCATGTCGACGGTATATCCGAGCGGTTCGAGGTAGTCGTGGACGAGGCGGCAGAGTTTGACGTCGTCGTCGACAATGAGGATCCGAGAGGGGATCGCTTCCGCGGGGATCGCCACACTTTGATGATATCTTTCCTTTCGGCGGGAGGGGAGCGGGCAGGGGCTGTCAACAATATGCCGGGACTATTACTTTTTTGCCGGGCCGGGATTTCGGGCGAAGGGAAAGTTACAGGCTCAAGAGACTCGGTTGGGTGGGTTGATTGAGGGTTCTAAGGCAGGTTTTTCAACAGGTTGGACGATCTTTTGCGGAAACTTGGAGAGGAACAACCTTACTCTCTTGAGCCTTCCCTTTTGTTCATACGCCTGTAAGAAAGGCAATCCGTGTGCCAAACCGTAAATGGTTGATTTTAATAAAAAGGGCTGGAAAGTCCGGGTTTGGCATCCCGGTAATTCTTTCCAGCCCTTTCTTTCCGACGCGGTTGTTCCAAAATGGAACAAATCTATCTTCCTCCGTTGCCCATGGGGACGGTGCTCGGGGGGCGCGACACCTGTCCTTTGCGGGCCTCATCGATAGAGATGTTGTAAATCTCTATAGTCGTTCCCAACGCCTGATCCATAGCCACTCTGGCCCGGCTATAGGTACTGAGAGCGGTTACCTCAGTCCCTTGCGCGACGGCAAGGTCTCTTTGCGCCTGAATCACGAGGAAGATGGTGGAAGCACCGAGGGCATACTTCTTCTGCTCGGCGTCGAGGGTCTGCTCGGCGAAGATGCGAGCCTTCACGGCAGCCTCATAGCCGGCACGGGCTTGCTGGAGGCCGATGAGCGCATTCTGGACGTCGACGCGGACCTGGTTCAACTGCGCCTGAGCCCGCAGTTCCTGCTGACGGAGGGAGAGCAGGTCATTGGCCATGTCGGCGCGCGCCTGGCGGTTGTGCAGGGGGATGGTCAATTGGAACTGCACGTTGTAGTTAGGGAAGTTACGGGCGAAAATCTGCCGCAAAACGCCGGAATAGTCGCCGACGAAGAAGGGATTGGCAACCTGGACGAAGCCGGGTACGCCGGGCACGGTGATCAGACTGGCGTTTCCGGAGAGGCCGTTGTTTCGCATGGAGGCGGTCACGTCCAATTGAGGTTTCAACTGGCTCTTGTCGCCTTCGAGGCGGATTTTGGAGGACATCACGCTCAACCTCGTCTGTTCGAGATCAGGGCGCTTTTCGAGAGCGACGTTTACCAGGTCCTGGATGGGCTGGATCTTCTCCGTATCGGGTATCTTGATGGAATCAGTGGTCACGATTCGCGCATCGGCGAGCGAGGGGCTGGAAACGCCGGTCCGGCTCAGAGCGTTCTTGAGGATGGTCTCCTGCTGGAGGACCCGCGTTTCGGAAACGGTCAAATCCTGCTGGTTCCGGGCGACTTCGGATTCGGCGCGGACGATTTCGATGGGGGCGAGGGTGCCGATCTCGACTTGCTTTTTGTTGTCGCTGAGCAGTTTCTCCGCGAGCGCCAGCGCCTGCCGTTTGACGCGGGCATCCTCGTTGAAACTGACGAGGTCCCAATAGATGTTGACGACCTGGGAGACGGTGGTGATGACCTGCTGTTTGAACACCAGTTCCGAGGCGGTGATTTCGTTGCGGGCGATGCGAATGTTGCGGTTATTCACCGCACGTCCAAACCCGCGCAGCAGGTTTTGGGTCAGGGTGATGCCGAGGTTGCCGGTGTAATAGGGGTTGATCTCAGCGCGAGGGACGGTGGAACGGACGTAGCTATTATTGAAGTCGAGCGAGACGCTGGTTCCGGTGAGGAATCCCCTCTGGTAGCTGAAGAAGGGCGATTGGTTGCGGACCGTGTAGGCGGGTACGCCGGTGGCAAACGAATTGGAGTTGATGTTGGTGTTATGGAAGAAGCCGTAGCCGGTGACAATGGTGGGATCGAGGATGGGGATGGTGGTACCGGTCTGAGAGAACACGAATCCGCCGGCAGAGGTGGTGCCCTGGCTGGTGGCACCTGCGCCACCAACCGCGGTTCCCAAGCCGCCGGTGGAGGCGACCTGGTTACCCACGTTGGTGGTGGTGGTGCTCAAGGTGGTGGGAATACCGCGGATCAAGCCTCCGGCGCGGGCGCGTAGCAGTTCAGTTTCCGCAATGGGGATGGAGTAGCGTTGGATCTCGAGATCGAGGTTATTTTCGAGCGCGAGGGCGATGGCGTCCTGCAAAGACAGGTAGATTCTGCCGGCGCGGATGAGAGATTCCAGGCGGCCGGAGTTTTGCAGGTTGATGGGGGCCACTTCCTGGTACTTGTATTTCTGAAGCCAGCCGCGAAGGCCGCCCATGCTCAGGCCGGGTGAGTTGGTGGGCTGTGGCGGCGGGGCGACGCCGGGCG
>JADLBD010000159.1 GCA_020847975.1 Bryobacterales bacterium | reverse complement strand
TCGGGTGCGGCGGCATGGCCACGGGGCACATGCACGCGCTGGTGAAGATGAGGGAGGCGGAGAATCTGGAGATCGCCGCGGTCAGCGACTTGTACGAGAAGCGGCTGGAGAAGGCGAGCCAGCTCACCGGCGGCAAGATGCAGAAGGATTACAAGCAGATTCTGGACAACAAAGACGTCGATTATGTTTTAAACGCCACGCCCGAACACTGGCATGCGCGAGTCATCCTCGACGCGCTCTCGGCCGGCAAACATCTTTATAGCGAGAAGCCGATGACGTACTCCATCGAGGAGGCGAAGAAGGTGGTGGCAAAGGTGAAGGCCACGGGGCTCAAGATGCAGGTGGGCGTGCAGGGCATGTCCGATGAATCGTACGAGACTGCCAACCAGTACGTGAAAGAAGGGTACCTGGGCAAGGTGGTGTTGGCGCAGATCGACTATTCGCGGAATCACAAGGGAGACTTCTGGCTGTACGAGGAGGATCCGGACGCCAAACCGGGGGTGAATCTGGACTGGAACACGTGGCTGCTGCCGACGAAAAAACGTCCTTATGATGCGGAGCGGTTTTTCAGTTGGCGGCGTTTCTGGGATTATTCGGGCGGCATTGCGACGGACCTTTTCGTGCACCGCGTGACGCGCATCATCCGCTCGCTGGGGCTGACGTTTCCGGAGCGTGTGGTGGCGACGGGAGGGAAGTTCCAGTTTCCGGAGAGCAAGGCGGAGATTCCCGACACGTTCAACATGCTGCTTGATTATCCGGAGGGCGTGACAGTGCAACTGGTATCGTCCATGGCGAACGACACGCCGGTGCGGCATCTGCTGCGCGGGCACAAGGCGACGCTGGAATTCACGCGCACAGGCTTCACCATTACGCCGCAGAAGCTGTATGAGAACGAAGTGAAGCCGGTCACCTACGAGAAGAAGGGCGCCGAGGACATTGCGCTGCACCACAAGAATCTGCAAGCAGCCATCCGGAAGAATGAACCGCTGAAGTGCGATTGCATGCTGGGCTACTACGGCGTGGTGGCGGCGAGAATGGGCGTCGATTCGTATCGCACGCACAAGTACCTGGCTTGGGACAAGGCCAAGGAGCGCGTGGTTCATGCATAGGCTGGCTCTGGCGATGCTGCTGGCGCTTCCGGCTGCCGCGCAGAACTATGACCTGCTGCTTAAGGGCGGCCATGTCATTGATCCGAAGAACAACATTGACGGCGTGCGGGATGTCGCCATCCGCGCGGGGAAGATCGCGGCCGTAAGCGTCAACATCCCGGCCGGGCAGGCCCGCAAGGTGGTGGAGATGCGCGGCCTGTACGTGACGCCGGGGCTGGTGGACATCCACGTTCATGTGTTCCACACCACGGGGGTGCAGAACGCGTGGGCCGGCGACAACAGCGTTGCGCCCGACAGCTACAGTTTCCGCACGGGGGTCACCACCATGGCCGATGCGGGAAGTTCCGGCTGGCGGAACTTCGAGACGTTCCGCCATACGGTGATTGACCGTGTGAAGACGCGCGTGTTCGCGTTTATCAACATTGCGGGGCTCGGCATGATGACGAACATCGTCGAGCAGGCAACCTCCGATATGAAGCCGGAGGAGGTGGCGCGGCTGGCGCGGAAGCACAAGGATGTGGTGGTGGGCGTGAAGACCGCGCATTACGAGGGCGGAGATTGGACTCCGGTGGAGCGCGCGGTGGAAGCGGGCAAGCTGGCGAACATCCCGGTGATGGTGGATTTCGGATGGTTTTTGAAATCGCGCCCTTACTGGCAGCTCGTCACGGAGAAGCTGCGCCCCGGTGACATCAGCACGCATTTTTTCCGCGGTCCCGTACCGATTGTGGATGAGAATGGCAAGCTGTACGAGTACCTGAAGCAGGCGCGGGCGCGAGGGGTGAAGTTCGACGTGGGGCACGGCGGAGGGAGTTTCGTGTGGCGCAACGCCGTACCGGCGATCGCGCAGGGGTTTTATCCGGACTCGATTTCGACGGACCTTCACTCCGGCAGCATGAACGGGCCGATGTTCGACATGCCGGTGACGATGTCGAAGCTGCTGATTCTGGGCATGCCGCTGAAGGAAGTGATTCTGCGCTCGACGTGGAATCCCGCGCAGGAGATCCATCATCCGGAGTTGGGCCACCTGAGCGTGGGCGCGGTGGCGGATGTAGCGGCGTTTCAAGTGTTGGAGGGCGACTTTGGGTACGCGGATCCGGACGGAGGGCTGGTGAAGGCGAGGCAGAGACTGCAATGCGAGATGACGCTGCGCGCCGGCGCCATCGTCTACGATTGGAACGCCCGGGCGGCCATGGATTGGAGGACGCTGCCCAAGGATTATGGCGTGCGCAAGGGGGAATTCATCATTCCGCCGCCGAACAGGTGAGAGCCTCTACACTGCCTGGATGACGGCGCTGACGGGCCTCGAGCCTACGGGGATCATGGTGAACAGGGCCGCGGGGAACTTTGACCTGCGGGCGGTGGATTGGATCAGGATGACGGCCATGTCTCCGCTTCGCTTGTTCAAGACGAGAGCATACTGATTGTTCGGGGTGATGACGACGTGCGTGGGCTCGGAGCCCACCTGCGCGACAGCCACCACCTTCCGGGAATCAATATTGATGATGGTCACCTGGTTGGATTGCGGGTTGGTGACGAAGAGGAATTCCGGTGAATCGGGAGTGGCGGGCGAGGCGGCCATGGCCGCGGGTGCGCGGCCGGCGAGAACCGTCTGGTCCACCTGTGTGCTGAAGGGGAAGACAATGGCGACTGCATCGGAGCCTTCGCCGGTGATGAACAACTGTCCGCGATCGGCTTTGTAGCAGAAGTTGTCCGGCCGCATGGCAAGAGGCAGGCGAACGACGACGCGGCTCGAGATGGTGTCAAAGATGGACAACAGCCGCTTCTGCCGGTGCGCGGCAATCCACTGCCGGCCGTCCTTGCGAAAGCTGACGGCGCCGAGCGGCGAACCGCAGTCGATGATCTTCAGGCGTTGTGATTCCAGGTCCGCCAATCCGCAGGAGCCCATCGCACCGAAGCTGATGATGGCGCGGGGGTCCTCCAGCGAGAGATCGAAGGAGACGGGTTCGTAGGGAAGGGGCACGCGGCTCTGCACCTCCATGGTTTCCAGGCGCACCTGGACGAGTTGCAGGGGGTGGTTGAGCAGCACCCACAACGCGTCGCCGTGCGGGCTCAGGCGCATGTGGGTGGCGAAGCCTCCGAGAGCCGTCCAGCGTTCGCGACGGAGATTGGTGGCGGAAATCTCGTGAACGGTTCCGGTGGATGGCGTGAGGGCGTAGACCATCTGCCGGGTATCGTGGCTCACCAGTTCGGTGGGCGCGGCGTCGAGGCGAATGTGCCTCACCAGGGCGAAGGCCGTGAGGTCGACGGCGGCAACCACATGACCGTCTTCATTGGCGACGAAGGCGAAGCCGGAAAAGGGCTTGGTCCGGCCGGAACAACCAGCGAAAGTGACTGCGGCTCCCGTCAAAAAGGAGCGGCGGGTGAAGGAGTGATCCATCGAGGCGGATACTCCCAGTTTCGCATGCTTTGCGGATGAAGTAGCAGGTTGTGAATTCCATCCGAGAGTTAACACTTCCAACGCGAACATTTCCTGTCTTAGAGCGTAGATAAAGAACAAGGGCCGAACGCGAGGCAGCCGGTCCTTTTTCCAAAGCAAATCGCCAGCGAGGAGGTGGCCAATGGGGCGTGTGTTCTTCGTGTGTCTGATAGCGTGCGGCCTGTTCGCCGCGCAAACCAGCGTGGTCGAGGAATGGGATTCCAGGCTGGACCACGCGACGCTGCTCGCCCGCCAGGGCAACTACGCGGAAGCGGAAAAGGCATACCTTGCCGCCATCGAGCAAGCGCGGGACTTTCCCGCCAGGGACCTGCGCCTGGCCAAAGCCTGGAACAATCTGGGGGCGCTCGATTATCAACTCGGCCGGTATGAAGACGCGGAGAGGCTGTATACGCAGGCTTTGCCCGCCTATCAGGCTTTACACGGCATGGCGCGAGCCGCTTACTCGTCCGTGTTGAACAATCTTGCGGAAGTACATCGGGTGCGGGGAAATTTCCTCGAGGCGGAAAAGCTCTACCGGGAAGCCATCGAGGTGAGGGAGAAGATCAATCCGCGGGACGCCGAGATTGCCGCGCCGCTCAATAACCTGGCGGTGATGCTGAACCAGCAAGGGCGTCCGAGGGAGGCCGAACCGCTGGCCCGGCGCGCGCTGCAGTTATGGGAGGCGAATTATGGGCCGAAGTACCGGCAGGTGGCGGCGGCGCTGAACACGCTTGGTGAGGCGTTGCGGCTTCTCGAGAGGTATGACGAATCGGAGCAGTGTCACCGGCGGGCCGTGGAATTGCGCCGCGAAATCCTTCCGCCCAATGATCCCGAGATGGCGTCGGGACTCGGTAACCTCGGCTCAGTGCTTTACCGCGAAGGGAAGTATGCCGAGGCTGCTCAACTCTATCGCGAGGCCATTGCGCTGCGGGAGAAAGCGTTGGGCCCGGATCATCCGAAACTGGCTATCCTGCTGAACAATTTGGGGACATCCATGCAGGCGATAGGGAAGAAGAAAGAGGCCGAGGATCTCTACCGGCGAGCGATGGCAATCATGGAAGCCTCAGGCGCCGCGGGGAATCCGGATTATGCGAAGGCGGTGGAGAATCTTGGCGACCTGTTTCTGCGGGAGGGAAAAGCGAAAGGAGCCGAAACGTTGTACCTGCGCGCATTGGCGGTGCGGGAAAAAGCGTTTGGGCCGCACAGTGGCGCGCTGGCTGACAGTTACGAATGGCTGGCCGATTTCTACCTGCGCCTTGGCCGTCTGACGGAAGCTGAGCGGTACCTGAAGCGCGCCATCGCGATGCGTGAAGGCGCCTTTGGACCTGAATCCGCTGAAGTGGTTCGAAGCTTGAAACTGTTGGGGGAACTGTACACGGTGCAGAAAAGAACGGCGCAAGCCGAGAGTGTGCGCCGGCGCGTGGACTCCATCCAGCACTCATTCCGGTAACGGAGGCGGTCTTCGGATGTCGTTCTTTCCGTCTGCGATGATGGAAGGACATGGCGAATACCGGAATTCTGGCTCGCTGCCTGGCCGGCGAGGTAAGCGCGGAGTATTTCGAGGAGCGTATCCGAAAGGAAGAGCCACGCCTGCACGCGTGGGTGGAGACGCGGCTCGAATCCCACTCCGTGGAAGGGCCGTTGAAGGGCGTTCCCTACGGGGCGAAGGATATCGTGGAGACGCGCGGGTACCGGACAACGTATGGTTCGGCGCTATTTGCGGATCACATCAGCACCGAGGATGCCGCGCTGATCGAAATGCTGCGATCGAAGGGGGCATTGCTGATGGGCAAAACGCAGACCACGTCGTTTGCCTATTTTGACCCGGCTCCCACACGAAACCCGCACAAGCCCGATCACACACCGGGGGGAAGCTCCAGCGGATCCGCGGCGGCTGTGGCATCGGGGATGGCGCCGTTCGCGATCGGGACGCAGACCCAGGGCTCCATCATTCGGCCCGCTTCTTTTTGCGGGGTGGTCGGAATCAAGCCGACATTCGATTTGCTTCCGACGAAGGGGATCATGCCATTTGCTCCTTCGCTCGATACAGCGGGCTTTTTCACGCAAACGGCGCTGGACCTGCGGCTGCTGTGGCAGGCGCTGGGATTTGGCGTCGACTCCGAGTTGCCGCCGGTCTTCGCGATGATCGAGCCGCCGGTGGATCCGGAGATGGAGGAAACGTTCCGCGAGGCGATCCAGATTCTGAGTCACTACGGGTGTGTGGTGAAGCGGGTGACGCCGCCCGAAAGTTTTGAGCAGGCGTTGAACGCGGTGCGCCTGATTCAAACCTTCGAGGGGGCGAGGACGCTCGAAGAGACGTATAACCGGCACGGCGCCGCGGTAGGGAAGAAGCTCGCGCAACTGATTCGCGATGGGCTGGCCACGCCGGAGGAGCGGTACCGTGAGGCGCTGGAGGTGCTGGTGAAAGCGCGCCGGGAAATGGCGGGTTTGTTTGAAACATATCCTGTGCTCTTGTCGCCTGCCGCGCCCGGACCGGCTCCCTTCGGGCTTGGGTTCACTGGCGACCCGCGCTGCAACGCGGCATGGACGGGGTTGCACGTTCCTGTGATTTCGATTCCCATGCCGGTGGCGGAAAACCTGCTGCCCATGGGTCTGCAAATGGCCGCCGCGGCAGGCCAGGAAACGCTGTTGATCGCGACGGCGTGCCACTGCCAGGCGTTGCTGACCGCGGGGAGCGCGGCGACGAAGAGCGCGTCCGCGTAAGTTCAGAACAGCCAGGCTTGGATCTTCGGCCATTGCTGCGCGAAGGCGATGGCGGAGATGGCGAAATAGAGCACGCTACAGCAGACAAGGCCGGCGCAGGAAAACCAGTGGGGGCGCAATTCGCGGGGGAGCAGGGTAAGCAGCACCCAGAGGGTGTGCAGCCCGGAAATGGCGAGCGCTATGTTCATCATCACGCCACTGGCCACGGCGAGGACCAACGGGTTGGGAGTTAGCTTCAATGTGACCAGCCCCCACACCCCGTAGAGGGCCAGGATGGCGTAGTAGACGTACTTCACCTTGTTGCCGTCGACTTTCTTCAGCCGGCCGACGCCCATCCAGATGACATCCGTCCAGCGGCGGCAGAGGTTGTCGAGCTGGCTCACCTGCGTGGGCGCCATGATGAGGAAGCCGCACAGCAGAGTGAGGAACCAGAAGATTGCGCCGTGCTCATCGGAGATGGCTTTGGCCGACATGGCGGCGACAGCATTGCCATCGACGTTCTTCACGCCGCGCACGAACTGGTAGCTGAACATGGCGGGCAGAGCCATGCCCAGGATGCAGCCAGGGAACCAGAGGATGAGCTGATCGCGGCGGATGTGGCGCAGCCAGCCGCGAAAACGGGAGAGATTTTCTTCGTTCAAATCGAACGTTTTTCCGGTGTGAGAGAGCTTGATGGTGCGTCCGCCGACTGCGCTGGGGATTGCGCCCACGTTCCGGCCCATGCCCCAACCTTTGTCGCGCGCATAGTTCGAGAAGGCGCTGTTGGTGAGCCCGCCCGCGCCGGCTACGGCCGCGAACGCCGCCAGAGTGGCCCAATTGAAGTCCCCTGGGGGAAGGGATCCGAAGCGCACGAGGCCCGATCCGATTTCCCACCACGTGGATGGCTTGACGAACACCACGACGACGAAGCCAAGGAAAGTGAGGATCAGCACGAGTTTGGTGACCATCAGCTTCTCGAGGGCGTTGTAGATCTTTCCTCCGAAGATGAGCGGGATGAAAGCCGTGAGGAAGATGGCGTAGCTGAGAGACTTCACGAGGGCGTCGTCCGCGCCGGTGGGGAGACGGCCGAGGATGACAGCCGCCAGCGGCACGGCGGCGTTCGAGGAGAGGTAGGGCCACATTCCGCCGACGTCGAACAGGAGGTAGAAGAATGTCCAGAACTTCGGTCCCGGCCAGGTGCGGAAGAAGCCGACAAAGATCGTCTCGCCGCAAAAGAGCGCATAGCGCATGACGGCGAGGTTATAGAAGACTTGAAGAATAATGGCGAGGGTGGCGATCCACATCACGCGTCCGCCGTATTGCGCCGTGACCAGCGGGCCGAACAGCCATTCGCCGCCGCCGATGTTCGCCCCCACCATCAATAGTCCCGGGCCGATGAGCGACGTCCAGTGTGCGGCGAACTGCCGGGGCGGATCCGGCAGAGGCTCCTTGTCCCATTCAGCAAACCCCTGAGGCATGAGGGGCCATGGTATCAGAGAGTGAAGCGCAAAAGGCGGGAAGCGTTGGCGTTATACACCTTGCGGAGGATGGAATCCGGTAAGCCCAGGCCGTAGATGCGCCACCGGCCTTGGGGAGGAACGGGGGCGGGGGCGTAGTCGAAGTACTCATCCTCCGTCTCGAGGAACCGGAAGTAGATTTCGTAGAGCTTTTCACCGTAGATCTGCTGCGGCGTCTCGACGCCTCGCGGCACCGCATCCGTGCCGAAGAGAATGCGGTCCTGATATCTGTCGAAGAATTTGCGCGCGGTTCGCGGCTGCCTGCCGAGTTCGCCGATACGCGCGGCAATCTCCACAGACATGTTCGGGTATTTGTCGAGCGCCTCGCTGACGTTGGCGAGGTTCTCGGAGAAGTTGCCCACGTGGAGCGTGATGAACTGGGTTTTCGGGTGCCGCGCCAAGACTCGATTGCGGGCGGCGAGGATTTCGGCGTTGCTCGGGAAGTCGCGGCCGTGGAAGGACCAATCCGGATGGTTGTTGAGTTCTTCGAAACGCTCGTTATAGCGGTCCGTGGCGAGGAAGAACGCGGCCGGGTCAGAGACGTGAATGGCCACGGGAAGCTGGTGAGCGGCGCAGGCTTCCCACATCTCGTCGAAGCGTCTGTCGTCCACTTTGACAAGGGGTCCGGAGGTGATGTTCTCGCGCAGATAAAGACCGAGGGTCTTGAGCACCTTGACGCCGCGCGCGCCGTCCTTCCTGGCTTGACCGATGGCATCGGCCTGTAGTTTCGAGTAGCCGGGCTGGTTGGCTTTGTCCCACATGGGCTCGGTGAAGGTGAGGAACCGGCCGGGGTGGGCTTTGTCATAGCGGGAAATGGCCTGGCGCAATCCCTCACCGTATCCGCCGGTGAGATTCACCATGGTGTGAAGATTCTTGGCGTCCATGACGGGGAGGAGTTCGGAGGGAGGGGCGATAAATTTTCGGTCACCGGTGAGGGAGACGCCCTTTTCCGCCTTCGCGGCCCAGGAGAGATGCGAATGGATGTCAATAACCGGGAAGCGGGCGCGGGCAACCCGCGTTTCCTTAACCTGGAGCATGCTGCGGGGCTGGTAATCGGTGATGTCGAGGGGTTTTTTCTGCGCGAGGGCGGCGCCGGCGCCGCACAGGGATAGGAGGGCTCGCCTGCGAGTGGTCATAGAAACGGGATTGTAGCAAGTCTGCATCCTTTCCATGACTTGCCGCATCTATCTTGATATCAAGAATCTTGGGAGCAAGGAAATGAAAAAGCCCACTGGAATCCATACCTGGCTGATCCTCTGGAAGGCATCCCGCGCGGTGGAGGCTCATGCGCAGAGGAGCATCGAGCGGCTGCATCTGTGCGGCAGCGACTTCGGAGTGCTCGAAGCGTTGCTGCACAAGGGACCTCTCCCGGTAAACACCGTGGGGAAAAAGGTTCTTCTGACCAGCGGCTCGATTACGGCGGCGGTGGACCGGCTGGAGCAAAAGGGACTGGTGGAACGGCGCGCAAGCGAAACGGACCGGCGGGCGCGCCTGGTACATCTAACCGGCAAAGGACGGCAGTTGATCCAGCGCGCTTTTGCCGAGCACGCGGCTGTCATGGAGAAAGTGGTTTCGGTGCTCACGGCATCCGAACGCACGGCGCTTGTCGATCTCTTGCGAAAACTGGGGCGCGGCGCCGAGGAACGCTACGTAGAGAAAGGCGACTCACGATGACGAAAAAGGTATTGGGGATCTATGAGAGCGGCTCCATCCATTGGGTGGGGAACGCGTTTCACGTGCGGACAATGTTTCCCACGCACCGTCTGACTCACCAGGCGGTAAGCCCATTCCTGCTACTCGATTACGCGGGACCGACGGAGTTCCCGGCAACGGAGAGGCCGCGCGGAGTGGGCGAGCATCCGCACCGCGGCTTCGAGACGGTTACGATCGTGTACCAGGGCAAGGTGGCTCACCGCGACTCGGGAGGGAACGCAGGTGTGGTGGGTCCGGGCGACGTGCATTGGATGACCGCGGCGTCCGGTGTGGTCCACGAAGAATATCAGGAGCAGGAATTCGCGCGGACTGGCGGGACCATGGAGATGGTGCAGCTTTGGGTGAACCTGCCGAAAGCGCACAAGATGGCCGCGCCGGCCTACCAGACGCTGCTCAGCGAGCAAATACCGGTGGTCGAACTCGACGGCGGCGCCGGATTTGTCCGGGTCATTGCCGGGGAGTGGGAAGGGCAGAAGGGACCGGCGCGTACCTTCACGCCTGTCCACATCTACGATCTGCGCCTGCGCGAAGGCGGGACGGCGGAATTGAGGCTCCCTTCGGGCGGCAACACTCTTCTGTTCCTTCTCAGAGGATCAATCCTGCTGAATGGCACGAACAAACTGGAGGGCGAGGCGCAGATTGCGCATCTCGACCGGCAGGGGGAAAGCGTCTCGATGGCGGTCCAGGAAGACTCCCTGTTGCTGGTATTGAGCGGCGCGCCGATCGAGGAGCCGGTGGCGGCCTACGGTCCGTTTGTGATGAACACGCAGCAGGAGTTGTTGCAGGCGATGGAGGATTACCGGGCCAGTAGAATGGGTCATCTGACGGCTGTGCGATGACAGGCTGTCTGGAGAGAAGATATGGAAAGCAGGCACGACAAAATATCCATTGTGATCATTCAGGGCAGTGTACGTCCGGGAAATTACACGGCAATGGCCGCCGCGCTCGTGGCGGACGAACTGAGCAGGAACCCGCGGGTGTCGGTGGAGCGCATGGATCCGGCCAGGCTTTATCTTGCGCCGCCGGGGATTGATCTTCACTCGGATGGCGCGCAACTGATTCAGCGAAAAGGTGAAGCAGGCCGCGGGCATCGTGCTCGCCACTCCTGAATATCACGGGAGCTTCAGCAGCGTGATGAAACTAGTGATCGAGAACCTGGGGTTTCCTTCCGCGCTCGCAGGGAAACCGGTGGCGTTGTTAGGCGTGGCGGCTGGAGCCATCGGCGCCATCAAGTCCCTGGAGCATCTGCGGGGAGTGGTTTCGCACGTGGGCGCCATGCCGCTGCCGCTGGTAGTTTCCGTGCCGAATGTTCATTCCGTGTTCGACCGCGACGGAAATTGCCTGGAGCCGCGCATGGAAAAGCTGATTCGTTCGGTGGGGACGAACCTGGTGGAGTACGTGCATCACCACGTTTGCCCGCGGATCACCTTGGAGCGGATCCTTCGCGAGGGAGCGACGCCGGTTAATGAAGCTCTTCCCGGGCAACCATCGAATTCGCTCCGGGCCTAAGACGGGTAGTCATGTCGGCAAGCGCGGAACCGAAGTCGCGAGGCGCGGTGATAGTGTAGGCGAGGCCGCGGTAGGCTTTCAACACCGAATCGATGGCTCCCTTCCAGGGATTGCCTGTGGGGTCCGGGTTGTAGTTGAGGTAGAAGACAGGAACGCGAGTCTGGGCGCTTTCTTCGATGACGTCCTTGTCGAGCTTCTTATCGAGCATGACTTTGGGCCCGACGAGGATAATGGCATCCGGGTCGCTCGACTGCTGCCCGGCGCCTTTGAGGCCGACGTGCTCGGTGAGGAGGGAGGTCAGAAAGCGGGTCTTGCTCTCCGGGTCGGCGAGTTGGCTGTAGTCGACGGTGCCGGTATGAATGCCCTTGACGGCTTTTCCGAGGGCAGGGAAGTCGATCTTCGGGACATTATCTTCGCGATAGATCACTTTTTCTTCGGACATGGTGAAGGCGACAATGCTGAATCGTCCCACCTGCGGAAGTTGGGCCACGCCTCGCAACATGGCGACAAGCGCGGCCACATCGCGCGGCTTCATGGCGGATTCCCTGTCGTTCATGGTGGAGAAGTTGACAAGGAACTTGACGTGCAGCGGTTGGCCGGCGGTGAGTTGTTTGGGGGGGCTTTGCTCGGCGAACGGGTCTTTGGGAGCCTCGGTAATCGTTTCGGGACCAACGCCGGGCAACACCCCCTTCTCGTTTGGCTTGACGGTAAACTCCCAGTGCGTGGAGCAGACCTGCTCGCGCCCGCCACGCATCAGCCAATCCACCTGATAGCGTCCGGGACCGGCCAGAAATTCGCCCGTTACTTCCGCGGTTCCCCTTGCATCTTCGCCAATGGCGGGAACCTGGATGCGGTCCACGAGGAAGAACGATTTTTCCGGCTGGGAGACTGGCGTGATCCGCGCCATGATTCGCAACCGTTGGGGAGGACCGGTCAACTCCTGCATCGGGATCAGGACGTTGTAGCCAACGTGCGCCCGGAGGTCAAAGTCGAGTTGAGGATTGACGGCAGCGGCTTCGCAGCGGAGATCGGTACGTTTTTCCTGCGACTCGAAGACGGCCAAATCCGAGCCGAGAATGTGAAAACGCGAGGTATTGAGAACAGTCTGCGAAGAGCAGAGTTCAGATATCGCCAGGCCCAAAAGCAGGGCCCGGACAGAAGTGTTGTTGTGCGCCCACATGCATGTCTTCTCTCAGTGATGATTTGTTTTTCAGTCGCACCTACCACCATGATACTGCGCGAATCCGGCAGCGGCTCTAGCGGGCAGGCTGTATATTGAGCGGAATGAGCAGGTAGGCGCCGGCTACCGGCGTGTTACCAGCGACTTGATTCGCGACCAAAGCGACGCGCTCGGCGGCGGCGGAGGAGGAGGGGAAGAGGAAGGAGCGGTGAAGTCATTCAGCGGGCTGACCGGTTTTTCGACTGCTTCTTTCTGAACCATCCTCACACGGTAGCCTTGAAAGACAAAAGTGCGGCGAAAGCACTGCCCTTCGTCGTTCTCAGTAATCAGCGTGAATCCGGGTTGGTCAAACGTTTTCCTGCCTTCCGTGACCTGGACGGTTTTCAGCAGGACGGGGTAGTATCCTTTGACTTCGCGCTCAATGTAGGCGGTTTCGTATCTGTGGCGGCGGACGTTGTAGATGAAGACACGGAAGCTGTCGAAATCGTAATCCTCCAGCGAATGGCTCAGCGTGGTCCATAGCCAGTGGTTCTTCTTCTTGTCCTCATCCATCACCTCACCGAGGGGAAAATAGGAGGTGATTCGCTTGCCTTCGGCGTAGTGCGCCACTTCGTCGGGAATGGCCATCACCAGCATGCGTGTCAGCACCCAGCCGGCTTTCTTGTCCGGCATCCGGACGAGAGTCCAGTCATCCATCTTCACGCTGGGCTTGTCATCGCCGGGTAATTCGGAGCGGGAGAGTTCCTGCCAGTCATCAGGCAGTTTAGGCCCCGGCGGCATTGGCGGCGGAGGAATTTCCGGCTTCTGCTCCCCGGCGGAGGAGGACTTCGCGGTCTTGTCTTTCTTCGAATTCGCCTTTCGGGAACGGGGAGGGGCCGGCGGAACAATGCTGGCGAGGGCCGAATGGTAGGAGACACGCGGCGCCACCAGGCGCGCCAGGACTTCCGCGGAGCCGCCTGGAGGAATCTGAAAGGGGCTGGGGGACTGCCGGTTCGGCTCGGTGTGGACATTGAGCGCGTCGTATACCGTCGCTTTCCCCTGCGAGGGCATGGCAGCCGCCTTCGACTGGGTGTGTTGAATGTCTGCCATCTGCTGGCTGGAGAGCAGGTTCCTCCCGTCGACCCAACCTTCGGTGCCGCCCATGTTGCGCACTTTGAAGAATCTCCGGCGGACCTGCAAGACCTCGAGCCGCTCGCCATGTTTGAGAGTCGCCACGGTTTCTGAACGCGAACTGAGGTCGGTTCGAAGGGGCAGCGCCGCCGGTCCGACGAAGGCTTCGCCAATGGGGCGGGCTTTGGGTGTTTCCGAACCACAGGAAGCCAGCAGGCAAACAAATCCCGCAAGGAAAATATTGCGAACGTGATGCATCAATCCACTAGGCGGAGAATAGGTCCCGATTGCTAGTCTAGCAGGAGATGGAACAGGATCGTGCCCCGGAACAGGTTGTTCAATATTATTGTCCGAACTGTGCAAAGGCGGTGGACCGGCCGCTGGTGTGTGGGGATTGTCTGGCGGTAATCTGCCGGGAATGCGGCACGCCGCTCGAGAGCGCGGACGAACTGGGAATGGGATAGCCGGCGGAATCAGGGAATGAACGTGCGCAGCAGGCGTCCCTGGCCGCGGAGGGGGATGGAGGAATCCGCGGGCAGTTCCCAGACCTCGCCCGGTAGAAAGGGTTCATCTTCGATCAGACCCTCTCCGGAGAGAACGATGAGAGCCTGAGTCCGCGGGCTGAGAACTCTGGCTTCTCCGTTCAGCATGAGCTGTTCGGTGTGGAAGAACGGGCAGCGTACGGGCAAAGTGGCGCGGCCGGGAAACGTGCCGAGATGGGAGACTTCCACTGCTTTGTCGAGATGGAGTTCGCGGGGACGCCCGTAATCGAAAATGCGGTAGGTGATGTCGGAACGCTGCTGGATCTCGCAAAGGGCCAGGCCGGCTCCAATGGCATGCACGGTGCCGGAGGGAACGAAGAGAGTGTCGCCGGGGCGAACCGCGATCCAGTTGAGCAAGGCGTCGATGGTACCGGTTTGCGCGGCGTGACGGAACTGCTCGGTCGAGATGCTCTCGCGGAACCCGATGGCTACGCCCGCTCCGGGAGCGGCCCGCAGGATGTGCCACATCTCGGTCTTTCCGGAGCTGTTTTCGTGCTCGCGGGCATAGTCGTCGTCCGGGTGGACCTGGACGGAGAGGCGGTCCGTAGTGAAGAGGAACTTGATGAGCGGAAGCCGGCCATCCCCATCAAACCAGACCTCGCCTATTTTGATCTCCGGATCCGGAAACCAGGGAGAGAGCCCCGTCGATCCCCACACTTTTTCGTGGAACGACGGGGCAATGCGAACTGCCGTTGGCAAGCTCAGTTCAACTCCTTGAGGAAGGTTTCAATGCGGTCGAGGCCCCGCTTCAATTCTTCCATCGACGTGGCGTAGGAGATGCGGATGTGTTTATCGGTGCCGAAGGCTTCGCCCGGGACGACGGCGACCTTCGCCTGTTCGAGTAGCTTTTCCGAGAAGTCCATGGCCGAGTGAATGCCGCTCTTGCCGAAGGCCACGCCGATATTGGGGTAGGCGTAGAAGGCGCCCTTGGGCTCATTGATTTTGACGCCGGACATGGCGCGCAGGCGCGCAATCACATAATCCCGCCGGCGGCGGTATTCGGCCAGCATCACGCCCACGGAATCCTGCGGGCCGCGCAACGCTTCCACGGCGCCCTTCTGGGCAATCGAAGTCGGGTTCGAAGTCATGTGGCTCTGCAATTTGCCGATGGCGCTGATCACCGGCGCCGGCGCCAGGCCGAACCCGATTCGCCATCCGGTCATGGCATAGGTCTTGGACAGCGACCCGGCCACAATCACGTTTTCCTTCCCTCCCGGCATGGCCGCAATCGAGAACGGCTCTTCATCATACAGGAACCGGCAGTAGCATTCATCCGTCATGAGGAAGATGCCGCGCTTGCTGGTCAACTGATAGATCTTCTCGA
>JADLBD010000158.1 GCA_020847975.1 Bryobacterales bacterium | reverse complement strand
CGAATTATGCAACGACGGGCCGGTAACTCTACTAATCGATTCGGCGCGTTGATTTGACAAACATATTGGCTTTACGAGATATTTAGTGGTCGATAGGAGAAGGAATGGCCAGACCACGAAAGACAGTACAGGATCACACGTTTCTCGCCGCCGCTCTCGAAGGTCTCGAGTTACAGAAGCAGCGAATTGATGAGCAAATTCGTCAGGTTCGCGCGATGTTAGGCCGTCGAGGCCCTGCTCTTGCCGCCGCGGGTGCGCCGGCCGCGACGGAAAAGCGCGCGCGGAAGCGCATGCTCAGTTCGGCGGCCCGGGAACGGATTGCGGCTGCACAGAAGAAACGCTGGGCGGAGTTCCGCAAGGGAAAGAAGAAAGCGGAATCGTCCTAAGTCCCGGACCTAAATTTCCCATTGAAATCGCCGGACGACGTCGTCGATCGCACCATGTCCGGCAATCTTTCCTTTCTCGAAAAAGACGGCGCGCGTGGCCAACGCGCGGGCGAAGGGTATGTCATGTGTTACGAGTATCTTCGCTTGCGGTAATTCGCGCAGCAGACAGATGAGGTCGCGCTCGGCGGGCGGGTCGAGAAAGGTGGTGGGCTCGTCGAGGACGAGGATTTCGGGGGACATGGCCAGCACGCCGGCAAGCGCGACACGGCGTTTTTCGCCGGCGCTGAGGTGATAGGGCGCGCGCGCCGCGGCTTCCTCCATTCCTGTTTGGTGCAGCGCCAGTTTCGCCTTTCGCATTGCCTCCTCAGGCGGCGACCCGAGATTACGCGGGCCAAAAGCCACATCCTCCAGCACGGTGGGCAGGAATAACTGTTCGTCGGAATCCTGAAAGACCATTCCGATCCTTGCGCGAATCTTCGGCAGGTTCTTCTTACTCATGGCCAGATCGCAAACGCGAATGGTCCCTTCCCCATACAGCAGACCTGTAAGATGCAGGACAAAAGTCGTCTTACCCGATCCGTTAGGACCCAGCAACGCCACTGTCTCGCGCTCGAATAGTTGGAAATCCACGCCGTCGAGGGCGAGCGTGCCGTCGACGTAGCGATATCGCACCTTCCGCGCATCAATGAGCGGTGTCATGCAGAGATGGTAAGTAAGAACCGTAGTCCGAGCGCTGCGGAGGCGGCCAATGCAAGAAACGCAACGTCCCGCCATACGAGACGCGGAGAGTAGAGTAAGTGGATGTGCCCGTCAAAGCCTCTCGCCAGCATCGCGCGCTCGATCCCTTCGGCCTTTTCGTAAGAACGCGCAAACAGCACGGCGAGCACTCCGGAGGCGGCGTGGAAGCGCTCCCGCTTCGCGCCCCGCCGAAGGGCCGAGCCGCGGCAAAGCGCGGCCGAGCGCATCCGCTGGGCCTGGTCGGTAACCACGAATAAATACCGGTAGAGAAACTGTAGCACTAATACCAGAATGCGGGGAAATCCCAAGGAGGAAGCGGCGTGGAGCAGTGCGGGCATCGTGGTAGAGGCGACCAGCAGCAAGACTCCAAGCGCGGAGGCATAGCTTTTAGCCAGCAAACCAAAAGCGGCGCCGGTATCTCCCGTGAGGACGCTTATGGCCGCGAAGGTACCGGTGAAGGGAAGCACAGCCGTCGCCCGCAGGAGCATTCCGCCCAGGGGCAGCCGCGCCGCGATCACTCCCGACAGCGCAAGCAGCGCGAATGCGGCGAAGGCGCTCCACTGGAAGGGATGGGTGGTGGCGATGGCCACGAGATACAGCAGGAGAGCGACGATCTTGACACGGGCGTCCAAGCGGTGGAAATAGCTGTCGCCGCGGCTCCAGCGTTCCAGGACGAGGTAATGCAAGTTCAGACACTCCGGGCGGCGCCGGACCTGCGCGCGGCAATCTTACCAAGGCCGAGACAAGCGGCATAGACCACGCCGAGTCCGAGAATTCCCGCCACGGCCTTGCGCAGCCATTCTACCTGAAGAAACGGGGCCTCGTACTCGGCGAAGGGGGAGGCAAGGAAGGCCTTTGCCTGTCCGGCGATGCCCAGGTTCCCCGCGAGGCGCTCGAGACCATCGGGAAGCGCGGAAGCGAGAAGCGCGCCCACGGAGGCGAGCAACAGCGCGCTGACCAGAATCACCCCCACCCCCGAGCGCGCGCTCTTTGCGGAGCCTCGAACCCAACGTGGATTCAACCGCTCGAGCGCCCCCACCACCGCCAGTGTGATGCCTCCTTCCATGGCCGCGCTCACCGCGAACAGCGCCAGCGACAACATGGCAACGGCAGGCGGCATGGGGACCCCGGAAAGCAGCAACTGCGACATCGCCAGGCAGGCGCTCACGAACACCGAAAGGAACCCACCGCAAAAGATGGCCAGCCTGCGATGGCGCGTTGCGCCCCAATAGCGGTAAGGAAGGTAACCGGCCATGACGCCGGCAATCGCCATATTGAATACGTTCGCCCCGAGGGCGAGCACTCCGCCGTCCTGGAACAGCAGCGCCTGAACCGTGAGAATGGCCGTCATGACGACGCAGGCGGCCGCGGGACCCAGCGTGATGGCGAGCAGGGCACCGCCGACGAGATGCCCGCTGGTGCCCACTCCCACAGGAAAATTGATCATCTGGGCGGCGAAAACGAATGCGCCCATGACGCCCATCAGCGGAACCTGCCCGTCCTCGAGGGCGGAGCGGCTCTTGCGGGCGAAGTAGGCGACTCCGGGAACGCTCGCAACACCCGCACAGGCCCAAACAGGCGTGGACAGGAAGCCATCGGGGATATGCATATCTCTAAGAGAGACAGTATCACGAAATTGAAAAGCGTGGCACGACGTTGCACCGCTCAAAAATGCCCGCTACTCTGTCTTACGCATGAGCGCACTCAGCCGGATTGGTGTTGCCATTGATTCCGACCTACTCGAAAAATTCGACGCCCTCATTGCCAGGAAGGGTTATACGAACCGCTCGGAAGCCTTCCGTGACCTGATTCGCGACGAACTGGTGGAAAAAGCCGGGGAGCGCCCCGACGCCGCCGTGGTCGGCACCGTCACTCTTGTCTACGACCACCATGTGCGCATGCTCAGCGAAAAACTCACGGATATCCAGCACGAAGCCTTCCATCACGTACTCTCGACGCTTCATGTGCACCTGGACCACGACCACTGTCTGGAAGTGCTGGTGCTGCGGGGCAAGTCCGCGACGGTTCGCCGCATAGCGGACATGCTGATCAGCACGAAGGGCGTCAAGCATGGGCGTCTGGTCATCACCGCCACGGGAGCCGAGTTGTGATTGTCGGCACGGGCATCGATCTTGCGGAGGTGCGCCGTATCCGCGAGGCGCTGGAGCGATACGGGAACCGGTTCCGGGACCGGGTTTACACCGCGGGCGAGATCGCTTATGTGGAGCGGAAGGCGAACCGTTACGAACGCTACGCGGCGCGTTTCGCGGCCAAGGAAGCGGGTATGAAAGCCATCGGCACGGGGTGGCATGGCGGAATCCGCTGGCAGGACTTTGAAGTGGTCAATCTAGCGGGGGGAAAACCGGTGTTACACCTGCACGGGGTGGCAGCGGAAGTGGCCGCGCGGCTCGGGGTGAGACGCATTTCCCTCTCTCTGACGCACACCGCCGGGCAGGGGATGGCGTTCGTCATCCTCGAAGATTAAAAATCGCTTATACTTGTGTGTTTGGGCTGAACGTTTGCGGGTCCGCCCTGGGCCAGCAGGTGACAGTCATTGCAGGGAACACCATGCCAGCCGTCAAGCTCCAAGAACTCAATCCGGAACAGGTTGCCGAATCCCAAGAGAGGGCAGACCTTGCGCGGCAATCGCTGTATTACATGGCGCTGATGCGAGAGGTGGAAGAACGCATCGAGCGCCGGCTATACCGCCAGGGTAAGGTGCTCGGCGGGGTCTACGTCGGACGCGGACAGGAGGCCATTCCCGTTGGCTCCGGCCTTGCTGCCCGGCCGTCGGACGTGCTGTTTCCCTCACACCGCGACCTGGCCCTCTACTTCATCCGGGGAGTGGCGCCGCGGCAGGTGTTCGCCCAATATATGGGCCGCACCGGGGGACTGACGCGCGGCCGGGATGGCAACATGCACATGGGCGATCTCGATCGAAAACTGGTGGCCATCATCAGCGCCATGGCGGCGAGTATCCCGGTGGCGGCCGGAGCTGCCATGGCCATCAAGTACCAGGGCAAGGACGACGTGGCGTGGGTGTGGTTCGGCGACGGGGCCACCAGCCGCGGGGACTGGCATGAGGGGATCAACCTCGCCACGGTGCAGAAGGCTCCGCTGGTGCTCATCTGTAACAACAATCAGTACGCCTATTCGACGCCGCTGAGCAAGCAGATGGCCTGCCGCAACGTTGCCGACCGCGCTCCCGGCTACGGCATGCCGTCGGTCATTGTGGACGGCAATGATGTTCTTGCGGTGCACGACGCCGCGGTCAAAGCCGCGGCCCATGCGCGCGCCGGCTTGGGACCTTATCTCATCGAGTGCAAGACCTTCCGCATGACCGGCCATTCCGCGCACGACCCCGCCGACTACGTGCCGAAGCACTTGTTCGAAGAGTGGGGCGAGTTGTGTCCTATCCGGCGCATTGAGAAACGTATCCTGGACCAGGGGTGGGGAACGAGGGCGGAGATTGAGGAGATTCACGCCCGTATCCGCCGGGAAACGGACGAAGCCATCGAATGGGCCGAGAACAGCCCATATCCGGACGCCTCGGAACTTCTCGACGGCGTCTACGAGAGTTAGAACCATGCCTTCAACATACGTGGAAGCGATCCGGGAAGGGATCCGGGAGGAGATGGAGCGCGATTCGAACGTGTTCCTGATCGGAGAGGACATCGGGATCTACGGCGGAGCGTTCAAGGTAACCGCGGGAGTGCTGGATCAATTCGGCGAGCGGCGGGTGGTGGATACACCTATTTCCGAGTCGGCGATCGTCGGCGCGGCCATCGGCGCGAGCTTCATGGGACTGCGCCCGGTAGCGGAGATTCAGTTTGCCGACTTCATCAGTTGCGGGTTCGACCAGATCGTGAACTACGCGGCCAAGTGCCGGTACCGCTGGAATGCCCCGGCGCCGATTGTCGTGCGCGCTCCCTGCGGAGGGGGCATTCACGGCGGACCGTTCCATTCACAGCAGAATGAGGCGTGGTTCACGCATACGCCGGGGCTGAAGGTGGTTCTGCCCGCCACGGCGCGCGACGCCAAAGGCCTGATCAAAGCCGCGATTCGCGATAACGATCCGGTGATCTTTTTCGAGCACAAGGCGCTCTACCGCCGTGTGAAGGACGAACTGCCGGAGGGGGACTATACGGTTCCGATCGGCAAAGCGAATGTCTTCCGCGAAGGGAAGCACATTTCGGTGATCACGTATTCGGCGATGGTGCACGTAGCCGCGGAAGCCGCCGAGCGGATGGAGAAGGAAGGCGTGTCAGTGGAGATCGTCGACCTGCGCACGCTGACGCCGCTGGATGAGGCGACCATCCTGGCGAGTGTGCGCAAGACTGCGAAGGCCATCGTCCTGCATGAGGCTAACCTGACGGGCGGATTTGGCGGTGAAATCGCCGCCCGGATCACCGAAAAGGCGTTTGAGGATCTGGACGGCCCGGTTCTGCGCGTAGCCGCGCCGGATACGCCGGTACCGTACTCTCCGCCGCTTGAAGAGGCGTACTTGCCGAATGCGGACAAATTGGTAGAGAAACTCCGCTGGCTGGCCCGCTACTGAGGCGGGAGTTCCAGGTGGAACGATGGCTTGGAGGCTCGTGCGATAGGCCGCACCATGAGGCGGCGGGGATCGAACAGATGCTGGGGTTTGAAGTGGCGCCGGCTCCAGGTGGAGCCCTCCTGAAATTGGACTCCCATGAAGTAGCCGATGTCACGGTAGACGCAATAGCGGACAAATCCGACGAGCTGGCCCTTGGGGTAGCTGATGCGGAGAATGGTTTTGAGGGGGATGGGCTGGTCTAACTGAAGACAGGCGCCGGACAGGGAAATATCCTCGAGGTTGGCGACAGCGCACCGTACCTTTCCGGAGGGCTCCTTCCATTGAATGTTGACAAGGTCCGCGCACAGCATTCGGGATTGTATACGCCTGTCGTGCATATACCCTTTTATCGTCGGCATGGAACTCCAAGTGTAGTTGTGGGGAGGGAAAAATTGCCCTAAACGTCCAATTCCGAATGGCCTTAGGCAAACCTCAACCTTTGCGCTACTTCGTCCGATAAATAAAGGGTGCGAACTTGCGCCTGCTTACTGTTCTGCTTTCCTCTTCTGGCCGAACCGCCGGCAAAGCAGACACCCCAACCGTCGATGCCGGAAGCTATGGCGACCTCGATCGCGAAACAGAAGGCGTCCGTGCGCCGGCAGGTAGCCGGTCCGGCGGGGGAGAACCAATCCAATGGATCCTCCTCCTGGTTCACCACTCCCTGGCCCAGGGAACCAATCGACAGCATCGCATCTTCGGCGCCGCCCCCTGAACCTGCTCAGTCATCTCTCGATGCCCCATGCGATCCCTTGCCGCAAGCGGATGTGGAGGGGCTGGTGAAAGACGCCTCCAGCCGTCAAGGGCTCAAAGAGGACCTGGTCCGCGCCGTCATGGAGCGCGAAAGCGGCTTCCGTCCTTGCGCCGTCTCCTCGAAAGGGGCTCAGGGCCTGATGCAGCTCATGCCGGCCACCTCCGCCGAACTCGGTGTCCGGAACCCGTTCGATCCCAAGGAGAACGTCCACGCTGGAGCCCGGCTGTTGAAACAACTGCTCGAACGCTACAAGGGGAATCTCGAACTTGCCTTGAGCGCCTACAACGCGGGGACGGGCCGGGTGGACCGCGAGGGCGCTGTCCCCGACATCCCGGAGACCCGGGATTACCTTCGCAACATACTGGGAAAATTGAGCTACTGAAACGGGCTATCATAGTCCGCGATGGGGCTTGCCTCGCTCTGGATCACGCTGTTCGTCACCATTCTTTCAGCCCAACTGCCCGAGCCTCAAGGCCGCTACACGCCCGCGCGCATGACCTTCGTCGCCAGGGACGCCTCCCGGGACGAACCATTGACGCCGGACCCTTCCGACCGCCGCGAGTTCGTTGTCCACGTCTGGTATCCCTGCATGCCCGCAACCGGCTCCAAGGCCCAATACCTGCCCGACCTTTCGAAATGGCGCGAGGCCCTGGGCGACGAACTGCTCAGGTCCGCGCTTGATGGAGCGTTGGAACCGGCTTCCAAGGCCAGGCCCAAGGTTCTCGCCCAAGGCGAAGTGCTTCACGGCCGGTTCCCCCTGCTTGTCTTCTTCCCGATGCTCGGAGCGAGCAGCCTGGGGTACACCACCATCCTCAGCAATCTGGTCAGCTACGGCTATATTGTGCTCGCGCTCGACCCCACCTACGAAGTCTTCGCCACAACGCTGTCGGAGGGCCGCATTGCCGGATTTGCCGCCGTGGGGTGGTTCGAGCCTCCGGCAGAGAACATCCCCGCATTCGAAGCGGAGCGCGTCAAGGTGTGGACAGCGGACGCGAAGTTCGCTCTCGACCAGATGGCGGCGAACAAGCTTTTCCTGCGCAGCATTGACTGGCAGAAGGCAGGCGCGCTCGGCCACCTCACAGGGGCAAAGGCGGCGATGGCGCTCACCCGTCAGGACTCACGCATCAAACTCTGTCTGAACCTTGACGGCTATCCGGCGGAGCCTGCGTTTCCCAAGCCTCTCGCCATCATCCACGAGGAACTGCGGGAGCCGAGCCGCCTCATCCCCGGGCAAGTCTACGACATCCTCATCCGCACTCCCGCGATGCATCTGCGCAGTTTTCTCGACTTCGACGTGCTGAACGAACGGCCGGGGGCCGAGGCAACCATGGATCTGCTGAGCAAATATGCCGCCGCGTATTTCGACAAGGTGTTGCGCCACAAGATGGGAACGGTGCTCGATTACAAAGCTCCGCCCGGAGTGGAGGTGAAGCAATATGAATCCGCGGAGGGACGCTAGCCTCGCTAGCCCTGCCCTTTACCCGTAAGTTTTTACTGGACAAATTCATCGGAATCGCTCATACTGGCGCGTGAACATCCAGAATCAGATCAAGCACACCTTATCGGCACCAGAGACTATCGCCTATGTT
>JADLBD010000157.1 GCA_020847975.1 Bryobacterales bacterium | reverse complement strand
GAATCCGGCAATGAAGGATTTCCGATTCTTTTTCTGCGAAGACAAACAAGGCGGATCGGATCAGGCATGCGCGTGGCTCCAATGAACAGTCGATTCCTCGATGCCTGCCGGCGCCGTCCCACGGACGCGCGCCCGGTGTGGTTCATGCGGCAGGCAGGCCGCTACATGAAGCAGTACCGGGATCTCCGGGCGAAACACAGTATTCTCGAGATCTGCAAGCGGCCGGACCTGGCGGCGGCGGTGACGCTGCAACCGGTGGAAGTGTTGGACGTGGACGCGGCGATTATCTTCGCGGATCTGCTTCTGCCAGTGGAACCGATGGGCTTGAAACTCGAGTTCATTTCGGGGGAGGGTCCGTCTATCGATAACCCGGTGAGGAACTCGCACGACGTCGACACGCTTTCGATCTCCAATACGGACGAACTGGCATACGTAGGGGAAGCCATCCAAATCGTCGCGAGGGCTTTAGGCGGTAAAGTCCCGGTCATTGGATTTGTGGGTGCGCCCTTCACGCTGGCAAGTTACATGATCGAGGGCGGTCCGTCGCGGACGTTCCTGCGGACGAAGCAACTCATGTATCGCGACGAAGTGTTGTGGCGCCGGCTGATGGGAAAGATCGTAGATGTGCTGGGTCCATTTGCGCTAATGCAAGTGGGCGCCGGAGCGCGCGCGATTCAGGTGTTCGATAGCTGGGTAGGCGCGCTTGGACCGGATGATTACGTGCGGTATGTGGCTCCCTATTCGCGGGCTTTGATTGAGCGGATCCGCTCCTCGTCGGTTCCGGTGATCCACTTCGGCACGGGGGCGGCCGGCTTTTTCAAGGAACTGCATGCGGCGGGCGGCGACGTGATGGGTGTGGACTGGCGGATCAATATTGACCAGGCCTGGATGGACATCAGCTACCGTTCGGCGGTGCAGGGCAATCTCGATCCGGCGGTATTATTTGCGCCGCTGCCGGAGTTGAAGACGCGGGTTCACGAATTATTGAAGCGGACGGGGACGCGGCCTGGCCACATCTTTAATTTGGGACATGGTATTTTACCGGAAACTCCCGTGGATAACGTGAAGGCCGTTGTCCAGATTGTGCGTGACTTCCGGCCGTGATCGCGATTGTCGGCGGCGGGATCTCGGGATTGTCCGCCGCGTGGTACCTGACGCAGGCCAGCCACGCCTGCACTCTGATTGAAAGCAAACCCCGGCTTGGCGGAGTGATCGACACAGCAAGCTGGGAAGGTTGTGTCATCGAGGGCGGCCCGGACAGCTTCCTCGGGATAAAGCCGGAGGCGGCGCAGCTTGGCAAGGAACTCGGCCTGGACGGGGAGTTGATTTCCTCGAATGACGACCGCCGCGTCACCTATATCTGGAAAAACGGCAGGCTCATCGCGCTTCCCGACGGGATGATGATGATGGTCCCCACGAAGACGTGGCCGGTGGTGACGACGCCGCTGCTCGGGTGGGGAACGAAGATACGGATGGGACTGGAGTATTTTCGCAGACCCGGCGGGGAGCGGCCCGAACGGTCCGTGGCGGAATTCATCGAAGAGCATTACGGGAAAGAGACTGTGGATTACCTGGCCGAGCCCCTGCTTTCGGGAGTGTATGGCGGGAATCCGCGGGCGCTGAGCGTGAATGCCGTGCTGCCGCGGTTCGTCGAGATGGAGAGGAAATACGGCAGCCTGACGCGCGGGGCGCTGGAAGCGCGGAAGCGAATGCCTCCGAGTGGCGCGCTGTTTCGCACGTTCCGGCGAGGGCTCGGGAGCCTGGTGGAGGCGCTGGAGCAGCGGCTTGCCGGCGGGATGATGGTGGTGCACGCCGTGGCGGAGGCCATCGAGCGGACCGGAGAAGGGTGGCGAGTCCACGCGGGTGGTGAGTGGGTGGAGGCTTCTCACGTGGTGCTGGCGATTCCGGCGTACGCGGCGGCTTCGCTGCTTCGGCCGCTCGATGGAGAACTGGGGCGGCTGCTCGATACGGTAGAGTATTCCTCGTCCATGACCGTGGCGCTGGCTTACCGGCCGGGCCGGCTTCCGATTGAGCCGGATGGGTTCGGGTTTCTGGTGCCGGGCAAGGAGCGCAGAAAGCTGCGTGCCTTGACGCATGTGCAGAACAAATTCCCGTTTCGGGCTCCGGAGGGCTATGCGGTGATTCGGTGTTTCCTTGGCGGGGCGGGGAAGGAAGCGGTGCTCGAGGAATCCGACGAGGCGATCCTGCGCGGGGTGATGCGGGACTTGCGGGAGATGATCGGGCTGGACGCAGGGCCGGACTATCAGAGGATTGTCCGATGGCCGCGGGCGATGGCGCAGTACACGCTGGGACATGCTTATCGGGTGAAGAAGATCGAAGGGCGGGTGAAGGGACTGCGGGGCGTGTTCCTGGCGGGGAATGCGTACGGCGGGATTGGAGTTCCGGATTGCATCCGGACGGGTAGGTTGGCGGCGGAGGCGATTGTACGGGGCGGTCAGGAAGCAACCCGATAGACGTAGGCATCCTCTACAAAACGGTCGCCAATCATCTGGCCGCCAAGGCGCATGCCTTCCACGCTTCGTGTTTTTCCGAAATGCCTCAGTAAGCCTTTGATGAAGGAGTCCGAAACGGGGAGGATCATGATTGGGGGGGGGTTCCCAACATCCAGCCCGCCGGCTGCAAGCAACTCATGAAGGTGACGATAGGCGTCTCTGGGAGGAAGTGTATCGAACTGACGTGCGGCGACGATCAGTCGCCAGTCCGAGTATTCGGATAGGAAGGCCCACAGAGTTGCACTCACTTTGATGTTGGCGCGCTCCAGAATTTCGAGTACTTGCTCGCCAGTAGATATCTCAACGCTTACCAATGCAGTTTTATCCATGAAATGACTCCATTGCGCCTGTCACCGGCCGCTTTGAGCATTGCCTGGGCGTCTTCTACCCGATGCCGCCTGTACCGGCTTTGCTCGGACCACGACTGCACGAGTTCCCAGTTTGTTCGGAAATCCGGATCTTTGGCAACTCGAGCGAGGCGCGCCTCCTCAAGGCCGGCGACCTTCAGCAATTCTCTCAAGTTATGAGAATAACTGGCTTCCACCTTCCGCCTGTCCGGAAAGTGAGGCTCAGCTTCCCGCGGTTGAGTTCTCGCGGATGGATTCGGCGGCGAGTTGGGCGATGTCCATGAGCTTCGGCGGCTTGCTGGAGACGGCGGTGAGCGCGTCGCGGAACATGGTGTTGCAAAACGGGCAGGCCGCTCCCACCACTTCGGCTCCGGTGCCCACCAGTTCTTTCGCGCGGGTCATGTTGACGCGTGTGCCCTTCTCTTCGCCGAGGAAGACGAGTCCGCCGCCGGCTCCGCAGCAGAAGGAGCGCTCGCGGGCGCGTGGAGGATCAATGACCAGTCCGCCGAGGGAGGCCGCGGCACGGGGTTCCTCGTAGATATCGCGGTAGCGGCCGAGGTAGCAGGGGTCATGGAAAACAACCTTACGGTCCTGGGCGTATTTCGGGAGCTTGTCCATGTGGCGGGCGAGGAACTCGCTGTGATGCTCGATTGGGACGCTCTTCCCGAACTCCTTGTAGTCTTCGCTCATGGTGCGGACGCAGTGCGGGCAGATCGAGAGGGCCTTGACGACCTTGTTTGACTCGAGGTTCTCGATGTTCTGTTCGGCGAGCTGGCTGAAGATGAGATCGTTGCCGAGGCGGCGGGCCGAATCGCCGGTGCAGCGCTCCTTGCGGAGGACGCCGTAGGTGACGCCGAGGTGGTTCAGAACCTCGGTAAGCGCCACGATGATCTCTTTTCCCTGCGGATCGAAGGCCCCCATGCAGCCAAGCCAGAGGCAGTATTCCTGGGAGCCGTCGTAGATGGGGAATTGATGTTTGTCGAGGAACTTCTGCCGTTCGCTGGAGGAGAAGCCCATCGGATTGCCGTGGCGTTCCAGGTTGAGGAACAGCTTGTTGCCGTAGTCATCCTCCCATTTGCCGGTGTTGGTTGCGCCGCGCCGGAGTCCGATGATGACGGGCAGGTGCTGGACGCCGACAGGACACTGGAATTCGCAGGCGCCGCAGGTGGTGCACTGGAAGACGGCCTCCTGGAGCAGATGTTTTCCGAGGAGCGGCTCCTCGCCGGCGGGGCCGAATTCATTGAGATAGCCGCGGACGCCGAGGATGATCTCTTTCGGGTTGAGGACCTTGCCGGTGTTGTTGGCGGGGCAGTGTTCCGTGCAGCGTCCGCATTCGACGCAGGTGAAAGCTTGCAGGGCGGCGATTTGAGTAACGTCCTTACCGGTGTCGAGGCCGAAATCCTCATCGCCCACCAGTGGAGGGATCTTGCTGAATCCATCCCGCTTGAGGAACACAGTCAGCGGGCTGATGAGCAGGTGCATGTGCTTGGTGTGTGGGACGATAGGGAGGAAGCCGAGGATGGTGGCGGTGTGCATCCACCATAGGAGGCGTCCCTCGACCCCCTTGGGATGGAGGAAGTAGTCCGCCAGGTAGGTGGCCATGAGGGCAAAGATGAGGAAGGCGATGATTCCGGATTCGGCTTTGACGGGGCCCAGCCATTTGGGCTGGAAGACAAAGCGGCGGAAGGCGAGGCTGAGGATGGCGATGCTGACGAGGACGGCGAAGGCGGCGGCGAAGGCGAAGTAGAAGCGGCCGAAAGAGCCATCCGGGGTAAGAAACTCCAGTCCGAACCCGGCGGAGAAATGATTGACGGTGACGAGGGCGAAGGCGAGGAAGCCCCAGAATACGAAGGCGTGAGCCAATCCGGGGAGAGGCCGCTGAGAGATGACCTTCGACTGGAGCAGGACCTCCCAGACGAAGACGCGCACGCGCGCTGCGACGTCGCCGAGGGCGAAGTCGAGGTCCTTCTTCGAAGACCGGATGATTCCGGCCACCCTGCCGAAGCGCTGCCAGAATGCGTAAACAGAGACGGCGATTGCCGCCAGCAGGATCAACTTCTCGACCCAGGTAGGGTTCTCCATAGAAAGCAGATACTACCACGCTACAATAAACTGGCAGAGGATTAAACACAATTGAGATTTCTTGTTTCGGGGGCGGCGGGATTCATCGGCTCTCACTTTTGCGACCGGCTGGTGGCGGACGGTCACGAGGTGGCGGGAATTGACAACTTCATCACCGGATCCAGGAGAAACCTCGATCACCTGGAGGGTAATCCATTTTTCCGGCTGGAGGAGCACGACATTACGACGCCCTTTGCGGGACGCGGGCCTTTTGATGGCGTGATCCATATGGCGTCGCTAGCCAGCCCCAAGTTTTATTTCGCGCACCCGATTGAGACGCTGGAATCCGGTTCCACGGGGACGCGCAATATGCTCGAGGTGGCGAGGCGGGACAAGGCGCGCTTTCTGCTGACCTCGACGTCGGAATGTTATGGAGATCCGGAAGTTCATCCACAGGTGGAGACATATTGGGGGAACGTGAATCCAGTGGGGCCGCGCTCGTGCTATGACGAGAGCAAACGGTATGCGGAGGCGATGACGATGGCGTACCACCGCGTCCACGGCGTGCGCACCACCATCGCCAGGATCTTCAATACCTACGGGCCGCGAATGGCTCTGGACGATGGCCGGGTGGTGCCGGCATTCGTGGACCAGGCGTTGCGCGGGCGGAAGCTGACGATTTATGGAAGTGGTTCGCAGACGCGGAGCTTCTGTTACGTGAAGGACCTGGTGGAGGGGCTGGTTCTGCTGCTGTTTTCCGAGGAGCGCTACCCCGTCAATCTGGGCAATCCCGAGGAGATGACGATTCTGCAATTTGCCGGACACATTCGCGGCGCGGTGGACCCCACGCTGGAGTTCGAGTATCTGCCGCTGCCCCAGGACGACCCGAAACGGCGGCGTCCGGATATCGGCAAAGCGAAACGCCTGCTTGGATGGGAGCCCAGAGTATCGTTGGACGATGGGATCCGGGAGACGATCGCCTATTTTCGCGGGCTGCGGTAGACTTCAGCGCTTTTTCTTCTTGGGACCGACGTTGCGCGGATCGAGGAGATGCTTCGGCCGGAAGCGCTTCTCGTCCCACTCGAAGGGTTGGGCAAGATGGACGCCGACGAAGTAGCCGTCGTCGCGGTAGACACAGTAGCGGACCTCGCCTTCCACCTTCCACTCGGGGTGTTTGATACGAACCAGGGAGGCGCTGGGCAAGGGGACCTCGAGTTGCATGCATGCGCCCGAGCGGGAGATGTCTTCGAGGACGGCGAAGCCCTTGCGTTTCCAGCGATCGGTTTCCTTCCACCAGACCTGAACGAGGTCAGAGCACCACAAGCGAGCTTCGGCCCGGCGCTCGATGAAGGGGTTATGTTTCTTCGTGCCGGAGGCGCGATTCAGAGCGGAAGCGAGCTTCGCCAGGTTGCCTACCATTTGCTTCTCCTTCAATTTCGGTTTCACACTTCCGAAACTTCAGCGAGGAAAATTACCTACCACTCCGAGGGCGTCTTCCAGTAAGTCTCCGTGCGCCCCTCAGTACGCAGAGTACTCCCCTTCACATTACCAGATGCCGAGAATCTTCCACCACGCGAAGCCTATGGTTCCCCAAACGAGGAGATTAGACAGGGAGACGGCAAAGCCGATTTTCCACCAGTCTTTCATGGAAACGTACTCCATGGCGAAGTACATGGGAGATGGGGTTGTTCCGTAGTGGGTCAATCCGGCGGCAAGATTGACAAAGATAGCGAAGGAAAACGCAACCAGGCCGATCGGGGCGCCTTTTGCAATGAGGACGGCGAGGAAAGGAGGGTACATGGCCAGAATATGAGCGGTGATGCTCGCGAAGGCGTAGTGGGTGTAGAAATAGATCACAAGGGCCACGACAAACAGCGTTACCCACCCTGCCGTGCTGAAGGTTGCTCCCACGTTGTTGGCGAACGCCTGTGTGACTCCCGCGTCGTTGAGGGCGCGGCCAAGTTTCACGAGTCCGCCATACCAGACGAAGATGTCCCAGAGGGCTCGCTCACTCTTGACGTCTTCCCACGTGAGCACACCGGAGAGCAGCAGGACGCAGCACCCGATGAGGGCGGTGACGGTGATGTCCACTTTGTGAAGAGTGCCGCTGGTTACCCAGGCAAGGCAGACAGAGACGAAGACAACCGCGAGAATTCGCTCCGCGGCGCTGAGGCGGCCCATGGACCGGAGTTCTTTGCGGGCGAACTCGGAAGCCTCCGGGGTGTGCTGGATGGTGGGAGGCAGGATGCGGCGGACAATGAGGGGAGCGAGCAAGATGGAGCAGAGACCGGGGACAATGCCCGCGGCAAACCAACTGGCCCAGGTGATGGGGAAGCCGGCATTGGCGGCATAGTTAGCGGCCAAGGGATTGCTGGCCTGGCCCGTGAAGAACATCGCCGAACTGATACAGATGGACTGATACACGCTGGCGAAGAGAAACGTTCCGATAAGGCCCGCGGAGCCTCCGGGATTCGAGCCATACAAGCCGCAGATGGAGCGCAGAATGGGTAGAACAACTCCCCCGGAACGAGCGCCATTGGATGGGATGATGGAAGCAAGAACCACATCGGTGAGGGAGAGCGAGTAGCAGACGCCGAGCGAACTTTTTCCGAACATGCGGACGAACAGGAGAGCGATGCGGCGGGCGAGTCCGGTGTTGATGAGCGCGCGGGAGATCATGAAGGCGGCGACCACCAACCAGACGGAGGAGTCGGCGTAGCCTTCGAGCGCCTGGCTGATTTTCAGGCCGCCGAGCACGGAAGAGAGCGTTACGGCGAGAAGCACGAGCGCGCCGCCGGCGATCGGTTGGAGGACGAGTCCGGCCACGGTGGCGAGGAAGATGCCCAACAGGCGCCAGCCTTCGGGTTTCACGGATTCAGGCCTGGGGAGCGCCAGCACCACAAGGAAATAGACGGCGAGCAATACGCCGAATTTCCAGAGCTGGGACGGATCGATGAGCGACGAACTACGCGGCTGGGATGAGGTCACAAAACTCAGGATTATATCGCAGTCGGTGTGGAGAGGATCTGGAAATCATTGGCGGGCTTGTTGGCGGGCTCCCGGCGGCGCGCCGGGGGAAGTGTGAGGTCCGATGCGCCGCGCGGGGATGGTGGTCAGGCTGTGGCGGCGGTGAGCGCCTGGTCAAGGTCCCAGAGGATATCGTCTAGGTCTTCGAGACCGATGGAGAGGCGAATCATGTCGGGAGAGACGCCGGCGGCGGCCTGCTGCTCCGCATTCAGTTGCTGGTGAGTGGTGGAGGAGGGGTGGATCACCAGGCTGCGGACATCGCCCACGTTGGCGAGGTGGGAGAACAGCTTCAGCGAATCGACAAACTTCCTGCCAGCGTCGTAGCCGCCCTTGATGCCGAAGCAGAAGACGGCTCCCGCGCCTTTCGGGCAATACTTCTTTGCCGTGGCGAAGTAGGGGCTGGAGGGCAGAGAGGGATAGCGTACCCAAGTGACTTTGCCGTGCTTCTCCAGCCATTCCGCTACCGCCAGGGTGTTGGAAAGGTGCCGGTCCATGCGCATGCCGAGGGTTTCGATTCCCTGGAGGAAGAGGAAGGAATTGAACGGGCTGAGACAGGGGCCGAGGTCGCGCAGGCCTTCCACGCGTGCGCGAATGATAAAAGCGAGCGGACCGAATGTATCGAAGAAGTTCATCCCGTGATAGGCGGGCGAGGGGGCGGTGAGTTGCGGGTAATTGCCTTTGCTCCAGTCGAATTGATTGCCGCTGACGATGATGCCGCCGATGCTGGTGCCGTGCCCTCCCATGAATTTAGTGAGGGCGTGAACAACGATGTCGGCTCCATGGTCGAGAGGACGGCAGACGTAGGGAGTGGCGAAGGTATTGTCGACGATCAGCGGAATATTGTGCTCGTGGGCAATCCTGGCCACCGCCTCGATGTCGAGCACGTTGCCGCGAGGGTTGGAAATGGCTTCGGCATAGAGACACTTGGTTTTTGGAGTGATGGCTTTGCGGAAGTTCTCCGGGTCGTCCGGCTCGACGAATTTCACGTCGTAACCCATGCGGCGGAAGCTCACATCAAATTGGGTGTAGGTGCCGCCGTAGAGGGTGCTGGCGGAAACCATTTCATCGCCCGCTTCGAGCAAGCTGTTGATGGTGAGGAATTGTGCGGCCTGGCCGCTCGAGAGGGCGAGCGCCATGGCGCCATTCTCGAGCGAAGCGACGCGCTCTTCGAGAACCGCCGTGGTGGGGTTCATGATACGCGTGTAGATGTTACCGAACTGCTTCAGGGCAAAGAGCGCCGCCGCATGGTCGGTGTTATCGAAGGTGTAGGAAGTGGTCTGGTAGATGGGGACCGCGCGGGCGTGCGTTGTCGGCTCTGGCGCATAACCGGCATGGACGGCGCGGGTGTTGAATCCGTATTTTCTTTCCTGCGTTTCAGACATAAGATCCACTATCATACATTTCTATGGCAGGATTCATCACGCGCAGGGGTTTGTTGTGTTGGCGGGGATGGCCTCGTATGCAGGCCAGATTCTCGCCCTCTGCATTGCCTCGCACCACTCAGGTCTGATCGATTGCATCTCGGCTGATAGCGAGAGCTTTGGTGAAGACAAGTTTACACGGCGTATGGAAAAGGAGAGGACGTACTTGGAAGCGGTAGAGAGCGCGGAGGAGGAGATTCTTGGCAAGGCCATGGGATTGTTGGACGATCCAAGCCCAGCTAGACCTCTGCCTGACCCTGTTTCTCCGCGTTTCTCTGCGAACTCCGCGCCTCTGCGCGAATCTGACTAACCTCAAACCCCCACCCCCCCCCCATCACGGCATCAACTGCGTGCCCCCGGCCGGCTGCGAATTCAAAAAGCTGATCAAATCCCCCACATCCGTAGCCTCCAACACCGGCCACGCCATCGCGAGTTCCTCCACCTTGCTCTGCATCTTCGGACCGTGCGCCCACATCGCCGCCGCGAACGATACCACCGTGTACGCCGTCCGCCCCCGGATATTCGGCCCGAACCGCGCGCCTTGCGCCTCCGCGCCGTGACAATGCGCGCACCCCCTCTCCGTAAACAGCCGTTGCCCCAGAAACGGCGACCCCGCCGGCTCGAAGTACCGCATCCCCGCCAAAAACATCAGTAGATCGGCCACCTGCTCCCCCTGCAGCGCCGGAGCCGCGAAGCCCTTCTCCTTCATCTGCTTCAGCATCGCCGGAGCGTGATTCCACAGCACGCTCGAAAACTGCGCCAGGCTCAACGGCAGATCCTTCTCCGGCCCTAACCCCGGACCCACATTTCCCCCCTGCCCCCGCACCGAGTGGCACTGCATGCAGTTCTTCTCAAATACATGCCACCCTCTCTCCGCGCTCCCATGCATCTCCTGCTGCCCGCCGGCAGCCGCCTTACCCCCGCCCACATACGCCATCAGATCGTTCATCTCCTCCCCGGAAAACTGCGGCCATCCCCCCAACTCCTTCGTCACCGGCGCCACCATCGATTGCGCGTGATTCCACATCGCCCGCGACCATCCCGCATAACCGCCCGACACCGCCACCGCCCCCAGGTCCGGAGCCGTCTTCCCGCCAACCGAACGAACCGAATGACAATGCGCGCAGCCTTTCCCCTCGAAAACCTTCGCCCCCCCTTCCGCGTCTCCCGCCCGGTCCGAGATCGCCGCCTGATAAAGAAACGCCAGCATGTGCGCCATCTCTTCCTGGTTCATCTTCGGATACCCGGTCTTCAATCCGCGCATCTGTTGCCACATCCCCGGCTGATGGTTCCACAGCACCACTGTCAGCCACCCCACTGCCGGCGCCCGCGGCCGCTTCCCCGAAAGGTCCGGAGCCACCACACCACCCGAGCCCTGAATCGCGTGACAGATCCCGCAATGCTTCGATCCGAAAAACAGCGCTTTGCCCTTCTCCGGCACCCCTTCCAGGTACAGAACCGTACGCCGCGGCGTGGAGCGGAACTCCCACACCACAACCCCTGCCAATCCCGTGGACGCCGCTACCGCCGCCACCATCCACAGAATAAACTGTTTGCGCTTGCTGAAATCCGGCATGCCCCCGCCACAGGCACGCCACGTTCCACCTCATTCCCCTTCCCGGCCTACATCCGATGCTTCCCGCCCGCCGCAAAATCCGACACCGTCCGATAATCGGACGCGCAACCCCGTTCAAGCCCGGTATTGCCGCAGCTTGCGATACAGCGTATCGCGCGAAATCCCCAACAGCGAAGCTGCCTTCGTCCGGTTCCCCTCCGACACCCGTAACGCCTGCTCGATCGTCAGCCGCTCCATCTGCTCCATCGAGCATGCCCCGCCCGTCCGCGGAGCCGCTCCCTCCGCGCTCAACAACGGCCGCAGATCCCTGTCCGTCACCACCTGCGGATCATCCGCCGACACCGCCGCCGCGCTCTCCAGCAGATTCTGCAGCTCCCTCACATTGCCCGGAAACGAATACCCCAACAGTAACTCCAGCGCCGAATGCGCCAGCGTGACCTCCCGCCCGTACCGCCGCGCCAGACGCGCCGCCAGATGCTGCGCCAGCAGCAGAATATCCTCCGGACGCGCCCGCAAGGGAGGAATCTGCAACACCACCGTCGCCACCCGGTAATACAGGTCCTCCCGCAGCAGACTCGTCCGCAATTCCTGCAACGGCCTGTTCGTCGCCGAGATCACCCGCACATCAATCGCAACCGCCTTGCTGCTCCCCACCGGACGCAGTTCCCTCTCTTGCAGCACCCGCAGCAGCTTCACCTGCACCTCTTTCGGCATCTCCCCCAGTTCATCCAGGAAAATCGTCCCCCCCGACGCCGCCGCGAAAAGCCCCGGCGCATCCGTGTACGCGCCCGTGAACGCCCCCTTCCGGAACCCGAACAACTCGCTTTCCACCAACTCTCGCGGCAGCGCTCCGCAGTTCACCGGAACGAAAGCCATCCGCGCCCGCGGGCTCGCCGCATGGATCGCTCTTCCCAACAACTCTTTCCCCGTCCCCGTCTCTCCCACAATCAACACCGCCGCTTCCGTCTGCGCCGCCAGCCGCGCCCTCTCCAACACCTTCTGCATCGCCGGAGCAACCGAAACAAAATTCTCGAAGCAGGCATGCCGCTCCAGATTCGATTCGAGTTGCGCCACCCGCTCCCGTAACTCCGTAACCTCCATCAATCGCGCCACCTTCTTCCGCACCATCACGTAATCGAACGGCTTGGTGAGAAAATCCTCCGCCCCTCTTTTGATCGCCTCCACCGCCGTCTCGATCGTCCCGTATCCCGTCATGATCACCACATGCAGATCCGGATTACGCCGGCGCAATTCGTCGCTCAGCGTCAGCCCATCCGTGATCGGCATAATCAGATCCACCAGCGCCAGGCTGATGTGCGGATCGGTCTCCTGAACCGACAGCGCCTCCGCCGCCGAAAAAGCCGCCCGCACCGAATAGCCCTCCCCTTCGAGAAACTCCTTCAAAACCGCCGCCAGTGCCTGATCGTCATCCACCACCAGGATCGCGCCGCCCCGCGCGTCGCCCTTCATCCCACCCCTCCACCCGCAACGGCGAGTTCCTCGGCAGGCAACTCCAGCCGCGCCGTGGTCCCCTTGCCTACCTCGCTCTCCAATCGAATCCCTCCGCCTAACTCCATCATCAAATTATGCGCAATTGCCAACCCAAGCCCTGTCCCCTTCCCCGGATCCTTTGTCGTGAAAAACGGCTCGAACACCCGCTCCAGATCCGCCGCGTCAATACCGCACCCGTTGTCGCGCACCGCAACTTCCATCCGCCCCGCCTCCCCCATGCGCGCCCGTACCTCGATCTCTCCGCCCGCCGCAATGGCATCGATTGCGTTGCTCAGCAGCACCAGCAGCACCGTCTCCAGATGGTTGCGGTCCGCCATCACATGCCGCCCTCTTACCTCCGCCACGTCCACCTCCAGCCTCGCCCGCCTGGAATGCACCACCGGAGCCAGAAAATCCGCCACTGACGTGATCGTCGCCGCCAGGTCCTGGCTCTGCGGACTCGCCGCAACCGGACGCGTGAACTCGAGCAGCCGCTGTACGAAATGCTTGCAGAACTGCAGCCCCTCCTCCAGTTTCTCCAGGTCCCCCTTCCACCCGTCGCTCGAGCGCTCCCGCATCAACTGCACCCTCAACAGCAAAGCCGCCAGCGGCGAGTTCAAATGATGCGCCGTCCCCGCCGCCATCTTCCCCATGCTCGTCAGCTTCTCCATTTCCAGCATCTTCTCCCGCAGCCGCGCCCGCTCTCTTATGTCCGTCGTCGCTTCCAGGAAATACACCCGCCCCCCGGACTCCCGAAACGGCCGCAAACTCAATTGCACCGGAAACTCTCTCCCATTCCGCTCCAACCGCGTTGTCTCCACCCCGATCACCGCCTGCCCCCCCTCCACCCGCCGCATGAATTCCCGCAACTCCTCCATCTTCCCCACGGGAGCCGTCCGCAGCGCCTCCCCGCACGCCTCCCCCTTCCCGTAGCCGTACATCTTCTCCGCCAGCGCATTCCACTCCACCACCCGCAGACCGCCGTCAAACAGGATCACCGCCCCGGGAAAATCCTCCAGCAACCCTCTGTACCGCTCCCGCGAACGCCGCAGTACCTCTTCCGCCTTCCCCCTCTGCCGCAGCACGAACCACGCCGCCCAAAACGCCAGCAGCAGCGACGACGCCACCCCGCGCGTGATATACAGCACATGCAGCGTCAGGTAATCGGCCCCGCGGAAAAAATGGTTCTCCAACAGCTCCCACGCCGCAAACACCACGGAGATCACGGTGATGCACGACAGCGTCAGCGTCACCCAAAACCAGCGCCTTTCGTCCATGGTTCGCGCCTGCTCTCGCATTCAACTCTACACCCTTCCTCCGGATTTTCAACAACCAATCGGCCGCGCTCCCTTACATTGGCACTCCGATTGCCATACACTGTCCGTCATGGTCGAAGAACGAAGGTCCCTGGTCCGATGGCTCCTCGGAAGCGGCTTCCTCGCTTCCATCGTCTCCTTTCTCTATCCCGCCTTTCGCTTCATGAATCCGCCGCAGGTCGCCGAAGCCTCCGTCAATGAAGTCCCCGCCGGTAAAGTGCGGGACCTGAAGCCCAACAGCGGGAAAATCGTCAGGTTCGGAAGCCGTCCCGCTCTCCTTGTACGGGTCAACGACACCGAGTGGCGCGCCTTCTCCGCCGTCTGCACTCACTTGAATTGCACCGTCCAGTTCCAGGAAGAGCGCCACATGATCTGGTGCGCCTGCCATAACGGCTTTTACGACCTGCACGGCAACGTCGTCTCCGGTCCCCCGCCCCGGCCCCTCGAAGAGTATGCCGTCCACGTCCGCGGAGACGACCTCGTCATCTCCAAGCGCGCCTGAGCGAAAGAACCCCATGGAAACTACCACCCCAGGTACGAAGCAACGCGCCGCAAGTTGGTTCGACGAACGCCTCGGCCTTGAATCCATTCGCGATTTCATGGCTCACAAAACCGTTCCCGTCCACTCCGCAACCATGTGGTACTACTTCGGCGGCATCAGCCTCTTCCTCTTCGTCATTCAGGTGCTCACCGGCATCCTCCTCCTTCTCTATTACCGCCCCACCACCACCGAAGCCTATGAGAGCGTCCAGTTCATCATGACCCGCGTCCAGTTCGGATGGCTCATCCGTTCCATCCACAGTTGGTCCGCCAACCTCATGATCCTCGCCGCCTTCATCCACATGTTCAGCGTCGTCTTCCTCCATGCCT
>JADLBD010000156.1 GCA_020847975.1 Bryobacterales bacterium | reverse complement strand
CCCTCCGCCGCAAATTGCACCCCGAAGGCGTCGTCACCTACATCATCGATCGCAACATCAACTACACCAACTTCTGCACCGAATATTGCAGCTTCTGCGCCTTCTATCGCCCCATGGGCCACAAGGAAGGCTACGTGCTCCCCTTTGAAACCATCCTCGACAAGATTCAGGAGACCGTCGACCTCGGCGGCACCGGCGTCCTCATGCAGGGCGGCCTCCATTCGGAGTTGAAGATCGAATGGTATGAAGACATGCTCCGCGCCTGCAAACGCCGCTTCCCCAAAGTCCACCTCCACTGCTTCTCCGCTCCCGAAGTCACCAACATCGCCGAAGTGAGCAGCCTCACCTTACAGGACACCATCGCCCGCCTGCGCGACGCCGGCCTCGACTCCATCCCCGGCGGCGGAGCCGAGATCCTCGACGACGCCGTCCGCTACCGCATCAGCCGCCTCAAGTGCTCCACCCGCGAATGGATCGACGTCCACAAGACCGCCCACCAGTTGGGCATGCGCACCACCGCCACCATGATGTTCGGCGTCGATGAAACCATCGAGCAGCGCGTCAATCACCTCGAATGCGTCCGCCGCATCCAGGAAGAGACCGGCGGATTCACCGCCTTCATCCCCTGGTCCTTCCAACGGGAAAACACCTCCCTCGGCCGCTTCGTCAAGCACGAAGCCACCGCCGTCGAATATCTCAAGACGCTCGCCATCTCCCGCCTCTACCTCGAAAATATTCTCAACGTGCAATCCTCCTGGGTCACCCAGGGACTCAAGACCTGCCAGCTCGGCCTCCGCTTCGGCGGCAATGACGTCGGCAGCATCATGATTGAAGAGAACGTCGTCTCCGCCGCCGGAGCCCGCAACCATGCGAGCGAGGAAGAACTCCGCCGCATCATCCGCGACGCCGGTTTCCTTCCCAAGCAGCGCGACACGCTCTACAGGACCTATTTCCTCAACTAATCCTCATGACGCCGCTCATCGAAGTCTCGGAACTCGTCAAAGAGTTCCGTAGCTTCCAGCGCGCCCAGGGCGTTCGCGGAGCGCTGCGCAACCTCTTCTATCGCGAATATAAGATCCTCCGCGCCGTCGACCGCATCAGCTTCCAGATCCCTGCCGGCGAGATGGTCGGCTATATCGGACCCAACGGAGCCGGAAAATCCACCACCATCAAAATGCTCACCGGCATCCTCATGCCCACCTCCGGCCTCATCCGCTCCAACGGCTTCCGCCCTTTCCACGAGCGCACGCGCTACACCCGCACCATCGGCGTCGTCTTCGGCCAGCGCACCCAACTGTGGTGGGACATCGCCGTCGTCGAATCCTTCCGCCTCCTCAAGAACATCTACAACGTCTCTGACGCCGACTACGCCGCCCGCATGAAGAAGTTCGACGAAGTGCTCGAACTCGGCCGCTATCTCAATACCCCCGTCCGCAAGCTCAGCCTCGGCGAGCGAATGCGCTGCGACGTCGCCGCCGCCCTCCTCCACAACCCGCCCATCCTCTTCCTCGATGAACCCACCATCGGCCTCGACATCGTCGCCAAAGACCGCATCCGCGAATTCCTCAAACAGGTCAACCGCGATCACGGCACCACCATGCTCCTCACCACGCATGACCTCGCCGACATCGAGGAACTCTGCCGCCGCCTCATGGTCATCGACAAAGGCAAGCTTCTTTTCGATGGCCCCCTCGCCGAACTCAAGCGCCGCCTCTGGCGCGAACACACCATCAAGTTCGATCTCAAGGACCGCGACCAGGCGCTCAAGCTCGAAGCCCTCGCTTCGAACCACCTCACCATCGAGCGCCTCAGCGACCTCTCCGTCCGCCTCCGCTTCCCCCGTGAAGCCTACACCACCGCCGAAATCATCCGCCGCGTCGTCACCTCCGCCGAGGTCCTCGACATCGCCATCGAAGAACAGCCCATCGACGAAGTGGTCAAGGAAATCTACTCCGGCAACCTCCTTCAGGAACCCGTGCGATGAGCCTGCGCCTGCTCGCTGTCTTCGCCCGTATCGGCTTCCTCGACATGCTCGCCTACCGCCTCCGCTACTACACCGGCGTCATCAACTACTTCCTCTCCGTCACCGTCTACTACTTCATCTGGAAGGCCATCTTCGCCTCCAATCCCACCCTCGGCGGCTTCCGCTTCGACCAGATGATCACCTATGTCACCGTCGGCTGGATCATCCGCTCCCTCTACTTCAACAACATCGATTGGGACATGGCCACCGACATCCAGGAGGGCAAGGTCGCCATGGCCATGCTCCGCCCCGTCAACCTCCCCCTCACCTACATGGGCCGCGCCCTCGGCGAAGCCGCGTTCCGCACCCTGCTCCTCTCCCTGCCCACCTCCATCGTCCTCGCCCTCATCTTCCCCATCAATCCGCCCAAGGACGCCGCCCACCTCGGCGCGTTCCTCCTCTCCCTTGCCGGAAGCGTCCTCCTCGTCACCTCCATCAACTTCATCATCGGCTGCTGCGCCCTCGAGCTCACCTCCATCCAGGGCCTGCTGCGCTTCAAGTTCTGGATGCAGGAACTCCTCAGCGGACTCCTCGTCCCCCTCGCTCTCTTCCCTGCCCCGCTCCGCAAGATCAGCGCCCTGCTCCCCTTCGAACACATCGGCTACACGCCCATGATGATCTACCTCGGCAAAATCGAATGGCGCGACATCGGCTTCACCCTCGCCCTCGAACTGCTTTGGATCCTCTCCCTCCTCTGGTTCGCCAACTGGTTCTGGCTCCGCCTCAGCCGCCGCATCACCATCCACGGAGGCTGATCCTATGTCCCGCTACCTCTCCCTATTCGGACAATACGCCCTGCAATACGCCAAGGTGCGCCTCGAATACCGCTGGGATTTCTTCATCAGCGTCCTCACCATGACCCTCGCCACCGTCTTCGGGCTCGCCGTCGTCTTCCTCATGTTCGGCCGCCTCCACGACCTCAACGGCTGGCGCTTCGACGAACTCCTCTTCCTCTACGGCTTCTCCCTCCTCCCCATGTCTCTCTTCAACGTCTTCAGCGTCAACCTCTACCAGTTCTCCGATACCTACCTCATCCAGGGAAAATTCGACCGCGTCCTCCTCCGTCCCGTCCATTCCCTCTTCCAGATCCTCTTCGAACAACTCCGCATCGAAGCCCTCGGGGACGCCGTCCTCGGCCTCTTCATCCTCTCCGCCACCGGGCCCAAACTCGGCATCCACGCCAACCCCCTCAACCTCCTCTTCCTCGCCGCCGCCATCCTCCTCGGAGCCCTCCTCTACACCGCCATCTTCACCATGCTCTGCTCCGTCTCCTTCTGGTTTGAAGACAAGGTCGGTGTCATGCCGCCCTTCTACAACCTCATAGCTTTCGGCCGCTATCCCCTCGATATCTACAACGGCTTCATCCGCGTCGTCCTCAGTTGGATCGTCCCCTTCGGCTTCGCCACCTTCTACCCGCCCGCCGCCGTCCTCCGCCCCGCCGCCTACGGCCACTTCGTCTGGCTCCTCCCCGTGGTCACGGTATGCTTCTCCATCGCCGCGCTGTGGCTCTGGAACCGCGGAGTCCGCAACTACAGCTCCACCGGAAGCTGAAGCCGCCTCCATGGTTCGTTATGAGCAGCACATTTTGCTTGCGTTTCCCCGCATTCGCAAGGTTTGCCGCATGGCATCGCGCGCACGACGTTTTCCGGCTCGTTCACCGCTGCATTCTCTTGAGCGCCCCAATAAACCCAATCGAAACCAGGCTCACTACGAGACCATACCAGAGCATCCTGGGAGCAAACCGCATTTCGATGCGATGACGCCCCGCTGGAACGGCGAGGCCACGAAACGCTACGTTGGTGCGGACGAGAGGGTGCTCTTTGCCATCGACAAGCCCTATCCAACCCGGGTACCATGCCTCGGACGTCACCAGGAAAACAGGGCGGGAGGACCGCACGTCCAGCAGAACCGAGCCATTCCCGTACCACTCGAGGTGAACCGACCCGTCACGTCTGTCATATTGATTGGACCCGGCAATCGCATCCTCGACAACCGCCGTAGTGCGCGGATCGAACGAATCGCTCTTTAGTATTTGCAGCGCCTCGTCCATTCCCTTCGCTTGAATCACATGGTCCACGAGAAAGAAACGCGGGAGAACTTCCGCCCTCTCGAACACCTTGCCGCCAGGAACTTCCGCAACTTCTTTGTACAACTCATCCTCAAAGGCGGCGCTCGGCAGATCATGGTGCGACAGGATAAAACGCACATTCAGCAAGCTTAGAACGGGAGATCGCAAATTGTTGACCTGGTAGTATCGCCCCCAACGTTTTCCCTTACAGAAGCTCAGCCCGCACTTGCATGTAACGCTCGAGGGCAAATGGATCGTTTCCGTTCGCGGTTGGAACACCGGTGACTGGGGCGCCCATAGCCCAGTCCAAGTCGTCGTCATACGTGTCCACTCGACTCGGAGGATCAGTGCGGCGAGTTAGACTTCGCACTTTCTCAAGTTTCTCGACGCTCCCTCCAAATTGACGTTCGCTAAATCCCGGGTCCTCCCGGAATGTGTTAGTATTGATTGGCCTGCCTGAACTTACTGCAATTAGATCCACAGCAACCAGGCCAATTATCAGGACGCGAATCCACCCTTTAGCAGGCAGCCTCTCCGCGCCGAGGCCGGTCAGAACCGCCATCCATAGCGTAAACGGCAGCAGTGCGAACTCCTGGTAAAGGGAATTTTGAACAACTCTCGGCATAAGACGATAAACGTATGCGCCTGCTACCGTGGAGTCGCCCAACATCCAAACAACAGACAGGAGAAGCAAACAAAGGAACAACACTGTATACCGGGATCTCCTCACTATCGCCAGAAACACCAGGGCCAACGTACCCGTTCCGCAGTAAATGTACAGGAAGGTCGGCTCCAGCTTCAGCGAGTAAGTCTTGAGATCGAAGATTCCGTAGTAATTCGGGGCGATTAGTGACACCAAGCTCTGAAGCGGCACCCCCCCCGCTGCCGAGCCAATCCGTTCGATACTTGGCAACGCTGAGCCGCGTCAACTCAATAGTAGGTAACAGTTGTATCCCACAGATTCCTACCGCTAGCGCATACGCCGCCGTTAATCGCCTTAAGATCCTCCAACTGCCGAGTTTGAACACCGCCATAAGGACGGATACAAGCCCGCAGCTTAGAAACACGATCGCTGTTACAGCAGGGAATCCCGCTAGAATTGAGGCAGCGAGCCCGCCGGCTAGAACACACAGCCAGCGAAGCGAATATTGTTGTGCAAGATTCAAGAGAGCGAGCATGCATAGAGGTAGCCACGCGGCGGCGTCAACCGCCCCGAGATGCTGCGTCTGCGAAGTGAAAAATGCGCCGAGCTGAAAGACGGTCGCGCCGGTTAATGAAGGCAACACGTCCAAAGAGAGTTTCCGTAGGAACAAATAACAGAACACCCCGCCAGCGAATATGTGCAGCACCAACTGCCACTCAAGACAATAGAGAAGAACCTCAGCCCGATACTGGCCGATCATATTGTAAACAAGAAGAGTAACTAGGGTAGGTGGATAAAACAGTTGGGTTGTTAAGTTGGCGTACAATGGTCTTCCACAATACACGGATGGATCCCATAGCGGCGAATCACCGTTCTGTAGTGCTTTGGCGGCGAACCAGGCAAGTGAGAGGTGATATCCCCGCAGGTCCCACGGTATGGCGTAGCCCTCGAGAAAAAGAACCTTGCGAAAAAAAAGCAAAACCTCCATGAGCAAAATGCCTGAGGCCGCGCCTGAGGCCGCAAGAGTGTTACGCAGGGTCACACAGCTATTATTGCGGATTATTCGAGCAATTTCGCATGCCCCATTGCCGCCTACGCTCCTCCAAAGTCCTACGGCTTCATCCGCGTCGTTCTCAGCTCCACCGGAAGCGGAAGCCGCTCCTACCCGCCCATCCGCGCCACCAGCGCCTTCGTCCCCTCGTGCCGCGGGTCCAGCGCCCGCGCCCGCTCTAAATGACCCCGAGCCTCCTCCCGCCGCCCCGACTCGAACAGCAAGGCCCCGATGTGATACTCCACCCAGAACGGATCGAACCCGTGCCGCAGCGCCTGCTCATAGTGTGCCAGCGCCCGTTCCACATCACGCTTTCCCACGTGCAGGCAGAATCCCAACAGATAATGTCCCTCCGCATGATCCGGACATCTCCCCGTCACCTGCTCCAGCAGCGGAATCGCGCCGGCAACATCACCATCCATCCGCTTCTTCGCCTGCCGGATCGCCTCCGCCTGCCCTTCTCTCACCGCCCACCGGCGCTTCATCGCCTCATGCCGCCGCGAAAGGCTCTCCCGGAATTCCTTCCCCGCCAGTCGCGAACTCGCCAGCAGGTAGCCGGGAGACGCGGTATACACCCGCGCAAATCCGGCGCCATCCATCATCTCTCCACCCACCAGATCAAACAACGGATACCCCCACCGCTCCAGGCGGCTGCACAATTCGCCAAGCGTCGCGCCGATCATCTGCTGCGGGTGCGTCTCCATCACGATGTCCGGCCGCGCCGCCTCAACCAAACGCCGCGCCCCCTCGATCACCATCCACTCACTCCCCTCGACGTCGATCTTCAGACACCCCGGAACATGTCCCTTGCTCGCCGCATAATCGTCCAACGCGAGCAGCGGCACACGAACCACACTCGCCTCCCCATGCATCCGCGTCACCACGGAATGCCTGCTCGAGGCCACGCTCGCCAGCCCCGGAGCCCGGTAAAACTCCACCTCTCCCCCGCTGCGCTCCCCCACGCATACCGGCACTGTCGTGACGCGTAATCCATTGCTTTCCACCAACTCCCGCTGCCTTTCCATCACATCCGGATTCGCTTCGAAGGCATGAACCTCCGCTCCCGCCTGCGCCAGCATAGCCGAGAGAATCCCGTACGACGACCCCACGTCGTACACCACCTCACCCTCTTCCACGAGAGCCTCCAGGGCAAGCCACGAATGCACTTCGTAAGCAGTATCAGTCTCGCAAGGCGACACCGGCAGAATCCTCGCAAACGACGCCGGCACATGCAGCCTCACGCCATTGATGAGCGACACGGAACGTTGAGCATTTCCCATCATTGATAATTGGAAGGACCAGGATACCGTTTCATGTTCACCATCCGCACCATCTTCCCCGACCAATCCCGAGTCGAAGTCAGCCACTACGAACTCATCCCCTCCCACGAGCAGGGCCAGGCCGTGTGCGCCCTCTTCCTGGAATTCCTCTCCGAGCGCCCCACCGAATTTCGCGAAAAACTCTCATTCCTCAAGAAAGGCGACACCGAACTCGAGTGGACCGCCGCCTCCGGAGGCACCGCCCTCGCGTCCTTCTATGAGGAAGGCCACCCCATCTCCATGGGAGTCCTCCTCTCCGGCATCGACGCCGAATCCGACACGCAAATGCGCGGCGCCCTCAAGCAATCCGTCCTCGAACCCATCTTCGGCGAGGAAGCCGGCAAGTACCTCATCGGGGACGAGCGCCCCCTCATGCTCAACGTCATCTTCCCCGGAGCCCCCGAACTCAACCCGCGTACCCAACTCCTCGCCGCCGCCCTCGCCAGCGTCTACTTCCGCGTCATGCTCCAACTCCACGCCGAGATGCACGGCCACTCCACCGATACCCCGTAGCGGCGATCCATGTCTGTGAACTTGGCCGCGAGTGTCCACTGTCACGATTGTGAATTGTCTTCGACTCCTGGTCTGCCGTCGAGTTGCAGAAAGCGAGCGCGCAGTCGCTCCTCGGTCCGGCGATCCATTCGGACAAGGATCTTCTCTGCCTCATGAGCAATAACGACCCGATACGTCACAATCCGCGTTCGTGCTCGTATAGCTCGAGAGTCTTGACGCGTCCCTCTTCGATATCCTTCAATCCCCGATCCACGGACGCCAAAGTCACCTCATCCAGCGGTGGACCGCCCGCATCCGCCGCGTCCCGGAGATCCTCCAACCACTCTCGGGCCAATTCCGCCTGATCATCCGGTAGCTGATCCACTAGCTGATGGAGCGCCTCTCGTGTAGTCATGGCAGCGCCACCTCCACTCATTGTAGTCCGATCCGCATTTTACTCAATCTCCTTCTGCTTCTTCACCCAATCCAATGATCGAATGAGCCCCGTCGTCCCCAACTGCGTCTCCTGAAATGCACGGCCACTCCACCGGGCCAGACTAACGCTGGCCACTACCTCCCAAACACCCCCTGCAGGCAGCGCCGCCACCAACTTGGCTTTTGCATCAGGCTGACCTTCCCCTCGAGCGCACTGAGCCTTGCCTCAATTTGCGCCAGCCGGACGTTCAGAGCGTCGTAGCGGTTCGCCAGTTCGGATTGCGAATTGGACAGCGATCCCATCCGGTCGTTGAACTCGCTACGCATCCTTTCACTATGGATCTCCGATGAAGGCGCACACGCCGCTCTCCGCTGTCAGCGTCCGGCATTGCCGCGGCGCTGGAAACCGGCATCCGCTGCCATACCTCTCGCCCACCAGCGCCACTACCACGTCGGCATCGAGCAGTTTCTCCTGGAGTTGTATATCGATTCGAGATGTGGCGGCCTGATCGGTGTCATAGCTGTACACACTGTATTCCGGCTCCATCGCCCTCTTGATTTCCACGCATTCCTCTTCAAAGCCGGCTGTGGAACTGACAAAGATCGAGTATCTTTGAACCACTTGCCTCCTCCCATTTGAAGGACTCTGCCGGCCTATCGGCGTATATCGGCGTCCATCCACCACGCAGAACCTGACCGCCCCCTCACTCGATCACCCTCTGCTTCTTCACCCAATCAATGATCGCATCCCGCATCAGCGGCCCTGCCTGCGGAAACTCGAGCCCCGTCGTCCCCAACTGCGTCTTCTGATTCACCACCGTGAAGTCGCTCACCACCAGCCGGTACTCCCTCTCCGGCTCCACCGGATGCCCTTCCGTCACCACCTTCGGCAGATCCTTCCCCTTAAACCGCCCCACCATCAGCCGGTTGTCGAACGGCATGATGTTCCAGATGTTCCTCGCCAGAATCGTCCCCTTCGGAAGCACATCCCGCACTCCGCCCCTGTTCATGAACGCAAAGTCCGCTCCTGTCGCCTCTTTCATCGACTGCTCGATCATGACCCTCACTTCCGCCTGCGGAATCGTGCGCTTGGCCTCCCCAATCGGCGTGTCTACCGCCTTCGCTACCTTGCCCTCCCACTCCCGCACCTGCCCTGAAATGTTCGATACCGGCGTCAGTCTCTCCGTCACCTCCACCTTCTTCCAATACGCCGACGTCACCTTCTTCGCCGTCACGTCCATTTCCAGATCCAGGCGTCCGATTTCCCGGCCGTACGCCCGCACCCGTACCCCCAGCCGCCCGTCCACCCGCTTCATCTCTCCGAGCCCGCCGTGTTCGTGCCCCGCCACCACCAGCCCCACTTCCGGAACCTTTTGCAATACCTCGTCCATCTCCTTGTGCGTGATGTGCGCCAGCAGAATGATGAAATCCGTCCGCTCCCGCAGCGGCACCACAAAACGGTTCACCGCATCCACCACCGGCATCACCTTCCACGGCCCCAATAAATCCGGCGTCGTGAATCCGTCCAGCAGCCCGCCCATTACCGCTCCGATAATCCCGATCCGAATTCCGTTCACCGTCACAATCGTGTACGGCTTCCCCGTCAGGTACGCCCCGTCCGCGTTCACCACGTTGGCGTTCACCACCGGAAAATTCGCCGTCGACACGAAATCGTAGATCCGTCTCCACCCGTAATCGAATTCGTGATTCCCCAAGGTCGACACGTCAATCCCCAGCGAATTGGCGATCTCATACACCGGAAGCCCGCGAAACAGCGTCGATACCGGAGTCCCCTGCACCAGGTCGCCCCCATCCAGCACCAGGCATCCCGCGCAGTTGTTCCGCTCCTGCCGCAGCGCCGCCGCTACGTACGCCAACCCGCCTCGCCCCTGATCATCCGGCAGCAGCCGCGCATGCAGGTCGCTCGTGTGCAGAATGGTAAGATGGCGGACATCCTGCGCCACGCCCCCACCCAGGCACAGGAAAAACAGAACAAAACGAACGAATCCGCCCCCCATTCGCAACTACGCGTCCGGAGCCGGCGAATGCACCGATTCGAGCCGCCTCATCACCTCGTCCTCCCACCCCTCCGCGCTCGCGTCAAAGCCCACCTGCTCCCACTGCCACTTCCCCTTGGCATCAATAATCCACAACCGCGGCACGCTCAGAAAACCTACCAACTGCCCCACAAACACAAAACTGGGCACCACCGGAAACGTGTACTTGTGCTTCGTCATGAACGGCCGCACCGGGGTCACGTCCTCGTCCACGTTGAAGCTCACCACCTCCACATCCTCCCGGCTCCGCAGGTCGTCGTACAACTTCTGAAACTGCGGCAGCAGCATGTGGCAGGGCGCGCTCCAACTCGCCCAGATGCACACCACCACCGCCTTGCCCTCGAGCTTCTTCAGGTTCCACACCTTCCCGTCGAGATCCGCCAGGCGGAACGCCGGCATATCTTTGTATGGTTTTTCCCATCGCGCCATGGATTTTGATACCTAGACTTTCTCCGGGACTATGTAAGGCGCCCGGTAGGGATGCCGGGTCAACAATGCGTCGGCTTGCGCGTCCCCCACAAATCGCTCCCGCTGTCCGTCCCACTGAAGCCGCCGCCCCACGCGGTAGCTGATATTCGCCAAATGGCAGCAGTCTGAAGCTAGCACGTTCACCGCTACTTCCGCATGCAGATCCTCGCGCTTCCGGCTCCTCACCGCTCCCAGAAAGTTCTCCATGTGCGGCGCCGTATCGCTCTTCTCCGCCTTGCCCTGCTGAGCCAGTTCGCCCTTCTCCCCTTTGTACACCCAATACCCCGCGCTGTCAGTTGCCATATACCCGTCGCTGCCGTAAAAAATGTCGCCCACCACGTTAAAGCCGTGCCGCTTCAGCGGTCCTTCGTCCGGCCCCGGAATCCCGCGCACTTCGAACTGCATTTCCGCATCGCCGAAATCATAGGTGGCGATCTGCGTGTTCGGCGTCTCCTGATCATCCTTGTAGAGAAACTTCCCCCCTGTGGAAACCACGTGCTTCGGCAGCGCATTCACGCCCAAACCCCACAGCGCGATATCCATCTCATGCACGCCCTGGTTGCCGATATCGCCGTTCCCCGTGTCCCAGAACCAGTGCCAGTTATACTTGAACCGCAGTTCATTGAATGGCCGCAGCGGCGCCGGCCCCAGGAACAGATTCCAATCAATTCCCGGCGGCGTCGGCTGGTCCGGCTTGTGCCCGATCGAAGGCCGCCGCTTGTAACACAGCCCCTTCGCCATGTACACCTTGCCAATCACCCCGTCATGCAGCATCTGCATCGCCTCCCGCATGTGCGGCATGCTCCGGCTCTGCGTCCCCGCCTGCACAATCCGGTTATACTTCCGCGCCGCCGTGATCATCTGCTTCCCCTCGAACGGGTTGTAGCAGCACGGCTTTTCCACGTACACGTCCTTGCCCGCCTGCATCGCCCAGATGGCCGCCAGCGCGTGCCAGTGATTCGGCGTGGCAATCGACACCGCATCCACGTTCTTGCTCTCGAACAGCTTCCGCATGTCCGTGAACACTTCGGGCTTGTGTCCCTTGTTCCGCTCCACCAGCGCCACCGCACGCTCCTGCGCCGCCTGATTCACGTCGCAAATCGCTGCAATATGACACTCGAGCTTCGAATATTCGTTCACATGCGCCGTTCCGCGCCCGCCGACCCCGATCACGGCGATGTTCACACGGTCATTGGCGCCGAGAATTCGCGATGTCTGGGTGGAAAGCGCTGCCGCTCCGATCGTCCGCAGCGCCTGCCGCCGGTTGGTTCCATTGCTCATGAGGCCTCCACGCGAGTAATCCCGATTATAACCAAGCCGTCAGGAAAGCGTGCTATCATCCGCCGGTAATCTCCGTGCCCTCGGAAAATAACAAACTCCTCCGCCTCCTCGGTGTCAGCTTCGGCGTCGCCGTCATCATCGGCGGAACCATCGGAGTCGGCATCCTCCGCACCCCCGGCGAAGTCGCCGCCCATCTCCCCTCGCCGTCCCTCATCCTCGCCGCCTGGCTCCTCGGCGGCCTCTATTGCGCCCTCGGAGCCCTCTCCGTTACCGAACTCGGAGCCGCCCTCCCTCAAGCAGGCGGATTCTACATCTACGTCCGCCGCGCTTTCGGAGACCGCGCCGGATTCGCCATCGGCTGGTGCGATTTCCTCGGCCAGCTCGCCGCCGTCGCCTTCGCCGCCATCACCATCGCCGAATATTCCACCGCCCTGCTTCCCTTCCTCCGCCCTCTCTTCCTCCCCATCGCCGCCGGCAGCATCCTCGCCTTCGCCGCCGTTCACTGGAACGGACTCGCCATCTCCGCCCGCACCCAGGAACTCACCAGCTTCCTCAAAGCCGCCGCCTTCCTCGCCCTCGTCATCGCCTGTTTCCTCGCCCCATCCACCCCCGCCGCCTCACTCCCCACCCCGCGCGTCGGACTCGCCCCCTTTATCCTCGCCGCCCAAGCCATCTTCTACACCTACGACGGCTGGTACACCGCCATCTACTTCACCGAAGAGGACCGCGCCCCCTCCCGCAACCTCCCCCGCTCCATGCTCGGCGGAGTCCTCGCCGTCACTCTCATCTACGTCCTCGTCAATGCAGCCTTCCTCTACGTCCTCCCGCTCCATGACCTCCCCCATTCGAAACTCGCCGCCGCCTCCGCCGCTACCATCGTCTTCGGAGCCCACGGCGAGCGCATCATCACCGCCCTCTCCCTTCTCAGCATCCCGCCCCTCATCAACGCCGTCCTCCTCATGGCCACCCGCATCCTCTACGCCCTCAGCCGCGACCGCCTCATCGCGCTCCGCTTCGACGAAGTCCACCGCCAGGGCACGCCCCGCGCCGCCATGCTCGCCAGTTGTTTCGCCGCCATCGCTCTCGTCCTCACCGGATCGAGCGAACGCCTCCTCGCCATCGCCGGCTTCTTCTATGTCGTCAACTACACTTCCGCCTACGTCTGCTTGATCGCTCTACGCCGCAAGGAGCCCTCCCTCCCCCGCCCCTTCCGCGCCTGGGGCTATCCCTACACCACATGGATCGTCCTCGCCGTCAGCCTCGCCTTCCTCGCCGGAGCCATCGCCGCCGACACCCGCAACAGCCTCTGGGCCCTCCTCCTCCTCGCCCTCAGCGAACCCCTCCGCCGGTTTCTGACATACTGATGCTTACCTGATATGCTGAGGTGTATGCGAACCACCGTTCGTCTGCCGGAGCCGCTTCTCGAGGATGCCAAACGCGCCGCCTCGGAAGCCGGAACCACCCTCACAGCGGTGCTCGAAGACGCCTTGCTCGAATATCTTTCCCGCCGCAAGCACCAAAAGCAGCATTCCACACCCGTACGCCTCCCAACCTTTGGAGGGCGCGGAGTACGAAAAGGCATTGACCTCGACGACAGCGCTTCCTTGCTCGATACTCTCGAGGAAAAAGATGCTGCTTTTCGACGTTAATGTCCTCCTCTATGCCCACCGTGCGGACACTGCCCACCATGCCGTCGTCCGCCCGTGGCTCGAAGCCCGCCTCGCCCGCCCGGAGCCTTTTGGCCATTCCGACCTGGTTGCCTCATCCTTCCTTCGCATCGTCACCCATCCCAAGGTATTCTCTCCACCCACACCTCTTCAGACTGCGGTCCACTTCCTGAACACAATCCGCCGCCGTGAACACTGCACCCTCATCTCACCAGGAAACCGGCACTGGGAAATCTTCCTCGAACTCTGCCGCGAATCCGGAGCCAAGGGCAACCTCGTCCCGGACACCTGGCTCGCCGCACTCGCAATCGAGTCCGGATGCGAATGGGTAAGCACCGACGGCGATTACGCGCGATTCCCCGGACTCAAGTGGATCAACCCCCTGCGATCACGTTAAGTCTCTACCGGCCTTCGCGCCTCCGCGCGAAACTGTCTTGCCGGCACGAACGCAAATCCATCAGGGCATCAACTGCGTGCCCCCAGCCGGCTGCGAATTCAAAAAACTGATCAAATCCCCCACATCCGTAGCCTCCAGCACCGGCCACGCCATCGCGAGTTCCTCCACCTTGCTCTGCATCTTCGGACCGTGCGCCCACATCGCCGCCGCAAACGATACCACCGTGTACGCCGTCCGCCCCCGGATATTCGGCCCGAACCGCGCGCCCAGCGCCTCCGCTCCGTGACAATGCGCGCACCCCCGCTCCTTAAACAGCCGCTGCCCCAGAAACGGCGACCCCGCCGGCTCGAAATAGCGCATCCCCGCCAGGAACATCAGCAGATCGGCCACCTGCTCACCCTCGAGCGCCGGAGCCGCGAAGCCCTTCTCCTTCATCTGCTTCAGCATCGCCGGAGCGTGATTCCACAGCACGCTCGAAAACTGCGCCAGACTCAACGGCAAGTCCTTCTCCGGCCCCAACCCCGGACCCACATTCCCCCCTTGCCCCCGCACCGAATGGCACTGCATGCAGTTCTTCTCAAACACATGCCACCCGCGCTCCGCGCTCCCATGCATCTCCGGCGGCCCGCCGGGAGCCGCCTTGCCCCCGCCCACATACGCCATCAGATCGTTCATCTCTTCCCCGGAAAACTGCGGCCAGCTTCCCAACTCCTTCGTCACCGGCTCCACCATCGATTGCGCGTGATTCCACATCGCCCGCGACCATCCCGCATACCCGCCCGACGCCGCCACCGCCCCCAGGTCCGGAGCCGTCTTCCCGCCAACCGAACGAACCGGGTGGCAACGCGCGCAGCCCTTCCCTTCGAATACCTTCGCCCCAGCCTGCGCATTCCCCGCGCGGTCCGAGATTGCCGCCTGGTAGAGGAACGCCAGCATGTGCGCCATCTCCTCCTGGTTCATCTTCGGATACCCTGTCTTCAATCCCCGCATCTGCTGCCACATCCCCGGCTGATGGTTCCACAGCACCACCGTCAGCCAACCCACGGCCGGAGCCCGCGGCCGCTTCCCCGAAAGGTCCGGAGCCACCACACCCCCCGCCCCGTGAATCGCGTGACAGATCCCGCAATGCTTCGATCCGAAAAAGAGCGCTTTGCCCTTCTCCGGCACGCCTTCCAGGTACAGAACGGTACGACGCGGCGCCGACCGGAACTCCCACACCACAACCCCTGCCAATCCCGCGGAGGCCGCCACAGCCGCCACCATCCACAGAATAAACTGTTTGCGCTTGCTGAAATCCGGCATGCCCCCGCCACAGGCACGCCACGTTCCACCGCACTCCGCCCTCTCCCCCACAACATCAGGATGCTTCCCGCGCCGCAAAATCCGACACCGTCCGATAATCGGACGCGCAACCTCACTCAGCCCGGTATTGCCGCAGCTTGCGATACAGCGTATCGCGCGAGATTCCCAACAGCGAAGCAGCCTTCGTCCGGTTCCCCTCCGACACCCGCAACGCCTGCTCGATCGTCAGCCGCTCCATCTGTTCCATCGAGCACGCCCCGCCTGTCCGCGGAGCCGCTCCTCCCCCAGCGCTCAACAGCGGCCGCAGATCCCTGTCCGTCACCACCTGCGGATCATCCGCCGAAACCGCCACCGCGCTCTCCAGCAGATTCTGCAACTCCCTCACATTGCCTGGAAACGAATACCCCAACAGCAACTCCAGCGCGGACTGGGCAAGCGTGATCTCCCGCCCGTACCGCCGCGCCAGCCGCGCCGCCAGATGCTGCGCCAGCAGCAGAATATCCTCCGGACGCGCCCGCAGCGGAGGTATCTGCAACACCACCGTCGCCACCCGATAATACAGGTCCTCCCGCAGCAAACTCGACCGCAATTCCTGCAGCGGCCGGTTCGTCGCCGAGATCACGCGCACATCGATCGCAACCGCCTTGCTGCTCCCCACCGGACGCAGTTCCCGCTCTTGCAGCACCCGCAGCAGTTTCACCTGCACCTCTTTCGGCATCTCCCCCAGTTCATCCAGGAAAATCGTGCCCCCCGATGCCGCCGCGAAAAGCCCCGGCGCATCCGTATACGCGCCCGTGAACGCTCCCTTCCGGAAGCCGAATAACTCGCTTTCCACCAACTCCCGCGGCAGCGCCCCGCAGTTCACCGGAACGAAAGCCATCCGCGCCCGCGGGCTCGCCGCATGAATCGCTCTGCCCAACAGCTCTTTCCCCGTCCCCGTCTCTCCCACAATCAGCACCGTCGCATCCGTCTGCGCCGCCAACCGCGCCCGCTCCAGTACCTTCTGCATCCCCGGAGCTACCGAAACAATATTCTCGAAGCAGTCATGCCGCTCCAGATTCGACTCGAGTTGCGCCACCCGCTCCCGTAACTCCGTAACCTCCATCAACCGCGCCACCTTCTTCCGCACCACCTGGTAATCGAACGGCTTGGTGAGAAAATCCTCCGCCCCCCTCTTGATCGCTTCCACCGCCGTCTCGATCGTTCCGTATCCCGTCATGATCACGACATGCAGATCCGCATCGCGCCGGCGCAATTCGTCGCTCAGCGTCAGCCCATCCGTGATCGGCATAATCAGATCTACCAGCGCCAGGCTGATGTGCCGGTCCGTCTCCTGAATCGACAGCGCCTCCGCCGCCGAAAAAGCCATCCGCACGCAGTAGCCGTCCCCTTCAAGAAATTCTTTCAGCACCGCCGCCAGCGCGCGATCGTCGTCTACCACCAGAATCGCGCCGCCCCGCGCGTCGCCCTTCATCGCGCGCCTCCACTCGCCGGCGTGAGTTCTTCCGGCAACTCCAGCCGCGCCGTCGTCCCTTTCCCCACCTCGCTCTCCAACCGGATCGACCCGCCCAATTCCATCAGCAGATTGTGCGCAATCGCCAGCCCGAGCCCTGTCCCCTTGCCCGGATCCTTGGTCGTGAAAAACGGCTCGAAGACCCGCTCCAGATCCGCCGCATGAATCCCGCACCCGTTGTCGCGCACCGCAACTTCCATCCGCCCGGCCTCCCCCATGCGCGCCCGCACCTCGATCTCTCCGCCCGCCGCAATCGCATCCATCGCGTTGCTCAACAGCACCAGCAGCACCGTCTCCAGATGATTGCGGTCCGCCATCACATGCCGCCCTCTCACCTCCGCCACATCCACCTCCAGCCTCGCCCGCCTGGAATGCACCACCGGAGCCAGAAAATCCGCCACTGACGTGATCGTGGCTGCCAGGTCCTGGCGCCGCGGGCTCGCCGCAACCGGACGCGTGAACTCGAGCAGCCGCTGCACGAAATGCTTGCAGAATTGCAGCCCCTCCTCCAGCTTCTCCAGGTCTCCCTTCCATCCGTCCGCCGATCGCTCCCGCATCAACTGCACCCTCAGCAGCAATGCCGCCAGCGGAGAATTCAAATGATGCGCCGTCCCCGCCGCCATCTTCCCCATGCTCGTCAGCTTCTCGATCTCGAGCATCTTCTCCCGCAGCCGCACCCGCTCCCGGATGTCCGTCGTCGCCTCCAGGAAATACACCGGCTCCCCGGACTCGCGAAACGGCCGCAAACTCAACTCCACCGGAAACTCTCTTCCATTGCGCTCCAACCGCGTCGTCTCGACACCGGTCACCGCCTGCTCCCTCTCCACGCGCCGCATGAACTCCCGCAACTCCTCCATCTTCCCTACAGGCACCGTGCGCAGCGCCTCGCCGCACGCCTCCACCTTCCCGTAGCCGTACATCTTCTCCGCCGGCGCATTCCATTCCACCACCCGCAGACCTCCGTCAAACAGAATCACCGCCCCGGGAAAATCCTCCAGCAACCCTCTGTACCGCTCCCGCGAACGCCGCAGAACCTCTTCCGCCTTCCCCCTCTGCCGCAGCACGAACCATGCCGCCCAAAACGCCAGCAGCAGCGAGGACGCCACTCCGCGCGTGATATACAATACGTGCAGCGTCAGATAATCGGCGCCGCGAAAGAAATGGTTCTCCAGCAGCTCCCACGCTGCAAAAACCACGGAGATGACGGTAATGCACGACAGCGTCAGCGTCACCCAAAACCAGCGCTTTTCGTCCATGGCCCGTGGCTGCTCTCGCATTCAACTCTACACCCTTCGTCCAACTTTTCAATACAACCGCACAATGGCATACTGATTGCATCGCAGTGAGCGTCATGGTCGAAGAACGAAGGTCCCTGGTACGATGGCTCCTCGGAAGCGGCTTCCTCGCTTCCATCGTCTCCTTTCTCTATCCCGCCCTTCGCTTCATGAATCCTCCACAGGTTGCCGAAGCCTCCGTCAATGAAGTCCCCGCCGGAAAAGTGCAGGACCTGAAGCCGAACAGCGGAAAAATCGTCAGGTTCGGAAGCCGTCCCGCTCTCCTCGTGCGTGTCAACGACACCGAGTGGCGGGCCTTTTCCGCGGTCTGCACTCACTTGAACTGCACCGTCCAGTTCCAGGAAGAGCGCCACATGATCTGGTGCGCCTGCCACAACGGCCTCTACGATCTCCACGGCAACGTCGTCTCCGGTCCGCCGCCGCGTCCGCTCGAAGAGTATGCCGTCCATGTCCGCGGAGACGACCTCGTCATCTCCAAGCGAGCCTGATCGAGAGGACTCCATGGAAACCACGACGCCTGGTGCAAAGCAACGCGCCGCAAGCTGGCTGGACGAACGCCTCGGCTTTGAATCCATCCGTGAATTCATGGCTCACAAAACCGTTCCCGTCCACTCCGCAACCATGTGGTACTACTTCGGCGGCATCAGCCTGTTCCTTTTCGTCATTCAGGTGCTCACCGGCATCCTTCTCCTTCTCTATTACCGCCCCACCACCACCGAAGCCTATGAAAGCGTCCAGTTCATCATGACCCGCGTCCAGTTCGGATGGCTCATCCGTTCCATCCACAGTTGGTCCGCCAACCTCATGATCCTCGCCGCCTTCATCCACATGTTCAGCGTCGTCTTCCTCCATGCCT
>JADLBD010000155.1 GCA_020847975.1 Bryobacterales bacterium | reverse complement strand
GTTTGATGGCGCTGGCGAGTTGCTGGACGATGACGCGGTTGGGGATTTCGAGGTCGGCCATGAGGATCATGGCTTCGAGGCGGGAGAAGGCGTCGCGCGGGGAGTTGGCGTGGATGGTGGTCATGGAACCCTCGACGCCGGTGTTCATGGCCTGGAGCATGTCGAGGGCTTCGGCTCCGCGGCACTCGCCGACGATGATGCGGTCGGGGCGCATGCGGAGGGCGGTGCGCAGCAACTGGCGCTGGTTGATGCCGCCTTCGCGATTGACGTTGGGGGGGCGGGTTTCGAACTTGACGACGTGGCGCTGCTGGAGTTGGAGTTCGGCCGTGTCCTCGATGGTGATGATGCGTTCTTCCTCGGGGATGAAGCGGGAGAGAGCGTTGAGGGTAGTGGTCTTGCCGGAGCCCGTTCCACCGGAGATGAGGATGGTGGATTTCGATTGGACGGCGGCGGCGAGGAAGCGGAGCATCATGGGGGTGATGGTCTTGTTGCCGATCATCTCGTCGGAGGTGATGACGTGGCGGCCGAAGCGGCGGATGGAGAGTGCGGGGCCATCGAGGGCGAGGGGGGAGATGATGGCGTTGACGCGGGAGCCGTCGAGGAGGCGGGCGTCGACGATGGGCTGGGCTTCGTCCACGCGGCGGCCGACCTGGGAGACGATCTTCTCGATGATGTGCAGGAGGTGGCTGTTGTCTTTGAAGCGGACAGGACTGAGGGAGAGTTTGCCGTTTCGCTCGATGTAGACCTTGTTGTAGCCGTTGACGAGGATGTCGGAGATGGAGGGTTCCTTGAGGAGGGGCTCGAGGGGGCCGAGGCCGAGGACTTCATCAAGGACCTCTTCGACCATCTTGTTGGTTTCGGCGGAGGTCATGGGAACGCGTTCGTCTTCGAGGAGGCGTTCGACGACGCGGCCGATTTCGGCGCGGACGCGATCCTTGGGCAGGGAGGAGACTTTTTCGAGGTTGAGGACGCCGAGGAGCTTTTTGTGGATTTCGGATTTGAGTTCGAAATAGCGGTCGGCGGAACGCACCGGTCCGGCTGAGGGTCCGCCCTGGCGAGGGGGAAGTGGACGAAAATTGCTACCCATGGGCGCTCCTTAAGATAATGAAGATGCTTTCAATTATAGCCAGTCATGAATCGACGCCATTTTCTGATCGGTTCGGCGGGACTGATGGCGCAGGCCCGGCGGCCCAATGTAGTATTCGTGCTTGCGGACCAGTGGCGGGCGCAGACGCTGCCGAGTTCGGGGGACAAGCAGTTGCAGGCTCCGCACCTGGCGCGGCTGGCGGCGGAGGGTGTGCATTTCGATCGGGTGTACGCAGCGTATCCCTTGTGCACGCCATCGCGGGCGGCGATGCTGACGGGGAAGTACCCGCATGCGTGCCGGATGCCGAGAAACGATGTGCGGCTTGGGGAGAACGAGCCGTCGCTGGCGGCGCAGTTGAAGGCCGCGGGATATGCGACGGGCTACATCGGGAAGTGGCATCTGGATGGGGAGGAGCGGCCGGGGTTCGTGCCACCTGGGCCGCGGCGGCGGGGATTTGACTACTGGGCGGCGTTCAACCGGGGGCACCGGTATTGCGACTCGATTTATTTTCGCGATGATGCGACGCCGGTACGGATGAAGGGATTCGAACCTGACTATCAGACGGAGCTGGCGATTGATTTTATTCGGAAGAACAAGCAGAAGCCGTTTTTTCTTTATCTGTCGTGGGGGCCGCCGCACACGCCGCGGACGCCGCCGGAGGATGTAAAGGGGCTCTATGATCCACGGCAGTTCGCGCTGCGGGAGAATGTTCCGGCCGAATATGAAGGGAAGGCGCGGGAAGGATATGCGGGCTACTACGGGCTTTGTACGGCGCTGGACCGTTGTCTGGGGCGGCTGTTGAAGGCGATTGACGAGGAAAGGCTGGAGGGGGACACGATGGTGGTGTTCACGGCCGATCATGGGGACATGCTCGGATCGCAGGGGCTGGAGTACAAGAACGTGCCGTATGAGGAATCGGCGCGGATACCTTTGCTGGTGCGGTATCCGAAGGTGTTGGAGGCGGGAAGCCGCAGCGATTTGTTGTTCTCGAATGTGGATTACATGCCGACGCTGTTGGGGTTGTGCGGGGCGGAGATCCCGGGAGGCGTGCAGGGGAGGAATCTGGCGGCGTTGTGGAGCGGAGGGAAGGGAGTGCGGCCGGAGTCGATACTGGCGGAGGGGAAGATGGGAAGCGAGGGGGAATGGCGCATGATTGTGCGCGGTCTGGACAAGATGGTGATTGACCGGAACGAGGAGGTGACGCACTTGTACAACCTGGGGCAGGATCCGTATGAGATGCAGAACAATGCGACGTCGCGGATGCACCGGCGGACGAAGGATGAATTGATGGCGCTTCTCGCGGACTTGCGGCGGCGGACGCTGGACGGGCGCAGCGGATCGGGGTTGCGAACCCGTGGATAAGACGCTGCGGTTTATCGGGGAGGTGCGGTCCGGGGTGAAGGACCGCAAGGGGATGCCGCCGTTGGGGGCTCCGGCGGCGGTGGAGTTGTATGAGGAGTTCGCGCCGGGGCTGCTGCGGATTGAGAAGCATTCGCACATGTGGGTGATGGCGTGGCTGATGGGGCGCCCGGAGCGGGACGTGCTGCAGGTGACGCCGCGGGGAGTTTCGCCGGATGCGCCGGATGCGACGCATGGCGTGTTTGCGGTGCGGTCGCCCGCGCGGCCGAATCCGATCGGGCTGAGTTCGGCGCGGCTATTAGGGGTGGAGGGATTGACGCTGCATTTCGACCGGCTGGATTTCTTTGACGGGACGCCGGTGGTGGATTTGAAGCCGTATTTCGCCGCGCGGGATTTGATTTTTTCGGCGCACAACACGTCGATCGGGCGGCCGAAGGATGTGGGATCGCTGCGGGAATCGCTGCTCGAGCAGGCGCTGCGGTTCAGCCCGGAGAAGCATGCGGACCTGGCTTTGGCGGTGCGGATGATGGAGCACTACCGGGTGGAAGTGGCGGGGTGGAAGGAACCGGAGCGGTGGGAGATTACGGCTCCGCTGGGGCGGCCGCACCTGGTGGATGCGCTGATGGGGATGGCGCGGGTGTCGTTGAGCAGGGGGTTGCGGTTGGGGAGTGAGGACAGGGTTGTGTTGCAAGGGGTGGAGTATGCGCCGGCGGGGATGGGGATGAGTTATGAGGAGTGTTTGGCGGCTCCGGCGGAGGAGGTGTTTTCGTTCAGTCGCCGTACACGGTGATGATGACTTCGCGGCGGCGGGGCCGGTCATCGAAGTCGCAGAGGATGATCTGCTGCCACGTGCCGAGGGCGAGGCGGCCTTCCGAGACGGGATAGGTTTTGGCGGTTCCCATGAGGGCGCTGCGGAGGTGGGCATAGCCGTTGTCGTCGCCCCAGCGGGCGTTGTGGGCGTAGTTGGAGTTGGAGGGGGCGATGGCTTCGAGGGCGCGGCGGAGATCGCTGACGCAGCCGGATTCGTATTCGATGGTGGTGACGGCGAGGGTGGAGCCGACTCCGCTGACGTTGACCATGCCGGTGCGGATGCCGCTCGAGTGAATGACGCGCTGAACCTCGGCGCTGATGTCGATGATGTCGGTGTGGCCTTTGGTGTCGAGGCTGATGCGGTCCTGATGAGTGGCCATGCTCGGAATTGTAACGAGATACAATTGCGCAAGTGAGAGTCACCTACATACTATTGGGCGCGGCTGGGGCCGCGTGGCTGGCTTGGAGTTTCGGGCGAGCTCCGGATATTCCGTTTCAGAAGCATGAGATTGACCTGGGCGCGAACGAGAGCTGCACCTGGGCGGACGTGAACGGGGACGGGAAGCTGGATATCGTCTCGGGGGAGAACTGGTTCGAGGCTCCGCGGTGGACGAAGCACAAGTTCCGCGACCTGCTGTTCCAGAACAACTACATCGACAATTTCAGCGATCACGGGATCGATGTGAACGGGGACGGGCGGGTGGACATTGCCAGTTGCTCGTGGTACTCGAAGCGGCTGGATTGGTATGAGAATCCGGGGCGGTCGAAGGAGATGTGGAAGCGGCACGAGATCGACAGCGGGAACAATGTGGAGTTCTGCTGGATGGTGGACATCGACAACGACGGGAAGGCGAACGAACTGCTGCCGCAGTTTGGCGGGGCCAATTCCGGGACGGCGTGGTATGAGGTGAAGAACAAGGCGTGGGTGAAGCACGTGGTGAGTGGGAAGGGCTACGGGCACGGGATCGGCGCGGGGGATGTGAACGGGGATGGACGGACAGACATTCTGACATCGAGCGGATGGCTGGAGGCTCCGGCGGATCCGCGGCAGGGGGACTGGAAGTTTCATGCGGATTGGGATTCGCCGGGAGCACTGGGGTTCATTTATGTGTTGGATGTGAACGGGGACGGGCGGCGGGACATCGTGACCTCGATGGCGCACGATTACGGCGTGCTGTGGCTGGAGCACATGCCGGACGGCAAGTATGTGAAGCGGGTGATAGACGATAGCTGGTCGCAACCGCATGCCATGGCGCTGGCGGACCTGAACGGGGATGGGCAGTTGGACCTGGTGACGGGGAAGCGGTTTCAGGCGCACAACGGACATGATCCGGGCGGGCGAGAACCGCTGGGGGTCTACTGGTATGAGCATCAGAAGGCTCCGGACGGGAAGGGACTTGTGTGGACGAGGCATATTCTGGATTTTTCGACGCGGACTGGGGCGGGGATGCAGGTAGCGGTGACGGATTACGATGGGGACGGGGATCTGGATTTCGCCGTGGGGGGCAAGAGCGGGGTGTATCTGTTCGAGAACCTGATGAAGGGGAAGAAATGAGTACACGCAGATCTTTTTTGACTTCCGCGGCGCTGGCGGCTCCGGCGCTGCT
>JADLBD010000154.1 GCA_020847975.1 Bryobacterales bacterium | reverse complement strand
GCGGAGCGGTGCAGCTTGCTTTTTGTCAGAAAATAACCGGAGGCGCGTTCCAGCGTTTTGGCGCGGGCGGCTCTCCGCTTCGTACCACGTTTGACTCTCGGCACGTTTCTCTCCTTACTTGTTTCTTGGAATCACAGGCCAAAGGCCTTTGGCGGGCATTGACGGGCACGTGCCGTGCGCCGTTCGCGCCGCCGCGATGCTTGCCTTAGGAATAAGGGAGCATCACCTTCACTTTCGGTTGATCGGCCGGGTCCATGACCACGCCTTGCGCCAGACGGCGCTTGCGGGCCGAACCCTTCGAGGTCAGGATGTGCCGGGCAAACGAATGACGGCGTGTCAGTTTGCCGCTCCCGGTCACCTTGAACCGTTTGGCCGCACCTTTGTGTGTTTTCATTTTCGGCATCGGACTTCCCTTTGCTTTGGATGGGGTGAATGCGGACTCCACTTAGTGTAGCATTGCCGGAGGGAGTTGCGCTAAAGAAAGGAAGAAGCCGCCCGCCCACCGCCAATACCTTGCCCATTCTGCCCCGCCGGGAGGCACCCCGAAGAATCTGTCATCCGTGCGGAATTAGATGACCTATCCGCCACCCGTGATTAGAGCGGTTTTTCCTGGAATCCAGAGATTGCAGGTGACGGGGATCTCCGTGAGGTCCGCCAGATGTCTAGGTTCCGGCGAGTGGTTTGCGCCTGCGTAGAGGCCGTTCTCCGCGCTACTTCCGCAGTTGGATTCGGAGCGGCATATGCCTTAACAAAGGTTTAGGAGGTGGCTATGATCTCCGAGCGGCGTGTCAGGCTATTCAGAAACGGCAAAAATCAAGCTGTCCGAATTCCGCGAGGCTTCGAACTGCCCGGCAAAGACGCCGTCATGCGGAAGGAGGGCGAGCGGCTGATTGTCGAACCCGCTCCCCCGATGTCCTTACTGGAAGTCCTGGCCACGCTGACGCCGCTTGATGAAGACCTGCCGGAAATCACAGACATGCTCCCCCGCGCTGTCGAACTCTAATGCGCTACCTGCTCGACACCAACATCCTTTCCGACCTGATTCGGAACCCGCAGGGTCGTGTGACGAGTCGCATCCGTGAGGTGGGCGAAGCGCAGGTGGCGACGAGCATCATCGTTGCTGCCGAGCTGCGGTTTGGCGCGGCGAAGAAGGGATCAACGCGCCTCACCGCACAGGTCGAGGCCGTGCTCGGCGCCATGGAGATCCTGCCTCTCGAAGAGCCGGCCGGCCGCGCATATGGTCTGCTTCGCGCTCGCCTGGAGAGGAAAGGGCAGATGATTGGCGGCAATGATCTGCTGATCGCCGCTCAGTCCATTTCCCTCTGCTTCACCCTCGTCACCGCCAACGAACGCGAGTTCGCCAAACTGCAAGACCTTCGCTGCGAAAACTGGCTGGGTTAGGTTCCCGTCTGAAGTACCACTGTTCAGTCCGATCCTGAATCGGGCGATGCCACAGCATGGATTTCCGTCTTGCCTTCTCAATGCGAAAGGCGGGTGGCTCCCAGTCGTGGACGCGTTTCGAACTCTCGTGCTCTCGCCATCCTACGCCAGAGACCATTGTTGGATGGGCTGCAAGGCTTCAAGGGGTTAGAATGGCTGAATGATGAGGTATCGCGTATAGCTGGAGCAAGATGAGGACGGGGTGTTCCTGGCGACCTGTCCTGCTTTGCCCGGCTGTATTTCCCAGGGTCGGACGCGCGCCGAGGCGGCCGAGAACATCCGTGAGGCAATCGAGGGGTACCTCAAGAGCCTTAAGAAGCACGTCGAGCCAGTTCCTCCGAGCATCCACGAAGAGATCATTGAGGTCGCAGGCGGATGAAGCTGCCGGTGATTTCTGGCGCCGAGGCGATCAAGGCATCTCAGAAAATCGGCTATGAAGTTGATGATCAGCAATCCACCAGATAGGTGTGATCGGACGAATCCGGGTCCCAACGCCACGCCAGATACCGCATGCTCCGGTCCGCTCCATCATGTCCGCCGGCCTCAGTGCCCGGCCGAAACGTTTCGGAAACGTGATCGGGCGCGAGGAGGAGCGCGCCTCCTCGGCGGCAGTGAAAGAACGCTGTCTCCATCGCTTCAACAAGGGACGGCGATCAGCGCTCCGAACTGATGTCGATCACGATCCCGAAGCGGGTTCGAGTCCTTGATGGGCTCACCGATCACTTGCGGTCGCTTCAGCACGAGACTCGGACTCGGATCGGTCGGGAGGTCTGATTCCAGGTTTTGTTTCCGACCAGCCGCTGGTCAGATTTCGTGCTAGGATTGGAACCAGGGTATGACAAGAGTCAATATTCAGGAGGCTAAGACCCACCTCTCGCGTTACATCAATCGGGTCGTCCAGGGTGACGTGATCATCCTGTGCCGTCACAATCAGCCAGTGGCCGAACTCCGCGCTGTTGAAACTCCTCCGCTGCGCCGGGCGCGCGTTGCTGGACTGCTAAAGGGCCAGGTACATTGGGAACCCGGCGCCTTCGCCCCAATGACCGATGAGGAGGTCGCTGAGTTTGACCGGGCGCCTGTCTTTCCCCAAGAGCGTCAGGCGTGAGACTGCTTCTCGATACGCGCGCTTTCCTCTGGTTCCAGGCGGATTCGCCTCACCTGTCTCCAACTGCGCGAGCCCAGATCCTGGACCCCGCAAACGAGGTTTACCTCAGCGTGGTGTCCGCGTGGGAGATCGCCCGCAGGTACGCACAGGGAAGGATCTCCCTCCCGGCGCACCCCTCGACCCTGATTCCGGCGGTTCGTAAAGACTCCGGAATCGAAAGTCTTCCACTCACGGAAACGGACGCGCTTGCCGCTGAGAAGCTGCAACTTTTTCACAAAGATCCATTCGACCGCATGCTTATCGCTCAGGCGCTCATGTGCGGACTTGTGATCGTCACGTCAGACGCCGCCTTCGAGCCCTATCCCGTCCGTGTGATTTGGTAGAGGGTAGAGGTTGGCTCGTCAGGTTCCAGTCTCTCCTCGTTTCCGATTGCGACAAATAGCCAGAGCGCGTTGTCACGCCCCTCTCTCCCGGCGCGCCTTACGACGAGTGCGAGTCTCGAGAATTCTCCCGGTCGCGGGTGTCGTCGACCTGGCCGCCGCCGGTGCCCTCTCCTTCTACTTGGCTGCGGTCCGCGTAGAGGCCGCGCGGTTGGGAGGGTTGCGCTGATTGAATGTCCCAGTGCGCCGCGCCCACCGGAAGAACCAGCTTTGACACGCCGCCGGCGGTTGCCGAACTGTTCTCTGTATGGATCCTCACTGCGTGATGAGTATTGACCCGGACCACCCGGCGTATGCTCACCTGCGGAGTCCGGCGGATTAGCGATCAGCGTTCCCAAAGGATATCAGTGAAGATTTCCGAACCCCTGCGCCATCCCTCCGCAGGCTGTACGATAGCAGGTTATGCTTTCTGTATTCTGCTCGCCCTGCCGCTACACGCAGGGGCGCCGCGCCACGGAACAACTGGGCGCGGAGATGTCGCGCCTCGGCCTGCCCGGACCGGTACTCATAGTGGCGGGCAGGTCCGCGCGGCGTCTTCTCGATGATGTCTGGCGCCTCACCTTGGGAGACTCCGGCTATGCGTATGCGGTGCATGACTTCGGGGGAGAATGCTCGCAGGCGGAAATTGACCGGATCGCCGCCGCGGCCAGGGAACAGGGCGCGGCTACGATTGTGGGGGCGGGTGGCGGGAAGGTGCTGGATGCGGCGCGGGCAGTGGCCGCGGAACTGCATTTGCCCGTGGCGAATTGTCCCACGGTGGCCTCGAGCGACGCGCCGTGCAGCGCGCTTTCGGTGATCTACACTGAGGAGGGAATCTTCGAGGAGTACCGTTTCTATCGCAGGAATCCCGATCTTGTGCTGGTGGATACGAGCGTGGTGGCGCAGGGTCCGCCTCGGCTGCTTGCCGCCGGGATGGGGGACGCCCTCGCCACGTGGTTTGAGGCAAAGACTTGCGCCGCCGGACACGTGCGCAACATGCGGGGCGGCGGATCCACGCGCAGCGCGCTCGCGCTGGCGGAGTTGTGCTACCGGACGCTGCTCGAGGATGGCAAAGCGGCCCTTCAATCGGTGGAGCGGAAGGTGGTGACGCCCTCGCTCGAACGGATTGTGGAGGCCAATACGCTGCTGAGCGGGCTGGGGTTTGAATCTTCGGGTCTCGCCGCCGCTCATGCGATTCACAACGGGCTGACGGCGGCTCCCCCCACGCGAGGCTATTTTCACGGAGAAAAGGTGGCGTTCGGGACACTGGTGCAGTTGGTGTTGGAGGGCGCCTCCAAGGCGCGGATTCGCGAAGTGTTGTCGTTCTCGACCGAAGTGGGGCTGCCGGTGACGCTCGCCGGGATCGGATGCGGCGCCCTCGGGGACGAACTGCTGGCGCAGGTCTCGGCGAGGGCAACAGCGGCAGGGGAGACCATTCACAATGAGCCGTTCGAGGTGACGGCGGATATGGTGGCGGACGCGATTCTGGCGGCGGATGCGGAGGGCAGGGCCTGGATTCAGAGCAGCGTGCCGCCCAAAACCAGGTGAGCGACCGTGAAATAGATGACCAGCCCGGTGACGTCCACCATGGTTGCGACGAAAGGGGCGGAAGCGCTGGCGGGGTCCATCCCGGCGCGGCGCAGCACAAAGGGGAGCATCGATCCGGCGAGCGTGCCGAACATCACCACGCCTACCAGGCTGAAGGCTACGGTAAGTGCCACCAGCAGGTAATGATCGCCATAGGAGTGAAAGACGCCTTGCCAGATCAGGATGCGAAAAAACCCGATGATCGCCAGGACGCTGCCCAGCGCGACTCCGCTGAAGACCTCTCTCCGCGCCACACGCCACCAGTCGCGTAGGGTCACTTCCCCCAATGCGATCGAGCGGATGATCAGCGTCGAAGCCTGTGACCCGGAATTGCCGCCGCTGCTGATGATGAGCGGAATGAAGACCGCGAGAACCACCGCTTTCGAGATCTCCGCCTCGTAGCGGCTCATCGCGGTGGCTGTCAGCATCTCGCCCAGGAACAGCGCGGCAAGCCAACCGGCGCGTTTGCGCACCATTTCCCAGAAACTGGTGTCGAGGTAGGGGCCTTCGAGAGCCTGCATACCACCGATCTTCTGGATATCTTCCGTGGCCTCTTCCTGAACGACGTCCACGATGTCGTCCACGGTGACGATGCCCTTCATGACGCCGCCCGGATCGACGACGGGGATGGCGGCCAGGGCGTGGGCGCTGAACACTCGAGCCACCTCTTCCTGGTCGGTGTTCTCTCTCACGGCCACGACATCGCTTTTCATCACTTCGTCGATCCGGGCGCGGCCGCCGGCGGTGAATAGGTCGCGGAAGGAAACGACGCCGAGCAACTTCTGGTCATGGCTGAGGACGTAGGCGTAGTAGACGGTTTCCATGTTCCGGCCCTGAAGCCTGAGGTAAGCAATCGCCTCGTCCACTGTCATGTCCGGGCGCAGGCGGGCGAAGCGCGGATTCATCAGGCCGCCGGCGTCATCTTCGGCGTAGGCAAGCAGGGCCAGCACTTCCACCCGGGACTTGTCGTCCAGGAGGGCCAAAAGGCCGTCTTTTGCCTCCTGCGGGGATTCCTGGATAAGGTCGGCCGAGTCGTCGGGCGGAAGAACGCGCAGGTAGGTCCGCCGTTCATGTTCGGGCATCATCAGGAGGAGTTCCGATTGTTCGGGCGCGGTCAAATCGAGAAACAACTCCTCGCGCCGGTCGCGGGTGAGGCTTCGGAAAGCCTGCATGCGGCCGTTCCCGGAGAGGTGCGGCCAGGCGGCGGCAATTTCCGAAACGAAGGCCCGGGGACTATCCGTCATCTCTGTCATTTTCGCCCACGGGCGCCCTCCGGCGGGCGGCAAGGCAGAGATTTTTTTCGCTACACGGAGGCGAGGGCAGCCTGCTGCATCGCCTTCGCGTAGCCAACGTTGAAGGCATAGGCCGCGTAGCCTCCACCGCCCGGATAGACCGTGTGAAATGCAGGGTGTTCGAGATCGTAATCGATTGCCCGGGGGTGCTCGGGATAGATAGTGCGGGTGTACTTGTTGCGCACCAACTCCTTCATTACGCCGAACATATCCACCTGCCCCTCGTCGATGAAAACTTCCTCGTATTTCTCGTATGGCTTCTCGACGCGCACGTTGCGGAAATGGACATGGTTGATGCGGTCGCGGGAGGCGAAATACCGGCAAACTGCCACTGGATCCTCTCCCATCTCGCGCGTGACGCCGCAATCGAACGTGATGCCGTTGGCGGGACTGTTGACGATTCCAATCAGCTTTTTCCAGCCGGCGAGCGTTCCCATGATCTGCCCGGAGCCGCGGCTGAGAGGCGCGGGAGGGTCGTTCGGGTGCAGGGCCATGCGGACGCCGGCCTCCTCGGCCACCGGGATGACAGCCTTCAGGAAATAGGTGATGTTTGCCCACATTTCCTCCAGACTGTGAACGCCTTCCTGCTCGAGCGGAGGAAGGTTCTTCATGCGGTCATAATCGAAGCCGGTGTACCCGGAACCGGCTCTGCCTTTGGCTCCGTAATAGCCCTCCACGGCGCGGTGCGCGTAAAAGTTGTACTCCACCACCGCCAGGCCTGCTTTGCCCGCGGCGCGCAGCGATTGGCGGACTTTGTCGATCTCCTCGTCGCGGCCGGGCTTTCCGTAGAGCGTGTTGGGATACCCGCCGATCATCATGTTGTAGAGGGTGATCCCGCCCGCTTTCAATTGGTCAATGCGCGCGCGCAGGTCGGCTTCCTGCCAGGGGATTCGCGGGCCCCCGGTCAACGCATAGCTGACGCCCAACTGCCGGACACGGCGGATACCGGCATCAGTGAACGCCCCGGCAGCGACGCCGCCAGTGCCCATTTCCAGGCAGATCTTCGGCGTGCCCGGGCCCTCCATTCGGGGACCGGGTATTTCAGCCCCCGCCGCCGGCGCCGCCAGCAGCGCCGCGCCGCTGCCCTTCAAAACGTTCCGCCGGGAAACATCGGATTTCATCGGTGTGGCTCCTTCACCTCTACTGTATCGAGAACGCCCTTCTGCGCGGCCACTCCCACAATCATCAACTCGAGGCCCGCGGATCCGGTGGCGCGGAACGAATGCACGTCATTGAGCAGCAGAGGAACGGCGTCGCCCTTGTGGATGGCGGCCGATTCCTCGTTGACGCGGACCTCGCCGTCTCCGTTCAACACGTAGTAGATCTCTTCTACCCCGGTGTGCCGGTGGGCGCCCTCGGAACTGCCGTTGGGAATCAGAAGGTGATCGACGTAGGACCAGTTGCTGAGGAATACGGACGGGTCCAGGGCGCGGCGGTACTGCACTGTTCCTTCGCCGCCCCGGTAACTCTTCACCGGTTGCAGCAGTTTTCGATCGAGCCGCATTGTCATGAACACCGGGATGGGGTCTTTGAAGGGCACGTTCACGCGCGGGTCATCGAGGTTGAAGGCGTCGTACTTCCCCTTCACCGCGGACACGTTGATGTTCATGAACTCCACCGGATGGCTGGACGGATTGTAGATGGCATGAGAGTGGCCCATGCGCACCGGAGCGCCCACCGTTCCCTTGAGCACGGATGTTCTGCCGTCGACCGTGAATTCGGCCTCGTCGTCGAAGACGATGAACATCTCCTCCGTCGTGTTGTGGAAGTGATGACCGACGCCGCCGCCCGGCATGATCTGGCAGCGATGCATGAACAGGAAGTTGGTGCTGAGGGCAGGTCCGGGCATCAGCGTCTCGCAGGCCATGTCGCCGGTGCTCCCGTGCGACCGGCTGTGGCGGTACTTGGACGGGTCCGTATGCCCGATGCGTTGGGCCAGCGGCTCACCTGCCGTCAACTGGCCTGCCAGCGCCAGCAGAGCAATTGCCGGAATTGTTCCCATGTTCATTGGAATGACTCCCATATCAGTTTGTTTTGTGTTCGGAACTCACCACCAGGCCCCGGTCATCGGTGAGATTGAAGAACCAGGCGGTTGCGCCTTGCGGGACCTGCGCCGCGGCGCGCCGTGCTCCGGCGTCCAATTGCGCGGCAACGGTTTCCCATTTCCGGTCCTGCCAGCGCCCGCTGTCCCTGGTGTAGTTGAGTTCCGCTTTCACGATCGTGCTGCGGGAATTGTATCGGATCGAATCGCGTTCCGTAGCGGTGATGCGCGGCAAGGGAACTCCATGCCGAAGAATGGACGCGGCGAAGGCGGCAATCTCTTCCGGCTTTGCTCCTTGCGGATGACCATGCGGCATGCGCACGCGAATAGACAGCGTTCGCGGTCCCCTTGGCAGCCGGTAGGACTTCTGGAGGGAAGGGAACGGATAGGCGAAGTCATTGGTTCCCGTAACCCACAGCATGGGCATCTTTCCGTTTGCCAGATATACCGAGGGGTCCCAAAGAGAGAGCCACTTTTCCGCTCGCGTTTTTCCGAGGTCGGCGAAGTTTTTGAGCCATGCGGAATCTTCGCCGAGATAGCCGCAGCCATACACCGGAGCGGCGAACCGGAAGCGGGGATCGACACCGGAGACGATGTCCGTCAGGTAGCCGCCCCAGGAAATGCCCGTGAGTCCGATGCGTCCTTTGTCTACTTCGGGGAACGAGCGGAGGAGGGAGTGCGCCAGGACGACCGCGGCCACGGCGTGATAGGTCCACTGATCGGTGACGGCGTCATCGACGTGGGTAAAGCCGCCCCATCCTTCCGGACCTCCGTATTCGTGATGCTTCTTTGCGGGGGACTAGGGCTTGTCCGTCGAGGCCTTTTCGGGAACATTGCCGCAGGTATCCATCGCGATGGCCGCGTAGCCGCGCTGGTTCCACAGCCGGACCCATTCAGCGAACGCCGTGCCCCCGCCGCCGTGCACGAGGACCATCGCGGGCAGTTTCCTGCCCGGAGGAATGCCGTAATAGGCGAAGACGCGAGTGGGCTTGCCGTGAAACGGAACCGATTCGAAATAGACCGCGTGAACTCCGGGCTCTTCGCTCTTGGCTTCGAACACCTTCGGCGTTTGTGAAAGCGCTTTGAAATCCCACGGGATGGCGGCATGCGCGAAGAGCGGGGCGGCGAGCAGCAGAGCAAGTTTCATGAGAGGCGGACTCTCATTCTACTCCTTACAGGGTTTTTGAAAGAGAGAAATCGCCGCAAATCCCGCGGCTCCGGCGGCGAGAATCGACGGGATGCTCTCCTCCGTGATGCCTCCCAGGGCCAGCACCGGTAGCCGCACGCGGCCGCACGCCACGGCGAGCGCCTCCAGGCCGAGAGGGGCTCCATAGGAGGCCTTCGAGCGCGGGGCGTACACCGGTCCGTACACGGCGAAATCCGCTCCTTCGCCGTCCGCGGTCTCGAGTTCCCTCAGTGTGTGGCACGACACGCCGATGACGAAGCCTTCCGGCACCATGCGGCGCAATTCGTTCACGGGCAGGGAGTCCGCCGGGAGGTGTACGCCATGAGCGCCGGCGGCGAGGGCGATATCCGCCCGCGAGTTGATCAGGACGCGCGTTCCCTTGGGATTCTCGAGCGCGAGAATGCCGCGCGCAAGAGCGAGCAGTTCCCGGTCAGGGAGGTCTTTCTCACGCACCTGGAGAAAATCCACGCCGGCTTCCAACTGCCGCGCCACGCAGGCAACCAGAGGCTCGATGCCCCCGACCTGCTTCCGGTCCGTGATGTAGCAGCGAATCACTCGGGCTGATAGTAGCTTTCTCCGGCGCAGGCGCGGCAGAGCACAGTTTCGCCGCGAACCACCTCGCGGCGGAAGTTGATTCCTTCTCCACACTGCGAGCAGGTGATCCGCGGGCCCTTGAAGCCGGGGAGATCATGCGGCTCGACGGTGACGCGCACCCACTGGTGATGAAACAGGTCGCTCTCCGGCATTTCGCGGTAGGCCTTCATCTGCTGCTGGTTCTTGTCGGCGATCTCGGGAAACATTTCGCGCGCCTTTTGTTTCGACGATTCCCGGGCCGCCACGCGCACGGCGCGATTCGATTGGAGGTCGCAGAACGTAGCCGCCATCTTCCCGAAATCGCGAAACTTGAGCGCGCGCTTTCCGAGGCGGCAGCCCGTCACGACGGTAATGGCATCGGTGGCGCAGCGGTCAATCTCCACATAGGTGACCAGCCGCTTGCGGTCCTTGCCCGCGGGGTCTTCAATGCCGAGCAGACGGCAGCCGAAGATGGCGAGGCGCAGCCCGAGGATCTGTCCGGCGCAGATATGGCCATGAGCCTGAGCGGCAAGTTCCACGTACTCGTCGAATGTCTTCATGTGCGGCTTAGAGGACGCGCAACCCAGCGGAAGGGAATTCCACAATCCATTCTTTATTATGGCGGTTCTGTTCGTACTCGGAGCGGGGCACATCGGCGAGCAGTTCGCGGTCGAATTCCAGGCGCATGCCGCCGGGGCGCGGCGTGGCTCCTCTGAGCTGGGCGGGGACCTGGTTGAAGCCCGGCTTGCCGTCCCGGGGAGAGGCGCGAAGTTCCTCCGGGCGCACGCACAGCCAGACGCGGTCGCCTTTGAATTTTCCCGGAAGATAGGGCCCGGCGAGTTCGCAATCGCCTAGTCGCAGAGCAGAGGTGTTGCGCCCGGGGTCGAGCATGAGAACATCCGCCTGGAGGAGGTTGTAGATGCCCAACAGCCGCGCGACGGTGAGGCTGGCTGGTTTGTCGAAAATCTCCGGCGGCGTGCCCTGCTGCACCACCTTGCCTTCATGGAAGATGAACATACGGTCGCCGACGGCAAAGCATTCCTCGAGATCATGCGTCACCATGAGGATGGGCGTGGAAAAGGTGGAGCGGACGTTGCGCAGCACATCGTGGAGTTCGGCGCGCAGCATGGCATCGAGACCCTGGGCGGGTTCATCGAGCAGCAGAACGCGCGGGTCGGCGAGCAGGGCGCGGGCAATCGAGCAGCGCTGCTTTTGTCCCCCGGAGAGTTCGTGCGGCTTGCGCCCGGCGAGGTCGGCAAGCCGGAAGAGATCGAGCATTTCGTTTACCTTGCGGTGCCGCTCGAGCTTCGGCCGGAACTGCGAGGCGAACTCCAGATTCTGGCGCAGCGTCATGTGAGGAAACAGCGCGTAGTTCTGAAACACGTAGCCGCAGCGGCGCGCCTGCGGCGGGAGGTGGACGTTTGTCGCGCCGTCGAAGAGAATATCGTCGCCCACCATCACACGGCCCTCATCGGGGCGTACGAAACCGGCGATCGAGTTGAGGGTGAGCGTCTTTCCCGCTCCGCTCGGCCCGAAGAGAACCGACACGGCATCGTGAGTGCGGATTTCGGCATCGAGCAGGAACTCCGCTGAGTCCGGACCGGCGGGAAAACGTTTCTTGAGCCGTGCGTGGATCATCCGAAAAGATGGCGCGGGGCCAGGCGATTGGCAACCCACAAAATCAGGAGGGCGATGGCGGAAATTACCAGCACCATCACGCGCGCCAGGGCGCCGTTGCCCGATTCCACCGCGTCATAAATGGCTACCGCAAGAGTCTGCGTGCGTCCTGGAATATTTCCGGCAATCATGATGGTGACGCCGAAGTCGCCTAGAGAGCGGGCGAAAGCGATGGCCGCGGCGGCGAGGATGGAGCGGTGCGCCAGCGGGATGGTGATGCGGGTGAAGATGCGCCACTCCGAAGCGCCCAGGCTGCGGGCGGCGCGCGCATAGGAGGTGTCGACGCTCTCCAGCGCCGCGCGCGTGGATTTCACCAGCAGCGGAAAGGAATGGAACAACGCCGCAATCACAGCCGCCTGCCAGGTGAACACGAGTGGAGATCCGGTCAGCCATTCGTAAAACTTTCCGAACGGGCTGGTGCGGCCGAGCACCACCAATAAGTAATAACCCAGGACGGTCGGCGGCAGAACGAGCGGTAAGGCGACCATGGCATCGAGCACTTCCTTGCCGCGGAAGGCGCGGAAGGCCAATACGTACGCCACCCATAATCCAAGAACGATGGCGAAGGCTGTCGAGAGCGCTGCGACCCGGAGGCTGAGCCAGAGTGGAAACCAGTCGATCGCCATGAGAACCACACATTATAGCCGACCGTGACGGATTTTCAGCGGGATTGTTCGCCGGCCGGACGAAGACTGAAGAAGATTCCGATGCTAATGACAACAAGGCAGCCGATGACGTTGTACCAGAGAAAGCTGATCTTAGTGAAAAAGAAGCAGTAGAAAATGGCGGCTTCGCCCGCAAGCACGCCGAGAAAGGCGCCCGTGGCGCGGGCGCGGGGAACGAAGAACGCCAATACAAAGACGCCGAGCATTCCGCCGTAGAACAGCGATCCCACAATGTTGACGGCTTCAATCAGCGATCCGAGATGACGCCCCAGCCCGGCAAAGGCCAGAGCATATGCGCCCCAGAACACGGTGGCGAGGCGCGAGGCAATCAGGTAGTGCATGTCGGATGCCTGCGGCTTGAAAGGACGGTAGAGGTCCATCACGGTCACCGTCGCCAGCGAATTCACTTCCCCCGAAACGACGGACATCGATGCGGCAAAGATCACGGCGATGACCAGCCCGACGACGCCGGAAGGCAGGTGGTGAATGACAAAGCTGAGGAAGATGTAGTTGGTGTCGGGAGCGGCTCCGGCCAGTTTCTGCGCATCCTTGCGCGCGGAATCGATCTCCCGCTGGGCCTCGCGGTAGCCGGCCAGGCTTTGACTGTCATGGGAGCGCATCCAGGAAAGAGCGCTTGTGCGGCGCTTTTCGTGGGCGGCCTGGAAGCGCGATTGAATGTCATCGTATCCGGCGGTTGCCTCGAGCCTGCGCTCGTCGACAGGCTGGAAGAGCACGGGCGGCCGCTCGAAGATGAAGAACACGAACACCATGGTTCCGATGAAGAGAATGAAAAACTGCATCGGCACCTTTGCCGCCGCGTTGAACAGGAGGCTGAGGCGGCTTTGGGCTATGGAGCGGCCGGTCAAGTAGCGCTGCACCTGGCTCTGGTCGGTTCCGAAGTAGGCAAGGGCCAGGAACATGCCTCCGATGAGGCCGCTCCAGAGGTTGTAGCGGTCATTCCAGTCAAACTTCGTGACGACGGCATTGAGCCTTCCCGCCGCGCCCGCCAGCGAGACCGCATCGAGGAACGACACCTCCTTGGGCATCAGGGTCAGAGCCATGATGAGAGCAAGAATGAGCCCGCTGAAAATGAGCACCATCTGCTGCACGTCCGACCACGTGATGGCCTTGACACCGCCTAGCGTCGTATAGGAAACCACCAGCGTGCCGATGACGAACGTCGTAATGTGTTCCGGCCAGCCGAGAATGACGGAAAGGACCACCGCGGGCGCGTACAGCGCCAACCCCGCTCCAAGCCCGCGCTGGATGAGAAAAATGACGCTGACCAGCCGCCGCGTTTTGCGGTCGAAGCGCTTCTCCAGAAACTCGTAGGCGGTGTACACATTGGCGCGATGGAAAATGGGCACCGCGGTCATGCTGATGAGCACCATGGCGAGCGGCAGCCCGAAGTAGAACTGGACGAAGCGCATTCCGTCCACATAGGATTGGCCGGTAGTGGAGATGAACGTGATGGCGCTCGCCTGGGTGGCCATGATGGACAGCCCCATGGCGTACCAGGGCATTGTCTTGCCGGCCAGAAGATAGCTGTGCGTGCTTTGGCTCCCTCGCGCGCGATACAGCCCGTAGGAAATGCTAAACAGGAGCCAGCCGGCCAGGACAATCCAGTCGAGAAGGGTCATTTCGATGGCGGGGGCGTAAAAATTGCGCTGAACGTATAGAACAAAACGATGAGCATCGCCAGGTAGATGACGACTGCGCCGTAGACGCGTTCCCACGTGCCCAGGAAGGGCGGCGGTTCCTCATCCGCATGGGCTTGGAGGGGAAGTTTCATGCGCGGTCTTATCGAGTGTAACCCACGGCATGGAAGCCCGTACAGTGCTGTGCCGCTTACCGTCCTCTGATAGCCGGGGAACGATGATCTTTAGGTCAACTCGCGGTATCTTTCGGACATGAGGGATTTTTCGTATGCGCCTGCCGTTTGCGTTTCCACCGGAACGCCCTAAGATGGAGGCATTGAATCCTCAACGGCAATTCGATCTCATTGACCGGCTGTTGACGGCGGACCGCAAACTGCTCATTGCCTTGTCGTTCAGCCTGCTGGTGCTGGTTGTTCTGGCGGACTTCATCGAGGGAGCCGGCGTCTCGCTGGGCGTCCTCTACGTCTTCCCCATCCTCCCGCTCTCCATCATGCTGAACCGGTGGGGAATCGGTATCAGCGCGCTGTTCCTGGCCGCGGTCCGGGTGGTGCTGACGACATACACCTCTGAGTTGGAGACCGCGATGCGCTTCTTCATGTCCGTTGTCGCCTATGCGGGTACGGGAATGTTCGTGGCGGAACTGGCGCGCAATCGCCTCATGATGGGCGAACACTATCGGGAGATGGAGAAACAACAGGCATTGCGCCGGGAGGCGGAGGAACACTTGAGGGCTCTTGCCGAAAGCAGCCCCGCCGCCATCTTCACGCTCGATGAGCAGGCGCGCATCCTGTCAGGAAACCGCGCCACGCGCCAATTACTGGGTCTGGCGCAGAATGATGAGTTGCCAGGCCACTCCGTAGTCCCCCATTTGCCCGTCCTCGCCGACGCTCTGCGTCTCGAAACGCGCTCCCAATTCTTCCGCACGGCTGCCCAGTGCCAAGGCACGCGCAAGGATGGCGATCTGTTTGTAGCCCAGATCTGGTTTTCCACCTACCAGACTCCGCAGGGCCGCCGGCTTGCCGCGATCGCCGTCGACTCTTCCGAAGAGGCGCGGGAGCGCGAGGAGCAGAACCTCAAACAACTGCTCGACAACAACCGCATTGTGGCCGCCGCGGTCTCGCATGAGATTCGCAACGTTTGCAGCGCCATCTCTCTCGTCTATGAGAACCTGCGCCGCACTCCGGGATTGGAGGAAAACCAGGATTTTCACGCCATGAGCCATCTGGTGGAAGCGCTGGGCAAGATAGCCTCCACGGAGTTGCAGTCGAAGTCGCCCTCGACATTGGCGCCGCTCGATCTTCGCGAGGTTCTGAATCACCTCCGCATCGTGATTGAACCGAGTTGGGACGAGATCGGCGGCGATGTGCGATTTGAGCTGCCCGCCTCTATCCCCATGGTCGTGGCCGATGGGTTTGGGCTTACCCAGGCCTTGCTCAATCTTTCCCAGAACAGCCTGCGCGCCGTGGAGGCATCCGCCCATAAGGAGTTCCGCATTTCCTTGACTCAGGGTGACGGAAAGGTGTCCATTGTCATCGAGGATTCAGGCACGGGCGTCAGCGATCCGAAGCGGTTGTTCGAACCATTCCAGCAGGGCGCCCAACGGGTCGGACTCGGGCTGTATGTCTCCCGGGCGATACTGCGCAGTTACGGGGGGGACCTGCGCTACGAGGATTCCCCCCAGGGTTGCCGCTTTGTGGCGGAGTTGCGTACGGCTGCGGTGAGAGGAGTGCAAGCAGCATGAGTGAAACGATTTCCCTCGTCCTCATTGACGACCATGCCCTGTTCCGTGAAGGCTTGGCCCGGGTGCTGGAATCCCAACCGGACCTCGAGGTAAAGGGCTCCACCGCCTCCGCCGCCGCGGGCCTCGAGATCGTCGAGAAAATGAAGCCGGACGTGGTGTTGCTCGATGTGGATCTCGGGCAGGAGCGCGCCATCGAATTTGTCCAGCAGGCGAGACAACATGGATACGAGGGCCGCATCCTGGTGGTGACCGCGGGCGTCAGCGATCCGGAAGCCGTTCAATTGGTTCGCAACGGCATCTCCGGCATCCTGCACAAACACAACCAGCCGGAAGCCCTTTGCAATGTCATTCGTCTTGTGGCCACGGGGGAAGTGTTCCTCGAGCAGCGCTATCTGAAGCCCCTCTTTCAAACCGTCACTCCGGGTGAGGGCGAGGCGCTGCCGCGCTTGACCGATCGGGAAGTGAAGTTGTTGCGGCTCCTCTTTCAAGGCCTGGTCAACAAAGAGATCGCCGACGAGATGGCGCTCTCGGAAAGTTCAGTGAAGGCGGTCTTGCGCGGTCTGTTCGACAAACTCGGCGTGCGCACCCGCAGCCAGTTGGTCCGCGTGGCTCTCGAACAGTACCGCGATCAGCTATGAGGGCCTTCCGATGAGAACCTGGATTCGCAGCGCCTGGGAGCACTTTGCCATCTTTTCGGCCGTACTTGGTGTACTGGCTCTGACACGCGGGCCGATCGCGCCCCGGTATCTTTTCTTTCATGACACGGTGAACTTCGCTCTCTCCATTCGCGAGTTCAATCCCAGCCTCCACCAGCCCCAACCGCCCGGCTACCCGCTGTTTGTTGCGCTCATCAAACTGATCTACGCTTGTGTGCCCTCCGCCGAAACCGCCCTGCTGCTCGCCGGGATGATTGGCGCGGCGCTGGCGGTCTACTTTCTCTGGCTGCTCGGGGATTCCATGTTCGGACCCGCCGCGGGCATTGCCGCCGGAGTACTGCTGTTGTTTCATCCGCTGGTCTGGTTCGGCGGGTTGACGAACCCGGTGCGTCTGTTCCTTGCCGTATGCCAGACCGGAACGGCCCTGATGGCCTGGAAAGCGTGGGTGCGGCAGAGAGGCTCCCGCGAAGCCTGGCCCTGGCTGCTCTGGCTGGCCGTTACCTTGGGAGTTCTTTCCGGCTTCCGGCCGGTGATGCTCTTGTTGGGTTCCCCGCTGTTTCTCGCCGTCCTCGTGCGCCACCGCGCCCTTGGACGCCGGCTCTTTCTTCCCGTGCTGCTCCTGCTGCTGGCGGCAGGGAGTTGGATCACCGTTCTGCTTGCGGCTTCCGGGGGACTCGATGCCTACCTGCGCTTGATCCAGGGCTATTCCCGTGTGCAGTTCGGCGGATCCTCGCTCCTGTTTGGAGCTCCGGAAAGAGCCGCGTGGCAAATGGCGAAGGACGCTGTTGTCTGGAATACCTTCGCCGCCGTCGCCTGGATTTGGGCCGTCCCCCTGGCGGGCTTCCCTCGTCTCCGGCAGATCTTTCAGGGCCGGATCTTCTTCCTCCTCCTGGCCTTTGTGCCGGCATTTCTCTTTTCCCTCCTGGTTCACGTCGCCGATCCGGATCAGGCGCTCATGACCGTTCCCCTGGTCTGCCTGGTTGGCGGAGCCGTGATGCAGGAAGCCTTCGTGGCGTGGCGCAATCGCATCTCCTCTTCCACGGCTGTGGCCGCGGCGTGCCTGGCGTTCAGCGCCGCCATCAGCACGTACCTCTTCTTTCATCCGCCCGCCGGCCCGGCCCGCGCCGCCGGCTACGGAGTCATCCGTTACGTGAACAACCACATGCGCTCCACGCTCACCACCATCGATGAACTCCGCCGCACCGGCCCCGTCCAGATCATCTCTTTCCGCCCGGTGGTCTCCTGGCGAAATCTGTCCTACTACTTCGCCACCGTTCCCATCTTTGTCGTGGAACCTGACGATCCGTCTCGCGTGTGGCAGGCCGGTTCGCGCTGGGGCCGGTCCGTGCCCAAGGGCGATGGCAAAGTGATGCTCGATTCCACCAGGGAAATTGTGATTCTCCTGCCGCCCGGCGACCAGGGTCTCCGCACGAGACTTCAGACGGAGAGCGGGTTCAACGAAAAAGGACCCCTCCTGCACGCGGCGCTGCGGCCTGGATCCGAATTCCGCGTCGGAAATGTCGCATTCAAGACCGCGCCCCGTCTCGAGACCAAGTGAATCAATCACGCAATTTTCGCGCGGGAAGCTTGTACCTGTGCCAGGTTTCGGGTTACGGTACGCATAGTAATCTAGTACTGCTATTCGCTGTTATTCATCAAATCGGTCAATTTACTAGAAAAACACCTCCGTTCGAGTGATAATGAAATCCACTGTAACCGATGAGCAAAAACCGACAATCCGTTCTGATTGCCCTTGCTTTATCTCTGGCTATCTTCGTTCTTGATCTGAATACTCCAAGCGGAATTGCGGCCTGGCTGCCCTACCTTATTCTTATCTCCTGGGTCTCCAGCGCCGCCAGCGCCCGTCAGACCTTCTTCATAGCCCTGTTGATCACGGCATTTCTCCTCGTCGGCTTATGGAGAGCCCCATCAGGGGCGATGTTTCATGACTTGACGCTCCCCAACCACCTGATCATTATCGGCGGCGTTTGGACGATGGCGATGTTGTGCGTGCGGCGCAGGAAAGCCGAACAGGAGCGGGACAAGGCCCTGCGGGATCTCGAGGAGGCGACGAAGACGCTCAAGCAACTGAGCGGATTGCTGCCAATCTGTTCCATGTGTAAAAAGATCCGCAATGACGCCGGGCGATGGGAGCAATTGGAGTCCTTCATCCAGAGCCGTTCCCACGCCCAGTTCACCCATGGCCTGTGCGAAACGTGCGCGAGGGAACTGTCGCCTGAGACAACCGAGCCCCGAATTCAGGGTCAATCCTCCAAGGGAACCGCCGCCTCCTGACGGGACACGAGCCGGCGGCCGCCCAACCCCGTTGCGAAAATGCGCCAATGAAATGCGGGTTAAAGTCGCGCGGTACACGATGATGGGAGAGAGCGGCCTTCCCGGGAAGCTCGCGCACTTTCCGGCGGGGACAGCGTTTCGCATCGCTCGGACACGTTCGGTGGAATCCGAACCACTCTGAGAGCGCGTCCAGGCTGCAATCCGGGCCGCGGGACGAGCCGCTTCCCGCCGGAATAACCGTCGCCGCGGCGGAAGTTGCGCCCGCTGGCGTATCCCCTGGCCAAACCGCATGCAATTCGTAGGAAATCAGTCCATTGCGTGGCTTCCTGCAGCATGCGACAGTGATGTGCATGAGCGTTCGCATTGCCGTGGCTGTAGTGTTTGCCGCCGCCGTGGTTCTGATGCTCTGGCCGGAACCAGGCAAAGTGCCGGCGCAATCCGCGCCAACCGCCGCACCGCCCATGTTCAGCCCGTGGTATGCGGAGTCGTTGCGCGACATCCTCAAGCTGGAACAGGGCGACGTCGTAAACCTCGAACGGCAACTCGCCGCGAATCCGGACGATTTCGCGGCGCGCCTCAAGCTCATGGCGTATCATCAGCGTGGGGACCGGCTGGATCGTCCGGAAGACCGGGCCAAGCGCATCCGGCACGCGCTCTGGCTCATCGAGCATCATCCCGATTCCGAACTGTTGCACTCGCCCGTTTCACGGTTCGCCTCCGGTGAATTGCCGGAGGCGGACTATCGCCGCGCGATCGCTCTTTGGAATACCGCAACCCAAGCCCGTCCGGCCGACGCGGCGGTGCAATGGAACGCGGCATCGTTCTTCGAGGGCCTGAATCCGGATCTGTACTTGTCCTACCTGGAGGCGGCCGCCGCGGCCGACCCGAACCATCCATTTGCCCTGCGTCCGCTGGCGCATCTCTATGCCCTCTCGATTCTGGAGGGTGGTCCTCTGGCCGCGCGCTCTCAGGCTGCGCTGGACGCGTCGAAGAACGTATGGGTGCTGGGAAACGCCGCTTACATGCTCCAAAGCCAGTACAACCGGTCGCTTCAAATGGGAACGCCCAATCCCGCGGCGGCTGAATTGGCCGAGCGGTATTTCCGGCGCGCGCAGGCGCTCGACCCGCATCTCGATCGGAAGGCGATCCTCCCACAGCTCGATCTCCAGGAGATCGCGCGTGCGGAGCAGGCCCGAGCGCAAGCCCAGCAGGATTGGCAGGCGCGGGCAGCGGAGGCAGTTGGCAAAATCCGGCGTCTTCCCGCCGGCGCCTTCCCCGAACTTCCACCGGCGATTGCGGGAGTCCTGCGCAACCGGAACTGCACCGTGCCGCAGCCTTCCCCCGAAGGCGCCCCGCGCAATGTGATCCGCGGAGAGTTCTTCGCAAAGGGAGAAACCGGATGGGCCGTTTTCTGCTCCGTCAACAACTCGACGGCTCTCCTCGCATTCCGCAACAATCTTGACACGAATCCGCAAACCATCGCCACGAGCGAAGACCTCGCCTACCTGGAGGGACTCGAGAACGGCAAGATCGGCTACTCGCGTGAGATCGCTGCCGTCAACCGGGACTTCATCATGGCCCACTACCGTGCCTACGGCGGTCCCGAGCCTCCGCCGATCGACCATCAAGGCATCGACGATGCGTTTCTCGGGAAGGCCTCCGTTACGTGGTATTACCACGAAGGTAAGTGGCTACAGCTCCAAGGAGCAGACTGAGAACCAGGAAGCGATAACTCGATCGCCAGGCGGAATACAGTGAGCCAAAATGGCCGCGGCGCCGGAACGGAAATGGCGGAGATGGCGCGGCGCGAACAGCTTGCTGATGCACGGATGTAACATCCGGACGCCGTAGCCACTCGGCCGCGGGCTCCGATATATAATCGATTCCTAAACCGGGTCACTTCGAATTCAAGAGGAGGCTACGATCCGTGAAAACACTCCTTGCTTTTACACTCTTCACGCTTGCGGCATTCGCGCAGGTGGAAACCACCACATCCATTACCGGCGCCGTCGCCGATCCACAGGGAGCCGTCTTCGCCGGCGCCTCCGTCAGGCTCACCAATCAGAACACCGGAGCGCTCCGCGAAACGCGCACCAGCGCCGAAGGCGTCTATTCCTTCCAGTCCCTGCCTGCCGGGCGCTACACCATCGTCGTCTCCGCCCCGGGCTTCAAAACCACCACCATTACGGACCGCGTCGTCGAGACCGCGCAACCCGCGCACATCGATATCCGCCTGGAACTCGGCGCTACCTCCGAGCAGGTAACAGTGTCGGCGGCGGGCGCGGAACTGGTCAACACGGCCTCCGCCGAAGTCACCGGCAGCGTCACGCCCGAACTCGTCCAGAACATCCCCCTCGGCCGCGGCAACGTCTTTGACCTGCTGCAACTCACGCCGGGAGTCGTGCCCCAGAACGCGGGACAGAACCTCTCCTTCGCCGGGCGCTCGCTCAACTTCGTCGACGCCGGCAACACGTTCCAATCTTCGGGAGCCTTCATCGCCGGCAACCGCGATTCGGCCAGCAACATCTCCATCGACGGTTCGAACATCCAGATTCCCGTCTACGGCCAGGCCACGCAGTTGCAGTCGCGCGCCAGCGTCAATGAAGTTCGCGTCGAAGCGGCGAACATGAGCGCCGAATTCGGCAACGGCGTCGCCGCCGTCAACTTCATCACCAAGAGCGGCTCCAACGCCTACCACGGCGAGTTGTTCGAATACTTCCGCAACAACCACCTCGACGCCAACAGCTACCTCAACAATGAGGCCAACCGCCGCCTTCAGCCCTACACCCAGAACCAGTTCGGAGGCGCGATCGGCGGCCCCGTCATTCGCAACAAGCTGCTCTTCTTCGGCAACTACGAAGGTTTCCGCGTCGTCCAGCGCGAGCAGCAGTTCGCCGTTGTCCCCGATGAGAACCTCCGCCGCGGCGACTTCTCCCAGTACAAGCCGCCAGGGCCCGGCGGCACTTTCCTTCCCACGCCTGTCATCTACAACCCCTATGATGTCGACCCTGCCACGGGGCTCCGCCGCCCCTTCCCGGGCAACGTGATCCCCGCCGCGCAAACCACCGCGTGCGCCCCGCGCCAGGCTTGCGTCGATCCGGTCACCAAAGCATATCTCGATAAATTTGTTTTAAGCCCCAACACCGTCGTCAACGGCGTGGATCAATACACCAACGCCGTGCGCACCACCATGACCCAGAATCAGGTCACGGGCCGCGCCGATTGGCTCCGCAGCGCCAATTCCACCATCTTTGCCCGCTTCACCTACAACAAGCAGGATACGCTCCAAGGCGGTCTCCAGCCGCTTCAGGGCACCGGCAACAACTCCGCTTCCACCAACGCCGTCCTCCACTGGACGCAGGTTCTCGGCCCCTCCAAGGTCAACGACGTCGGCCTTTCCTACACCCGTCCCAACTGGCAGTACACGCGCCCGCTCGACCTGCCCGATTCCGCCGCCGCCATCGGATTGCCCAATACCTCCGGCTACACCGGCGGCGTCCAATGGTCCGTGGCTGGGTTCAATCTCGGCGTCGGCACCAACTACATCTTCAACGCCTACTCCAACAACGTGCAGCTCAAAGACGACTTCAGTTGGGTGCGCGGCCGCCACAATCTCAAGTTCGGCGTCGATGCCGTCAACAAGCGGTTCATCTACTACAACCCCTCGGGCGACAAAGGGCAGTTCTCTTTCAGCAAGCTGTTCACCCAGGCTTGCCCGCCGGGCAACACGCGTTGCGAACAGGCGCGCGCCGCCGCCGGAGCTCCGGTGGGCGGCAACGAGTTCGCCGATTACCTTCTGGGCGCCTACTCCAGCACGCTGCTCATCATCCGCCAGATCCCCTACGTCGGCCACCAGCAGTACCTCGGCTTCTATGCCCAGGATTCCTGGCGCGTCACCAACAAACTGACCTTGAACTACGGCCTGCGCTACGAATACTGGAGCCCTTGGGCCGTTCCCCGCAACGCCACTCTCAGCTTCAATTACCAGACCGGGCAGCCGGCCTTCGCGCTCCAGAATCCCAACGACTTCCTGGACCCCGGCAAGTGCTTCGGCGCCTGCGCTCCCCTCACACCCGGCGTGCCCAAGGAAGCCTATGCCATCGGCACGAAAAACTTCGCGCCGCGGCTGGGCATCACCTACGCCCTCACTCCCTCCACCGTCCTGCGCGCCGGCGGCGGCATCTACTACGACGGCAACATCAATATGAACCAGTTCAACGACATTCAATCCGGCGCCGCGCCCTTCAGCCTGCGCTATGAAGTGGTGAACGACACCTCGCGCCCGCTGCCCGCGAGACTGGTGAGCAATGAGTACCCCGCCGGATTGCTCGGCGTTCCCCCGCAGCCCAACGCGAATCCCCCCGCCAGCTTCCGCTTTGCCCAACCGTACTATCCCATCCCCGCCGTCTATCAGTGGTCCTTCAGCGTCCAGCGGCGGCTGGGACAAGCCTGGGTGGCCGAAGCCGACTACGTAGGCTCCCACACCATCCATCAGTTCCAGTTCATCGATCAGAACGCCGCCGATCTCCCGCAGGGCGCCATCGCCGGCGTGCCGCTGCAACAGCGCCGCCCCTATCCGCAATGGGGCGTGCTCGGCACCTGGGCGCCGCTCGGTTGGGCGCGCTATGAAGCCGGCACCGCCAGCATCAAGAACAATCAGTGGCATGGCCTCACGCTCCAGGGCAACTTCTCCTGGGCGAAGAATATCGCCACTTCGAACATCAACAACTCCGATCACGGCAACATCAACTACCGCTATCCCTACATCTGGGCCGGACCGTCGAACATCACGCCCAAGTTCTGGTTCATCACCGCGCTGAACTACCAGACGCCGAAGATCGCCTCCGCCAAGGCTCTGGGCTACGCGGTGAATGATTGGGTCCTCAGCGGCGCCTTCACCGCCGCTACGGGCAGTCCGCAGTTTCCGGTGACTCAGGATCTCAGCGGCACCGGCTACTCCGGCGCATCCAGCACATTCCTGCCGAACCGTATCTGCGACGCCGGTCAGGGGGCGGGAATCCGCACGCGCCTGCGCTGGTTCAACACCGGTTGCTTCACTGACCCGGCCTTCGGAACCTGGGGCAACGCCGCCTTCGGCGTCATCACTGACCCCGGCATCAACAACTGGAACATCGCCACCGCGAAGCGCATTCGCATGCCCTACTCCGAATCGCACGCCGTCGAGTTCCGCGGCGATTTTCTCAACGCCTTCAACCACACGCAGTTCCTCGCCTCCGACAAGAACCTGCGCAGCGTCACCTACGGCCGCATCAACGCCGTCCGCCCGCCCCGGCAAATCCAGTTCGCTCTGCGGTATATTTTCTAAGGAACACGCGCAAAACGGAGCCCGCCCGCGCCACGGAACAGTACGGTGTTCCTCCTACTCCGGGACCGCGGGACGTGCCGTTTGCGCTTTCGAGATATGCGGAATCTTTCGAGACGCGCCCTGCTCGCTGCCGCTTGCGGCGCAGCCTTCTCCAAATCCACCGGAATCCTCCGGCTGAAAGCGCGCCGCGGCGCCGGCGAAACCATCCTCGAATGGAAGCCCGCCGAAACCGCCATCATCATCTGCGACATGTGGGACAACCACTATTGCCAGAACGCCGCCAAGCGCGTGAAGGCCATGGCGCCCCGCATGAATCAGGTGTTGAAGCAGGCTCGCGGCATCGGCGTCACCATCATCCACGCGCCCTCGGGAACCATGGATGTCTACGCCGGCACTCCCCAAAGGCTTCGCCTGAAGAATGCGCTGAAGGTGACGCCGCCTGTCCCTATCCTGAAAAGCTGCCCGCTCGACCGCGGCCGCGAAGGGCCGCTCCCGGTGGATGACGTGACGCAGCCCTGCGACGACGCAGTGGTGGGCCCCGCCGTGCGCCGCTACAACCGCGAGAACGAACTGCTCCAAATCGCCCCACAGGATGGCGTCAGCGACGACGAAGAGGAGATCTACAGCTACTTCCACCAGCAGAAGATCCGCAACGTCGTGCTCATGGGCGTGCACACCAACATGTGCGTGCTCGGGCGGTCGTTCGGCATCCGCCAGCAGGTCCGCCTGGGCATGAACGCAGTCCTGGCCCGTGACCTGACGGACGCCATGTACGACCCGCGGCAGCGCCCCTTCGTCTCTCACGAAAAGGGCACCGCGCTCATCATTTCCCACATCGAAAAGTACTGGTGCCCCTCTGTGCTTTCCGAGGATCTGACTCACCTCGCATGATCTGGGACCTCCACAACCACATCAGCGGCATCTCCGGCGCCACTCCCGATGTGCGCATGGAGAATCTCGTCCGCTTCGCTGACCGCATGGGCATCGAACGGCTCTGCGTCTTCATGGGCTATCCGTTCCTCTATGAGCCCACTCCCGAGCAACTGCGCGAGCAGAACGACCAGGTGTTGCAGGCTCTGGCCCACTGGAGCCACCGCGCCTTCGGATTCGTCTATCTCTCCCCACAGCACCTCGAATTCAGCCTCAAGGAGTTCGACCGCTGCGTGCGCAACGGGCCCATGGTCGGCGTCAAGCTCTGGGTGGCGAAGCGCGCTTCGGCGCCGGAACTCGACCCCATCGTCGAGGCCGCGGCCTCCATGAACGCCATCATCTTCCAGCACACCTGGCACAAGACCACGGGCAACCTGCCGGGAGAATCGGAGCCCGCCGACGTGGCCGCGCTCGCGGCGCGCCACCCTGGTGTTCCCATCATCTGCGGGCACACCGGCGGCGAATGGGAGACGGGTATCCGCGCCATCCGCCACCAGGCGAATGTCTATGCCGACATCGCCGGCGGGGACCCCACGAACGGCTTCGTCGAGATGGCCGTGCGCGAACTCGGCGCGCGCCGCGTCATCTATGGCAGCGACTCTCCCGGCCGCAGCTACGCCTCGCAACTTGCAAAGGCGCTGGGCGCGGACATCAGCGAGGCGGACCGCAAGCTGATCCTCGGCGAAAATCTCAAGCGAATGATGATGCCCATCCTTCAGCGCAAGGGAATCCGCGTATGATCGACGTCAACGTATCGCTCGGGCCATGGCCCTTCCGCCGCTTCCCCGGCGACACCCCCTCAGACCTCGTGGCCCGCCTCAAACGCCGCGGCGTCACGCAGGCGTGGGCCGGCAGCTTCGAGGGCGTCTTCCACCGCGACACCAGCGCCGCCAATGCCCGGCTGGCCAAGGCCTGCGAGATCGCGGGAGCCGGGTTCCTGCTGCCGTTCGGAGCCCTCAACCCCGCCGCGCCCGGCTGGCGCGAGGATCTGCGCCGTTGCCACGAGGTCCACCACATGCCCGGCATCCGGCTCCATCCCAACTACCACGGCTACACGCTCGCCGAAGCCCCCTTTCCCGATCTGCTGCGCGCCGCCCGGGACCGCAAAATGATCGTCCAACTCGTGCTCAACATGGAGGACGACCGCAGTCAGCACCCGCTCATGCGTATTCCCGCATTGGATCCGGCGCCGCTGCCCAAAGCCCTCGCCGCGGCCCCCGGAGTGAAACTCGTCGTTCTGAATCGCATGCGCGCGCCCGCCGGAGACGCCCTCGCCGCGCTGGCCCGTGCCGGCGTCCACTTCGATCTCGCCATGATCGAAGGAGCGGGCTGCGCCGGCGATCTGATGTCCGTCATCACCCCGCGGCGCATGCTGTTCGGCTCCCATTCGCCCTTCCAGTATTTCGAAGCCGCGGTGCTGAAGTTGAAAGAATCCGCCATCGCCGGCGAGGACGAAGCCGCCATACTCTCGGGAAACGCGCAGCGCCTCTTGCAGTCAGAATGAGCGCTGAGCCGCATCGTGATATTCTTCCCCGATGAGCCTCTCGCCCTTCCGCCCCAGCCGCCGTTCCCTCTTCCGTTCCACCCTCTTCGCGCGTTTCGCCGGCCTGCTCGGCGGAAGCGCCGCCGCGGCCGGGATGATGCCCAGGCGCGGATCGGGGCCGGCCGTCTACCAGCGCTTCGGCGTCGAGCCGTTCATCAACTGCACCTCCACCTATACCATCAACGGCGGTTCGCGCCAGTTGCCGGAAGTGATCGCCGCGGTCGAGCAGGCCAGCCACTACCACGTCAACATCGATGAACTGATGGCGAAGGTGGGGCCGCGTATCGCCGGGTTGCTCGGCAGCGAAGCGGCCATGGTCAGTTCCGGAGCCGCGGGAGCCGTCACCTGCGGAGCCGCCGCTTGCGTTACCGGCGGCGACCCCGAGAAGATGCAGAAGCTCCCCGTCACCACCGGGATGAAAAATGAGTGCGTCGTCCCTTCATGGTCGCGCAGCTACTACGATCATGCCGTCCGTTCCGTAGGCGTGAAGATGATCGAGGTGGACACCCTCGCGGACCTCGAACATGCCCTCACCCCGCGCACCGCGCTCGCGCACGGACAGGCCAACCTGCTCGGCTCCGGCAATAAGTTCACCCTGGCGCAATATGTCGAGGCCTGTCACCGCCACGGTGTCCCCGTGCTCATCGATGGCGCCGCGGACCTTCCCCTGAAACCCAACCCTTACCTCGCCGCCGGTGTCGACCTCGTCGCCTACAGCGGCGGCAAAATCCTGCGCGGCCCGCAGACAGCAGGCATCCTCGCCGGACGGAAGAACCTCGTGCGCTCCGCCTGGCAGGTCAGCTCTCCCCATATCACCTTCGGCCGCTCCATCAAAGTGAGCAAGGAGGAGATTGTAGGCGTCGCCGTCGCCCTCGAAGCCTTGTTTTCCACCCGCAGCCGCGACGCCGAGGATCGCGAGTGGATGGAGTGGTTCGAGCACATCAAGTCCCGCATCGAGCAGGTTCCAGGAGTCACGGGCAGGCTCATCATCCCCAAGGTGAAGAGCTACTACCCGACCCTCGAGGTCGAATGGGACCCCCATCGCATCGGCCTCGAGAGCGGCGAACTCGGCAAGCGCCTGCTCGAGGGCAAACCGCGCATCATGACGCACGCCGAAGGCGAAGGCCACGGCTTCGTCCTGCGGCCCGCGGCCATGTATCCGGGCGAATACAAGATCGTCGCCGAGCGTCTCTACCAGGAGCTTCACAACGCCCCCGGCCCCAAACCCAAGCCCGCCGTCAAGCCGGGAGCCGCGGACCTCACCGGCCGGTGGGAAATCGACATCACCTTCCTCGCCAGTTCCACGACATGGCGCCTGTACCTCGACAACAACGGCAACGAACTCGGCGGCGTCTACAGCAGTCCCGTCGTTCCCGAGGGCGCTCTCACCGGCAAGATCAACGGCGACCAGGTCGAGATCCGCTCCCACGGCCGCCACGAAGGCATGGCCTTCCATTACATCTTCACAGGCACGGTCCGCGGCGACAGGATGGAAGGCATGGTGGCGCTCGGGTGGGAGGACGGGTCCGTGCCCTGGGTAGGGCGGAGAATCGGATGAAATCGCCGCCTTACTGCCCGGCGCCCTCCGGCAGAATTTGCACCACCTGTTCCGGCCGGGCGCCTTCGCGATCCGCCAGCCAGCCGATCAGATACCCGCCTCCGATGGCCGCCGCACTCACTCCCCCGGCCACACCCGCATAACCCGACCCCCAACCACCTTCGTTCTTCGCGATAGTGGAGATCACTCCCACCACGACAGCGGTGATAGCTCCGCCGGCGATCAGCCCAATAGCCCTTCCTTTCCAGCCGGCGTGGCGCTGGATGGTTATCTGCTGGATATCGGACCTCGTCAATTGCGTCACACCCTTCGGATGTTTGGAAGGTTCGCTCGTCCTGGTGGCCTGCATGGTCAGGGTGTTGGCTTGAATGCCGGAATACTTTCCGCCCACGATTGCCCCGTCGCTCAACGTCACCGAAATCTGGCGGCCCTTCAACAGCGGTGCAAGCTCACTCCAACGGACCGCCGATTGGCCGGCAGGCGCGGCGAAGACAGCCATGGTCGTCAGAGAGTAGAGAAATACCGTTGCCGCGATATAGCAAAGCCGTAACTGAACTTTCATAAAGCCTCCGCGTTCAGTAAAATGGCCTGCATGCGTCATGCCATCATTGAGGCGGCGGCCCCCTTCAATCAAGCCCTGCCGTATATCGGAATCAGCGCCCCATTTACGTCCGCGGCGGCCTGCGAAGCCAGATATTGAATGAGCTGGGCGATCACGCGCGGGCTCACCCATTTGCTGTAATCCGCGTCAGGCATGTTGGCCCGGTTGGTCGCGGTGTCGATGATGCTCGGCAGGATCGCGTTTGCCGTCACACCTGTCCCCCGGCATTCTTTGCCGATGGCCCGGATCAGCGCATGTGTCGCCGCCTTCGCAACGTGGTAAGCGCCCATCTTCGCCACCGGATCCACGCCCGCCTTTGCCCCGATGGCGATGATCCGCCCGCGCCGCGCCTTCAGCATCTGCGGCAGCACTTCCCGGCACAGGTTGAACGTCGAGTTGAGGTTGATGTTCAGCATCCGCTGCCATTCGGCGTCGCACGTCTCGGCCAGCGTCTTGCCCGAAGTGAATCCCCCCACCAGGTGCAGCAGGATGTCGATCCGCCGGTGATGCTCCAGCGTCAACGCCACTGCCCGGCGGCATTGTTCGGGCTCAATCAGGTCCAGCGTCAGCGGCATCACCCGCTGGCTTTCCGGCGGTTCCGGCCACTCGAGATCCACACCCACCACGTGCGCCCCGGCATCCAGAAACTGGCTGGTCACGATCTCGCCCAAAGCGCCGCAAGCGCCGGTAATGAGGACCACATGATCCCGAAATTCAGACATTGGATTTGCCTTGGAATAGCCTAACACGATGGATGCAACCTACGGCCCTCAAGTCCCTAGTGCGGGTCGTAAAGATGCGCAATCTGCGGAAACCCGTTCATCGCCAGCCGGCACGAGGGGCCATCCCCCCACCAGCGCGGCGCATGGAACGTGTTCGCCGGGACGTATACCACATCTCCGCGCTCGGCAATCACCACGCCCACGTTCTCGATCGGGTAGCGGATCTGGCCCGACAGGATCAGCCAGTATTCCGCCCCTTCCGGATGATAGTGCCCGCGATTCTTCTCATCGAGCGGCGGCAGTTTGCTGTTATAGCCGTAAATAAAATTGGCTGCCCCGCGGTCGTCCTCCACCACCCGGATGGTGCCTCGCAACTCCTTGCTCTCAATCTTCCGCGCGATTTCATCGTAGTAGACGACGGGCTTGTTGTCGCGCAGCCACTGCCCCTTCGCGCGGTTCATCTGCACCGGCGCCCAGTCGTAGCCCGGCATCGGCGGCGCGTCCTTCCGTTCGGCATAGATCGTCTTCGCGCCCGCGACATTCGTCTCGAAAATTAGCGCCGGCCCGTTCACTACTTCATAGGAGAAGAAGGTCTGCATCGGAACCTGCACCATGGCGCCCTTCTTTGCCGTGAACGGCTCCACGGTCTCGAGGTCGAAGCGCACCTCGCCCTCCAGGATCACCCACCACTCGCGCGTATCCGGATGCAGCGCCTTGGGGTGCTGGAAGCCGGGCTGGGCGTAGATGTACTCGCTCTTCAGGTGTTTGTCATTCACAATCAACTCGCGCCACGACTTCTGGCCTTTGTGCTTCGCCATCAGGTCGCTCAGTTTCGTGTGCGGTTTGTGCGGCGCCGTGTACTGCGCGGGCTTGCCCTTTGGGGCATAGACGGTTTGCGCGACGGCGAGAGTCGCGCCAACGAGGACGATCAGAAACTTCTTGTTCATTGGGGCTGACTTCGGATTCTATCAAGGCGGCGGGCTATCATGGAAGTGCATGTCGAACCCCCTCCCGCGGCTGCGCATGAATCTCGATTTCATGCCCTCCCCCGTTCCAGACCGCCCCGGACTACTCATTCGCGATCCGTTCCAATACTCCGAGATCACCCTCATCATTCCCCCCGTGCTGGTGCAGGTGCTCGAGTATTTCGACGGCGAACGCACCGGCAACGACCTCCGCGCCGCGCTGTTCCATATCACCGGCGATTTGCAGGTGGGCGAACTACAGGAGCACCTCACCGAAAACCTTCGCAACGCGGGATTTCTCGAAGACGAAGTGTTCGCCGAAATGCGGATGGAGCGCGAGCGCGCCTTCGCCGCTTCCGAAGTCCGCCACCCGGCCCATGCCGGAGCCGCTTATGCTGACGAACCGGAGGCGCTGCGCGAAACCATGCAGCGCTACCTCAACGGCGAACCCGCCGTTGCCGATGGCCTGCTCGGCATCGCCGCCCCTCATGTCAGCCCCGAAGGCGGCTGGCAATCCTATCGCGCCGCTTACTCCGGCCTGCGCAAGGAAGATTACGCCGAGCGCACCTTCGTCATCCTCGGCACCTCTCATTACGGCAATCCGGAGCGTTTCGGCATGACGCGCAAGACTTGGACCACGCCCTGGGGCGATGCCCAGCCCGCCGCTGCCCTCATCGATGAACTCCAAAACAAGGCCCCGAACGCCGTCCTCATGGAGGATTACTGCATCGCCATCGAGCACTCCATCGAGTTCCAGGTGGTCTTTCTCCAATATCTGTTCGGCCCCAACATTCGGGTGCTCCCGATTCTCTGCGGAGCTTACGGGCGCAGCATTTACGAAGGCGGAATGCCCGAGGACGACGACAACGTCAAGGCGTTCCTCGGCGCTCTCGGCGAAATGGGCGCCCGCGAAGGCAGGAATCTCTTCTGGGTCCTCGGCGTCGACATGGCCCACATGGGCCGCCGCTATGGCGATTCGTTCACCGCCCAGGCCAACATCTCCGAAATGGCCGAGGTCGCCGCGCGCGACCAGTCCCGCATCGAACGCATCAATGCCGGAGACGCCAAGGGCTACTGGGACCTCGTCCAGGACCGCCAGGACGACCTCAAATGGTGCGGCTCCTCGCCCTTCTACACCTTCCTCAAAGCCATGCCGAACGCCCGCGGCACGCTCGCCAACTACGAGCAGTGGAACATTGATCCTCAGAGCGTGGTCAGCTTCGCCGGCATGCGCTTCCAGGATTAGTTGCTCGACGCCGGGATCGCTGCTCATCGCCGCGAAAAGCATGAACGATTTGCGCCCGGCCAATGATCCGGGTCGTACTCGACACAAACGTTGTCGTTTCCGGCGTCCTCACCCGCGGAGGAGCCGAAGCGCACATCCTCTCGCCGCCAAGCCGTCAGGCCAGTGCTCATGACAAAATAGAAACCTATGCCTGAACCGGTCATTCTGATTGCGAACGGAGACTTGCGTCTGTCCGCCAACCGCGTGTGCTGGCCCGCGCAGAGCCAGGCGGAGGCCGCGGTGACGGCGGCCATCACGAAACTGGGCCGCGAGGTCAAGCGCGGGCATCCGGTGGATCCCGCCAAGGGTCACGGCTTCATCGACAGCCAGCGCTACGGAATGGAGGTGTTCCGGCAGATTCCCCCCGAGGCTCCGCTGGTGGTGGTGGAAGCGGTGTGGCAGTACAGCCACCACCTGCTCCACGGGCTCTACACGCACAAAGGTCCCATCCTCACCGTCGCCAACTGGAGCGGCCAGTGGCCGGGATTGGTAGGCCTGCTGAATCTCAACGGCTCGCTCACCAAGGCCGGAGTCCGGTACAGCTCCCTGTGGAGCTTCGATTTCACCGACGCCTATTTCCTGAATGGGCTGAAAGCCTGGCTCGATGGCAACGAAGTGGTGCATGACACCAGCCACGCCAAAGCCCTCGACGCCTGGAAGGTTCCCGAAAGCGCCCGCCGGTTGGGGGGATCCCTCGCCGCCGAACTGCGCCACAACAAGGCCATCATGGGAGTCTTCGACGAGGGTTGCATGGGCATGTACAACGCCATCATCCCTGACGAACTGCTGCATCCCACGGGCGTCTTCAAGGAACGCCTCAGCCAGTCCGCGTTGTTCGCCGGGATGGGCGCGGTGAGTGACGAAGAAGCCGCGGCCGTCCGCAAATGGCTGGACGCGCGCGGTATGCGCTTCAAGACCGGCAGCAACGAAGAGACCGAACTCACCGCCGCGCAGATCCACCAGCAGTGCAAAATGTACATCGCCGCCCTCCGCATCGCCGGCGACTTCGGCTGCGACGCCATCGGCATTCAATATCAGCAGGGGCTCAAGGACCTCTGTCCCGCTTCCGATCTCGTCGAGGGCCTGCTGAACAATCCGGACCGCCCGCCCGTGAAGGCGGCAGGCAACGGCCGCGTGCTCTATGACGGCCTCGCCCTGACTCACTTCAATGAAGTGGACGAGTGCGCCGGGCTCGATGGCCTCATCACCAACCGCGTATGGCGCGCCCTCGGCCTCGATCCGTCAAACACGCTCCACGATGTCCGCTACGGCGAGGAGTATCACGGGCAGTTCATCTGGGTGTTCGAGATCTCGGGAGCCGTCCCCGCATCCCATTTCCGTGACAGCTACGCCGGGGCCATCGGCGAACGCCAGCCTCCCATGTACTTCCCGCTCGGCGGCTCCACCCTCAAGGGCGTGAGCAAGCCCGGAGAAATCGTGTGGAGCCGCATCTACGTGGCGGACGGCAAGCTGAAGGCCGACATCGGCCGCGCGGGCGTGGTCGAGTTGCCGCGGGAAGAGACCGAACGCCGCTGGAGCATCACCACGCCGCAGTGGCCCATCATGCATGCCGTCACCTACGGCGTGAGCCGCGATCAGATGATGGCGCGCCACAAATCGAATCACATCCAGGTAGCCTACGCTCCCGATGCCGCCTCGGCGAACCACGCCCTTGCCGTCAAGGCGTCCATGTTCGCCGCCCTCGGCCTCGAAGTGGCGGTTTGCGGTTCCGGCCACGGCCTCGAATCCTGCTAGGCTGATACATTACCCTTCAATCGACACAGGAGCTTTTCTTGCGAGTAGGAATCATTGGTTGCGGCGCAATTGCGCAAAAGCATATTGAGGCATACGCAAACATCGGCTTCACCGTCACCGCCGTCACCGACGTGCGCGAAGAGCACGGACGCAAATTCGCGGCCGAAGCCGGCGCGGAATTCTTCGCCGATTATGAGGATGTCTGCCGCCATCCGAACGTCGATTTCATCGACGTCTGCACCTTCCCGGACTTCCGGCTCCAGCCGTTGATGGTGGCCGCCGGCGCCGGCAAGCACGTGCAGGTGCAGAAGCCGATCGCCACCAACCTCGAAACGGCCCGCGATATGGTGAATTACACGCGCCGCGCCGGCGTGCGGCTGAACGTCGTCAGCCAGCACCGCTTCGATGACTCCATTCAATTCCTCGCCAGGGCGATCCCGGCCGGAAGGCTCGGCAGGATTCTTCAGGCCGACGCCTACGTCAAATGGTACCGCTCGGCCGAATATTACTCGCGCCCAATCAAGGGCAGTTGGGCCACCGAAGGCGGCGGCGCCCTCATCAATCAGGCCGTCCATCAGATCGACATGCTCCTCTACCTCATCGGGCGCGTCAGGCAGGTTTGCGGCGCGTGGCAGTTGGGAGCCCTGCATTCCATCGAGTCCGAGGACGTGGTGAATGCCGTGCTCCGCTATGCCAACGGCTCCACCGGCGTCATCCAGGCCGCCACCGCCTTCTGGCCCGGCTACCCGGAACGCATCGAGATTCACGGAACCAGGGGCACGGCCGTCGTCACCGGCGACAAGCTCACCACCTGGGATGTCCGGAACGACGAAGGCGAACCCGCTCCGCTCGCTTCGCAAACCATGTCCGGAGCGTCGGACCCGATGGCGATTCCGCTCACTCCCTTCGAACGCCAGTTCCGCGAGTTCGGCGACGCGATCCGCGAAAATCGCGACCCGCTCACCTCCGGCGAGGCCGGCTATCGCGCTCTCGAACTGGTGGTCACCATCTACAAATCCTGCCGCGAAGGCAACCCCGTGGCGCTCCCCGAGGAAGCGCTCTAGGAAAGCCGGCCCGCCTCCATGGCCTGGAAACTACGCGTACCGGCATCGAGCGCCAACCTCGGTCCCGGCTTCGATGCGCTCGGATTGGCGCTCGACATCCCCTTAGTGTGCCGCTTTCGCCCGAGCAGCGAACTCATCATCCGCTGCGCCGGACGCGACGCTGCCTCCATCTCCACCGCCGAGGACAACCTCATCTGGCAGACGGCCCTCAAAGTAGCGCGTGACTTTCATCAGGACACGCTGCCGCCCATCGAACTCGACATTGACAACCAGATCCCGCTCGGCAAAGGACTGGGCTCGAGCGCGGCCGCCCTCACCGCGGGGGTGGTGATCGCCGATAAACTCCTCGGACTTGGCTGGAAGCCGCTGCGCATCCTCGATGAAGCGGCGCAGATTGAAGGGCACCCGGATAACGTGGCGGCGGCGGTGCTCGGCTCCATCGTCGCCAGCGCCATCGATTCCGGAGGGATGACCCACGCCGTGCGCCTGGAACTCCCCGCGCGCTATGGCGTGGCCGTTGTCGTCCCGGATTTCGAACTGCCCACCTCGCAGGCCCGCAACGTGCTCCCTGCCGTCTATTCGCGCGCCGACGCAGTCTTCAACATCCAGCGCGCCGCGCTCCTCATTGCTGCTCTTGCCACGGGAACCACTACCGCGTTCCCCGCCGCCCTCGAGGATCGTCTCCACCAGCCCTACCGCGCCAAACTCGTTCCCGGGCTCGAGGAAACGCTCCGTCTCCGCGCCCCAGGCCTTCTCGGATGTACCCTCAGCGGAGCCGGCCCATCCATCCTCGTCTTCTATGAGCGCGGCTGCGAACAGGTCTGCGACCTCGTCCGCCAGATCTTCGCAATGCACGGGCATCAGTCAGAAGTGGTCTGGACCCGCGTCGACGAGCGCGGCCTCGATGTGTCCGAGTGGGTGGCCCACCAGGCAGATCTCTGACCGCGCGCGCCCTGGCTGCGGCTACTTTGTGCCCGTGATAGCATTTCGGGAACGGTTGATTCTGCTGGATAGGAGATATCCATGCGTACGATTCCTGGGATTGCAGTTGTTCTCCTCACTCTAGCCGGTTCGGCCTTTGGTCAGGCAAAGAAAGCAGCCAAACCGAAGGACCCTCCGGCGTCCAGCGCCGCCACGCCCAAGTGGAAGGCGATCTGGGAACCCGTACCTTTCAACAGAGATATCGAATTGCGAGCCATTGCGTGCGTAGGCCCGGAGACCTGCTGGATCGCCGGGCGGAAAGCCACCATTCTCTTCACCTCGAATGGCGGCAAGACCTGGCAGACACAACTTGGCGGAGATCCGGAGGCCGCCGATGAGGATCTGGCCGGCATCTTCTTCCTTGACTCCCAACACGGTTGGGTTATGACGGAGCGAAACCGGGTGATGGGGACCGCGGATGGCGCTGCGTGGGCGGAGTTGGGCAAACTCCCCGCCACCTCCAGAGGCCTTTGGTTCCTCACTCCCACCACCGGCCTGGCAGCGGATCGCCACGATTCTCAGTCACAAACGCACCTCAATCGCACGGAGAACGGCGGCAAGAGTTGGACGCGCGGCCATCCGTGCACTGTCGATGCCGTAGTTGGGGGACTGGCCCGTAAGTTAGGCTGCATGGTGCGGCGAATCCAGTTTGTATCGCCCACGCTCGGCTTCATGGGCGGAGGAGCTCCCATCAACATGGGGACCGATGTAGGCTTCTTCTCGAGAACTGCCGATGGCGGCGCGACATGGACGCACTCCGTCATTCCGGATACGAAACATGCCGTGGATTCCATCCATTTCTGGTCCGAAAAGGATGGCTTGGCGGTGCTGGCGAGCGGGCAGACGCACTGGACTGCGGATGCCGGCGCAACCTGGACAGGAAGCGCCAACCCACCGGCTTGGCGCAGCTATTACGCCTCCGGTGAAGGGAAAATTCTGGTGGGCGCCAACGAGAACGGCCGCCAGATCGGCTATTCGTTCAATGGAGGCCGAACCTTCTCCTCCCGCCCGGCGAACCTCCCCGCGCTCGTGCGGGATGTGACCTTCCCGGATTCCCGTCACGGCTACCTGGTCGGCCAGCACGGCATGGTATATCGCTACCGCATCGTTCCGGCCGAGTACACGAGTCCCGGCATGTTCGGGGCGGCCGCACCGCCGCAATAAGGAGCGATTGCGGAATTCAGCCGGGCAGTCTTGACGCGAGGTACTTCACCAGACTGGACAGCGTTCCGAGCCGGCCGTAGTCGGCCTCGGGAATGTCCACTCCCAGCCGCTTGTGCAGGCCGATCAGAAGATTCAGAAAATCGAACGAGTCAATATCCAGTGCTTCGCGCAGGTTTTCATCCGGCCGCACGGATTCCGCATCCGCCTCCGGAGCAATACCGCGCAGTATGTCGAAGATGGCCTGCCGGATTTCCGCTTCGTTCATAGCTTCTCCGGCTCCTGAAGAATGCGATCGAGCGCCTGTAGGAACTGCGCGCCGCGATGGCCGTCCGTGGCGCGATGATCGGCGGCCAGCGTCGCCGTCAGGACGGGCCGCGCAACCAGCGTGCCCTGCTCCGCCCACGGACGCTCCACAATCCGGCCGAATCCGATAAGCGCCACCTGTGGGGGATAGATCACTCCGAAAACTGTCTCCACTCCGAGATCGCCGAGGTTCGTCACCGTGATGGTGCCCTCGGTAATCTCGGAACTCCGCAACCGGCCGGAGCGCGCCCGCGTGATGAGATCCCGCAGCGAATCCATCATCTCTTCCACAGACTTTTCCTGGGCCGAAAGAATCGCCGGGATCATGAGCCCGCCGCGGCGAATGGAGATGGCCACGCCCAGATGGATTTCCGCGGAGACCTTGAGTTGATCGCCGCTGTAGAAGCCGTTCAACTCCGGCACTTGAACCAGGCTGAGCGCAACTGCCCTCAGCAGCATCGCGGCGGGCAGCACCCGCGCCTCGATGGGACGCGGCTGATTGAACCGTTCGAGCCAGCCGAGCGCCCTGCTCATATCGATCTGTATCGAGAGATAGTAGTGCGGGATTTCGCGATTCGAGCGGGCCATCGCCATCGCGATGGCGTGGCGCATCCCCGCTCCGGGCGCTGCCGCCGGGGCCGCTGCTGCCGCTCCCGCGGCCCGCTCCACGTCGCTCCGTTCGATCACACCCCCCGGTCCCGAGCCCTGAATTCTCTCGAGATCAACGCCCAGTTCCTGCGCCAGTTTGCGAGCCGCGGGGGACGCCGTCACCCGCGCCGCGGCCTTCGCGACCGGCGCTTCGGGCGCAACGGCGGCAGCTTCCCCCTCCCCGCGGATGATGGCTAGCGGAGCGCCCACCGGCAGCTTATCGCCCGGACCGGCAATCAACCTCTCCACCGTCCCTGTTTCGTATACTTCCACCTCGATATCCGCTTTTTCCGTGCCGATGATGGCGATGATATCGCCGCGCTTGACCCAGTCCCCGGGCTTCACCATCCACTGTGCCAGCGTGCCTTCCGTCATATCGGCGCCGAGGCTCGGCATAAGGAATTCAGCCATGGGCGCCAACCATCCCCTCCACGGCAGCGGCGATGGTCGCCGCCTGCGGGATTGCCGCCTGCTCCAGGTGCATCGCGTAAGGCATCGGAACCTCCGCCCCGCAAAGGCGTTGGACCGGAGCGTCCAACTCATAGAAGGCCTGCTCCATCAGCCTCGCGCTCACTTCCGCCGAGATTCCCCCGCTGCGCCACCCTTCGTCCACCACCAACGCCCGATGCGTCCGGGAGACGGATTCGATGATCGTCCGGTCATCGAGCGGCCGCAGCGTGCGCAGATCCACCACCTCGGCTTCGATGCCCTTTTCCGCCAGGCTCCCAGCCGCTTCAAGAGCCTTCCACAAGCTGTTGCCGTACGTGATCACCGATATGTCCCGGCCGGCGCGCCGGACCGCCGCATGCGCGATGTCCACCGGCCCCGCATCCGCCGGCAGTTGCCCTTCCATGTTATAGAGCAGCGCATTTTCGAAAATCAACACGGGGTCGGGGTCCTCGAGCGCCGCCGGCAGCATGCCATAGGCATCCTCGAGCGTGGCGGGAGTCAACACCTTGATGCCCGGAATGTGCGCATACCAGCCTTCCAGACTGTGCGAGTGCTGCGCCGCAAGCTGCCGCCCTCCACCCGTGGCCATGCGAATCACCAGCGGAACGTGGAACTGCCCGCCCGACATGTGCAGCAAAGTGGCGGCGTTGTTCAGAATCTGGTCGAGCGCCAGCAGGCTGAAGTTGACGGTCATGATCTCGACAATCGGCCGCATCCCGCCCATCGCTGCGCCAATGCCTGCGCCTACAAATGCCGATTCCGAAAGCGGCGTGTCGCGGATCCGCTCCGGCCCGAACTCCCCCAGCAGTCCCTTGCTGACGGCGTAGCAGCCGCCGTAACGGCCCACGTCTTCACCCATCAGAAACACGCGGTCGTCGGCCCGCAGGGCCTTGCGAATGGCTTCACGGACTGCTTCGCGATAGTTCATGCCGGACGCTCCGAATATACGAATCGAAGCAGATCCTCCACCGGTTCCCACGTGCCCGATTCGGCGAAGGCAATGGCATCGCTCACCTGCCTGGCCACCCGCCGCTCGAGTTCGTCGACCAGCGGCTCAGCCTTTTCACTGTCCGGCTCGATGCGCCGGATCAGCGCGGGAATCGGATCGCGCTTCTTCCACTCTTCCACTTCCGCCTTGTCGCGGTACAGTTCCGCGTCATACATCGAGTGGGCACGGAAGCGGTAGGTGCGGCACTCCAGAAAGTAGGGGCCTTTGCCGGAGCGCGCGTGCTCCGCGGCGGCGCGGGCGGCCTGCTCCACTGCCGGCGCATCCATCCCGTCCACCGCGCTCGCGGGTACGCAATACGCCGCGGCTTTCTTCGAAAGATCCGTCACAGAGTGAGAAAAATCGATCCGCGTGCCCATGGCGTAGCGGTTGTTCTCGCAAGCGAACAGCACCGGCAACTTCCATAGCGCTGCCAGATTCATGCACTCATGAAACTCGCCCTCCGCCACCGCGCCATCGCCGAAGAAGCAGCAGGTAATTGACGTGCGGCCGCGCATCTTATCGGCCAGCGCCAAACCGATAGCGAGCGGAAGGCCGCCCCCCACCACCGCGTTGCCGCCATAAAACCGCAGCTTCTCATCGAACAGATGCATCGACCCGCCTCGGCCGCGGCTGCAGCCTTCCTGCTTTCCGTACATCTCCGCCATCACCGAACCCGGCGTCATCCCGCGCGCCAGTGCGTGGCCGTGTTCGCGATAGGTGGACACGATGCCGTCCTCCTCGCGCAGGGCTTGGATGACACCGGCCGCCACCGCCTCCTCCCCGATGTAGAGATGAAGAAATCCGCGGATCTTCTGCTGCGTGTACAACTCGGCGCACTTCTCCTCAAAGCGCCGGATCAGCAGCATCTGGCCGAGCAGCTCCAGAAAGTGATCGCGATCCGTCATCCGCCCACCTCCAGAGTCGAGAGATCTCCTTCCGGCAGCCCCAGTTCCCGCGCCTTCAGCAGACGGCGCATGATCTTGCCGCTCCTCGTCCGGGGAATCTGCGCGCTGAATTCGATCTCCTTGGGAGCAATCACCGCCCCCAGCTTCTTCCGGCAAAAACCGATCAGTTCCAGCCGCAGGTCCTCGTCCGGCGCGTGGCCGGGCTTGGGTACCACGAAGGCTTTGACGATTTCGCCGATGGTGGGATCCGGCTTCCCGATCACGCCGGCTTCCGCCACGGCAGGATGCTCCATGAGCACGCTCTCCACTTCAAACGGGCCCACCATGTGGCCGGCCGTCTTGATGATATCGTCCGCCCGCCCCACGAACGTGAAGTAACCGTCGGAGTCGCGCCTCGCCAGATCGCCTGTGAGATACCAGGTGTTGCCCGCGGAATCGCTGGCGAAGCATTTCGCGTAGCGTTCCGGTTCGTGTAGGTAGCCGCGAAACATCGAGGGCCAGCCGGGTTGGAGCGCCAGTTCTCCCTCCACATCCGGCTGCCCCACCACCGCAACGTTCGCGCCGGCCCTCTGTACGATGGCCGCCTCCACGCCGGGCAGAGGTTTCCCCATCGATCCGGGCCGGATGTCCATCGACGGGAAGTTCGCGATCATGATCCCGCCCGTCTCCGTCTGCCACCAGTTGTCATGAATGGGCAGCCCCAGCGTTTCCTCACCCCAGACGACGGCGGTCGGGTTCAACGGTTCCCCGACGCTGGCGGCCAGGCGCAGGTGGCTGAGGTCATAGCGGGAGCGCGGTTCGCCAGGCACTCGCATCAGCATGCGGATGGCAGTGGGCGCCGTGTACCACACCGTCACCTTCTGCTGATCCAGCACACCGTACCAGCGCTCTGCGTCGAAGTCGCCCTCGTCAATAATGTTGGTCACGCCGTGCAGCAGGGGCGCGATGATTCCATAAGACGTACCCGTCACCCACCCCGGATCGGCGGTGCACCAGAAGACATCCCCCGGATGCAGGTCCAACACATACTTGCCGGTCAGATAGTGCATCAGGGCGGCATTATGCACGTGGATGGCGCCCTTGGGCATCCCGGTGGTTCCGCTGGTGAAGTGAAGCAGAGCCATGTCCTCCGGTCCCGTCTGGGGGACGGTGAATTCACAGGAGGCTTGCTCGAGCAGCGGTTCGAGCGCCAGAACCCTCGCCTCCAGATCCTGCCGCGCGTCCGCCACCAGAACATGCCGCAACTCGGGAAGATCGGGCAGCAGAGCTTTGACGGTCCGGTGGTAGAGCCTTTCGGTAGTGATCAGCACCTTCGCGTTGCCGCGCTGCAAACGCTGGTGTACGGGCTCCGGGCCGAACGCCGCAAAGAGAGGGCAGAAGACGCTCGCGTTCTTCAGTGTTCCCAGCGCGGCAACATACAGCGCCGGGATGCGGCCGGCCAGCATGAACACGCGATCCTCTTTACCGGCCCCCAACCGCCGCAGCACATTCGCAAAGCGATTCGTCCGGTCGCGCAGTTGGCCGTAGGTGGTATCAAGAACGGCGCCGTCCCGGCCGAGCCAGCGCATCGCGACATGATCTCGCAGCGCCCCCGCCGCCTGGCGGTCCACCGCAAGTTCGCCAATGTTGAAGGACTCCGCGCCGTCATAAAATTCCCGGCGGGCGGCTTCCCAGGAGAACGTCGCACGGCAGTTGTCCAGATCTATTAGATTGGGCGGAATTTGCCACGCGGTGGGGTTCTTGGGGATGGGAGCCCATCGTAGGTGACCCGGACTGGCGGCGCTTGGCACGAGGACTCCTTTCCAAACTGTGGAGCCTGTTATCCAATGCAACTAAAGCAATTCCCTTACCAAAGCAGCGGCGAACCGCTCTCCGCCAAAGCCCGAATCCCGGCGGGCGCCTGCAAATACAAGCCACCCCGCAAGATGCGTCAATCTCCTCAGTTGCGCAAAAGACCACACCCGGATGAGGCCGCTCCGTGACCGGAGTCACTGCCGCGAACGCCCCCTCAGGGCTACCATGACCAGGAAGGAGTTGGATCACGGGAGGCGATGAAGACACGATGAGAATCACACAGGCCCTGCTTGGCGAACACGGAGCCATATACCCGCTGCTGGATCTCATCGAGCGCACCACCGCCTCCTCCGATCTCGAGGAACTGAAAATCAGAGCCGGTTGTCTGCGATCCGCGCTGGGCAGCCACGCCAATCTCGAAGATGAACTGCTCGTGCCGGCGATTCGAAGCTTTCTTCCGCCGCCTGCCCTTGCCGGCGATGGCGCGCCCGCACCCACTGACCATGAAGTGATCGATTCGGGCTTGTCTCGAGTTCTCTCCTCCCTTCAGGTGGACGAGGCCCGGCAGTCTCTGCTCGACACCGTGGCGGAGACACGCAAGCACTTCCTCAAGGAAGAGACGATCATTTTTCAGCTTGCGGCGCGCGAACTGTCGCAGGAATCACAGGAACAACTGGGCGCGGAGTGGGCGCGGCGGCGCGGCGTCCGCCTCTCTTGAGCACGACCCCCTCTAAGACTCGTACACCCACACGCCCCCTACCATCGTCCGCTCGATCGGGATGGTCACCAGGGTGGACGGCGGCTCCGTCTTCGGATCGCGGCCCAGCACCACCAGGTCCGCCAGCTTTCCCGGAGTGATCGAGCCTTTGTGCTTTTCTTCGAAGGAAGCGTACGCTCCATGCAGCGTTCCAATCCTCAGGGCTTCGTCGATGGTCACCTTCTGCCGCGGTCCCCAGACGTTGCCTTTCATGTCTGTCCGCGTCACCTCCGATTGCAGCGCCATCATCGGCTCGAACGGCCCCGGCGGATAGTCGGATGCCTGCGTGGGGCGGATGCCCGCGTCGAGAAAGCTCCGCAGGGCGAACATCCGGCTCAGCCGCTCCGCGCCGTATTCGCGCATCTTCTCGCCGTGATAGTAGACGTAGGTGGAAAATGGCGTGGGAATGGCGCCCAAAGCCTGGATGCGGCGGATCAGGGTTTCGTTGATCAGCGTGCAGTGTTCCAAACGGTAGCGCGCGTCGCGCCGCGGCATCTCTTTCTGCAGCCGCTCATAGACGCGCAAGGCGATGTCGATTCCCGTGTCGCCATTGGCGTGGGTCCCGATCTGCCAGCCGGCCTCATGCGCTTTTCGTGCATAGTGGTACAACTCCTCCTCCGGCATCACCTGGATTCCGAAATCCTTCGGCCTGCCCATGTAAGGCTGGGAGAGATGCGCGGTGCGCTCGGAGATGGAGCCATCCGAGACCAGTTTCATCGCCCCCACGCGGATCCATTCATCGCCCATGCCGGTGCGGATGCCCGCCTCCAACATGCGGTCCAGGTAGCGGTAGTTCAGCAGGTGATAGACGCGGACGCGCAGTTCTCCCGCCGCGCGCGCATCCTGGTAAGCGAACAGGTCCTCGGGCGACCCCTGCGCGTCATGCACGCTCGTCACCCCGGCGCGCGCGAACATCCGCGTCATCAACTTCACGCCTTCCCGCCGGTCGTCCCGTGAGTATTTGTTGGGAAGCTTCTGATGGAACGGCCGGGTGGCATTCTCGCGCAACCCGCCGGTGAGATGGCCGGAACTGTCGCGGTCGAATTGACCGCCGGATGGATCGGGTGTCTTGTCGTTGACGTCCGCTATGCGCAGCGCCAGCGAGTTGACATAAGCCGTATGGCCGCCGCGGTGCTCAATGAACACGGGATGCGCCGGCGCGGCGGCGTCGAGGTCGGCTCGCGTCAACTTGCGCCCTTCGGCCGTCTTTGTGTCGTCGTACTTGAAGCCGACAACCCACTCCCCCTTCGGCGTCTTTGCCGCGCGCTGGCGGATGGCCTCCTGAATGGCCGCAATCGAACGCAGGTCGCAATCCACCTGCCGCAGATGGCGCAGACCCGAAGAGGCCACGTGCGTATGCGCATCAATGAAGTCCGGGACCACGGTCTTGCCGCCCAAATCCACCTTTCGCGTGCGGGCCGTGGCCAGTCCCAGTATTTCCCGATTCGTGCCGGCGGCCAGAAACCGTCCTCCCGCAATGGCGACAGCCTCGGCGCGGGGATTCGAGGCATCCACCGTATGAATGACCCCGTTGTGCAGAATCAACTCCGGCGTCACACCCTCGGCTTGCGAAGCGAACGGCGCCGCGCCGAGCACGCCCAGAAACCCCCGCCTGTTGTACGTCATTCCTCACGCCTCCGCTTTCGGATAGTTGGGCGACAGCGACATCCCTTGCGGCCTTGGAATGAGTTTCCCTCCACTGACCCACTTGGAACCGCGAATTTGAAGATGCTCCACCATCCGCGCGCGCCACAAGCGCAGCGTGTCCTCCGCTGCCGTGTCTCCGCTCCTGTCCTGAAGCTCGTGCGGGTCATTGCTCAGCTCGAAAAGCTGCTCGGCGCCATCCCGCGCGTGGTAGATGTACTTCGTCTTGCCATCCGTGAGCGCGTTCCAGTGGTTCGCAGCGTCGTAGCAGACATCGTGTTCGAGGTCGATATAGCGCCGCCACCCTTCCGTCTTGCCGCGCGCCACATCGAGCAGACTTTGCCCATCGAGCTTCCGGGGAGCCTGGATGCCCGCGGCATCAAGAAATGTCGGCAGGATGTCGCGCAGTTCCACCGGATGCTCGCTCACTATCCCCCGCTCGGCCGCCGCCATGCCCTTGGGCCAGCGCAGGGTCATCGGGATTCGCGCCGACGGCTCGTAGGCATAGGACTTCCGCCACAGGAATTGATCCCCCGTCATATCGCCGTGGTCGGACGCCGTGACGATCAGCGTGTTCTCGAGCCAGCCGCGTCTGGTAAGCGTCTCCACAACCCGCCCCATCTGCTCGTCGACGAAGCTCACGCTGCCGTAGTAGGCCTGCCGTGCCGTGCGCGTCGCGGCCTCGCCCACATCGCCGTGCCAGATATCGTCCCGATCCCAGCTTCGCCTCCGGTAATGCTCCGCCCACTTGCCCACGCGCGCCTCGGGCACGCCGGCCTCGGCATAGGCGTTCATCCACCGCGGCGGTGGATCGTAGGGGCTGTGCGGCCGCGCAAACGAAACCTTGAGGAAAAATGGCTCGTTGCGCTGATAGGTTTCGAGAAAACGGACGGCGCAATCCGCTGTCCACGTTGTCGGATGCAGGCGCTCCGGCAGCACGTAAGCCTTCCCCTTGTAGTCGTTCCAGCCCACGCCGGTCGCATCAGGATCCAGATTGGGCGCCTGGCTATAGAACCAGGAATGGTAGTCGCTGCGAAAGTCCACCGATTCCTCGCGCCCCGATTCGTCGAGCAGCGCGGTGTGGTAGCCGTGGAGATTCCGCTGCGGCGAATAGTGCAGCTTGCCGATCGCCATGGTGTAATAGCCGGCATCACGCAAAAGGCGCGGCATCTCGCAGGCGTACTTCCGCGCCACCTTGTTGTAGCCGAGCATGCCATGATTCCACGGCGAAAGACCTGTCAACAGCCCCGCTCTGGCAGGCGTGCAACTCGGCGTGGAGGTGTAGGCGCAGCGGAACCGGACTCCCTCGCGAGCGAGTTGGTCCAGCGTCGGAGTGCGGATGACCTTGTTGCCGTCCACCCCCAGGCAGTCGCCGCGGTGCTGGTCGTCCATGAGAAACAGAATGTTCGGCCGCGATGAGGCCATGGAGGCGGGCAGCGCCGCCTGCGAAGCCAGTGCTGCCGTGGAGGCGATAAAATCTCTTCTGGTCGGGGTCATTGCTGTATCTCGAATTCTACAGGATGGAACCGGATGGGGAGGCTTGCGTTAGACTGAGTGAGAGAAATGCGGAAACGGGCGAACAAGGTTTTCTTGAGCTACGCGGCGGCGGACCGGGAACTTGTGCAGCCGATCATTGCCCAACTGCGTAACGCCGGATTGGAGGTATGGGATCCGGAACGGGATCTCCTGCCAGGTTCCGAGTTCGCTTCGGAAATCCAGACAGCCCTCGAATCTTCGAAGGCCCTGTTAGTATTCCTGTCGCCCAAGGCGATGGAGTCCAGATGGGTGTCACTCGAAATCTCCTATGCTCTGGGTGCGGAGCATCTCAGTGGACGCCTGATTCCGATCATCCTCCGGCCTACCAAGGCTGCCCCGTGGATCCTCGAGTCTCTGCCTCAGATCCGTTACGAAGACCCTGTGACCACGAGCCAACAGATTCTCGACCTGCTAAGAAAACCCGCCTATGTCCCGCAAGCGACGCGCCGTACCGGCTGAGGTGTTTGTCTCCCATTCCAGCAAGAACATCGCATTCGTCAACCGGATCGTGGGTGTGCTGGCGGAACACGAGGTGAAGTCGTTTCTCAGCAAGGCCAATATCCGCGGCGCCCAGGAATGGCACGATGAGATCGGAGCCGCACTCGAGCGGTGTGATTGGTTCTTGCTGGTCCTTTCTCCGCAGGCCGTCGAGTCCGAGTGGGTGAAACGGGAATTGATGTTCGCATTGGAAGAGAAGCGCTACAAGGGAAGAATTCTTCCGGTAATTTACAAGACCTGCGAAGCGAAAAAGTTATCCTGGACTCTCTCGGCCTTCCAGAATGTGGACTTTCGCAAGAGCTTTGAAGCAGGGTCGCGGGAAATGCTCGCAGCTTTGGGAATTCAACACGCCTCGAAGCCGGCTGGCAAGAGAAAGCGCTAACGCAGACCACTGCCGTCATCCTACGCGGCACGCCAGGCTTTGGGCGGGATGTTCCCTCCTCCACTGCGCTTCCCCGTCGAAGCTGGGCGAAGGAAGGAACAGATCCCACATATCGATGAGCATACAATCCACGTGAGTGAAAAAGTATCGGGAAATTCACTGAGATTTTTTGAAGATGCTTCAGGATAGGTATAGTGGTGGTGGTATCCGGCATGAAAACAGTTGCGATGTGGATGGCATGGACCGGCTTGCTGTGGGCGCAGAGCGCCGACCGCCCAGTAAGGCAGGTAACCGACCCCGGCGTGATTACGACCCGCCAGTCGATTACGCCGGCGGGCGTTCCCGCCGTGTTCGAAGGCCGGGTCTATGCGGTGGATTTCGGCGGCGATCCTGGTGAAGTGTGGGTGGCCACCGCCAGCCATATGTTGCGGATCGACTGGCGCGAGAACAGAGTTCTGGCATCCATCCCCCTCGGCGGGACTCCCGGATTGCAGAGCCTGCGCTTTGACGAGCATTCCGGGCGCGCGCTGGCGGCCACGGTGACTCGCGGCGCCAAAGCGGTTGAGTTCGGCGCTTTCACTTCCAGCAAACATACCCTACAGGCAAGTCTCGGCAAGTTTCTGGCCGGAGCCATCGCCCTTGCCGGCCAGGTTGCCGCCGTCCCGCTCACCTATGACAACCAGGTGGCTCTTGTGGAACGCGACTCGGGCAAACTGCTGGGCACTGTCAAAACAGGCGTCGCGCCGTTTGCCGCCGTACTGAACAATAGCGGCTCAGTGGCGTGGGTAAGCAACTGGGGCGGGCCGGTAGCGGGATCGGCGGACCGCGCGGCGCCGGCGGGCTATGACCCGCGCGCGGACCGCGTCCTGGTGGACCCTCGAGGAATTGCAAACACGGGAACCGTGGCGCGCGTGGATGTGGACAAACTCTCGGTGACGCATACGTTGAAGGTGAATGCGCACCCGAACGCGATGGCCTGGGATGAGAAGGCGGAACGGCTCTATGTCGCCAGCAGCAACCGCGATGTGATTGACGTGGTCGATACCAAGGCGATGCGGGTAGCGGCGACCTATGCCGTCCGGCCCTTTCGAGAGAAGGTATCCGGAATCGCGCCCACTGCGATTGTGCTCCAGCCGGATGGAAAACGGCTGTGGATCGCCTGCGGCGGCATCAATGCCGTGGTGGCGATGGACGCGCGGACGGGCGCCATCGAGGGGATGATCCCAACGGCGTGGTATCCGAACTCCCTCGCGCTCAGCAGGGACGGCAAGCGGTTGGCGGTCGGCGCTCTGCTCGGGGCGGGGTCGGCATGGAGAGACGCGCCGAACAAACGCTTTGTCCACGCCTACCGGGGAGCGGTGAACGTTGTGGACTTGCCGGATGAGGCGCAATTGGCGAGCCTCACGACGGCAGTGGGGGAGAACAACCATCTTGCGCTGGCCGGCACGCCTCGCGCGGCGCCCGCGAAGCCGGATCTGAAACGCGCCCCGGCCGCGGTGCCGCGCAGAAGCGGCGAGCCCTCGCTCATCGAACATGTCGTCTTCATCATCAAGGAAAACCGCACGTACGACCAGGTGTTCGGAGACATGAAGAAAGGCAACGGCGAGCCGTCCCTGGTGATGTTCGGTGAAGAAGTGACTCCGAATCAGCACCGTCTTGCCGGGCAGTTCGTCCTGCTCGACAATTTCTATGCGACGGGCGGAAACAGCGCGGATGGGCACCAGTGGATCACCCAGGCCAATGAGAACGCCTACGCCATGTGGCCTGGATATGCCGGCCGGAGTTACCCTTTCGACGGGTCGGATCCGCTGGCGATTTCGGACAGCGGGTTCCTGTGGGACGCCGCGTTGAGCCGCGGGAAGACGGTGAAGGTTTACGGCGAATATGCGGGCATCACACGCGTCGCGCAGCCGAAGCGGCATGAATACCTGGCCCGCTGGCAGCAGGGCGAGGAGTTCTCCAGCGAGTGGAACATCACCGCGCCGATCGCGCCGCTGAACCGCATCCTGGCGCGCAACTATCCGGCCTATACGACAGCCATCCCCGACGTGGTGCGCGCGCGGATCTTCCTCAAGGATGTGAAGCAGTGGGAAGCCGAAGGGAAGATGCCGAACCTGGTGATGGTGCAACTGCCGAGCAACCACACCAACGGCACGCTTGCCAACGCATCCACCCCGAAGGCCATGGTCGCGGACAACGACCTGGCGCTGGGGCAGATGGTGGAGGCTCTGACCCACACCCCGTTCTGGAAGAAGATGGCGATCTTCGTGGTGGAAGACGACGCGCAGAACGGCGTGGACCACGTGGATGGCCACCGCACCGTAGCGCTGGCCGTGAGCCCCTACGTCAGGCGAGGCCACATCGACTCCACCTTCTATTCGCACCAGAGCATCCTGAAGACCATCGAACTGATGCTGGGCCTGCCCACGCTCTCGCTGTTCGACATGATCGCCACGGAGATGCGCGCGAGTTTCACGGACGCCGCCGATGCCACGCCGTATCAGGCTGTCGTGCCGAAGCAGCCGCTGACGGACCGCAATCCAGCGGTCACAGCGCTCCGCGGCGCCGCGCGCAAAGGCGCCCGCGATTCGGCGCGAATGAAATGGGAAGTGCCGGATGCTGTGCCCACCGAGCGGCTGAACCGGATTCTATGGGGATCCATCCGCGGGTGGGACGTTCCGTACCCGTCGGCGCGGCAGGCGGCGTTTGCGCCGCTATCGCTCGATGTGGATGATGATGACCGGTAAGCGCGCGACCAAAGCTATAGTAGTTGTATGACGGTCGAGGATATCAAGGAAGCAATTGCAGAGTTGCCCAAGGAAGAGCGTCACTCTCTCGCTCAATGGCTCAACGAAGTCGACTACGACGAGTGGGACAGTCAGATGGTCAAAGATTTCTCTCCGGGTGGACGCGGCGCTGCTTGGGCAGAAAGAGTCAAGCGGGAAGTTGCGGAGGCCAAGGCCAGGCCTTTCGATGAGGGCTTGGCAGGGGTCAAGGCGAAACGACAGGAGTCGAAGAACCACGGGTGATCTTTCGGTTCAAAGCCCTTCCTGAATTCTGGAATCACTATCTAGCTTTGCCTGAGGCCATTCAGCGCCGTGCGGACAAGCAGTTTGCTCTCTTAAGTGCGAATCCCCGTCACCCTTCTCTCCAATTGAAGCCCGTTGGGATGTTCTGGTCGGCCCGTGTCACGAACTCTTTCCGCGCTCTTGCCATACGTGAAGGGGATGTCTTCATCTGGTTCTGGATTGGCCCGGATGAAGAATACATGCGAATGCTGGAGAGTTGATCGCGCTTATCGAGCCTTGATCGACAAGCCTTGATCGACCCTTGACATCCCCCAACATCTGCCGGTAGGCTGATCGCCATGGATCAACCGGAATTCCGGCTCCGTGAGATCTGGCCTCCGGGCACGGTGATCAAGGACGACTACATTTATCGCGCCAGGACGGCGGTGAGTAACAGCATCCATAGAATACGCTTACGTCTCAGGATCGCCGGGTGAAGATCTCCTCCATCCTGCGCATGGCGGGCTTCTCGTCGCCGGGGTCGTTCATGAAGCAGGTGAACTCGATCCCTTGCGGTTGGTTGCGCAACACGGCGATGCGTGGTGTGCCGTCCCATAGCTGCTTCTCGCATTCGGCGGCGGTGATGCCCAGGGACTTCTCGTCCCAGGTGACGGCGACGCGGCGGACCTTGCGCGTGCGGTCGATGGAGACGATCTCCGCCTTGACGCCCGGGATGCGCGAGAGGGTGGACTTGATGTACTCGGCCTGACGGAGGTTCTCCTTGTCGAGCGCTTCGAAGTCGAGCTTCGAGTATTTCTCGGCGGCGAGCCACAGACCGATGATCTCCTCGCGGCCGACCTTCATCGGGCGGCCGAGGCTGTCCGAGTGCGGGCTCATGTTCAGGCGGGCCGCGGTGACCAGGTCTTTGCGTCCGGCCAGCAGACCGGAGCATTGCGGGCCGCGCATGTGCTTGCCGCCGCTACAGGCGATCAAGTCGACGCCGGCCGCGGCGAGTTTGCGCAGGTTGTCGAACGGGGGAAGCATGTTGGCCGCATCCACCAGCACGGGGATGCCGAGGGGCTTGAGGATCCTGAGGCACGCCTCGACGCTCATTGTTTCCGGCCACGAAGCGTCGCCGCTGGTGCCGCCGAGGAAGTACATCATCGCCGAGCGGGAGTTGGCCGCCACGCGCAGTTGTTCCGCGTTCTCCACCTCGACCATTTTTACGCCCACGTTGCGAACGGCGTGGTCATAGCCGTTGCGATGCAGCTTGAGACAGAGCACCTCGTTCTTGAGACCGGTGGTGTCCGGAATGCGCCGGATGGCCTGCTGGTCGCTTCCGGCGACGCAGGCGCACGTGCCCACGCAGATGGCGCCGGCCGTGCCGGTGGTGACCATCGCCGCTTCCGTTCCGATCAGGCGGCTGAGGCGCTCGCCGACTCGGTCCTGCAACTCCTCGAGGGAGACGAAATGCCGTGATGCCTCTTGCATTGCCGGGTGCAAGTCCGGCCATTCCTTCGAGGCGCCGATCGTGGTGTGCGTGCCGCGGAAGTTGATGATCGGGCGGATGCCCAGTTCCTCATACACGCTCTTGCCGCGAGTGGCCGCTGCCGCGGGAGCCGCTCCAAAAGGCAGCCAGCGCGAGAGCCACGCGAAGCTGCCGCCAGTGAGAAACGAACGTCTGCCGGTAATCATGGATCAAGTCTACCCCTTGCGGGGCTACTTGACCACCTTCGCTTCCCGCACCTCCAGAATGTCGATGCGCGAGCCCTGGCTCATGACGCTTTCCACCGTGCCTTTAATCTCCACTTTCTTGGTGATGTATTCCCGCATGCGGGTGTCCGGGTCGCGCAGCCGGATGGAGTCTTCCGAATCGGCGATCTTCAGTGTCGTGATGCCGCGTTCGACCGAAGCGGTTCCGAGCACCACAACCTCGGCCTCACTGGGCTTGAAGCCGCTCTGCTCGACGAAGTCGCGGACCTGGCGCAGGCGGACTTTGTTGCCCGGCTTGAGGGCCACGGTCACCACGTTCTTCTTGCGGTCCACATTGACGGATTCGACGCCGGGGTTGCGGGCGAGTTTCTTCTGGATGAACTCGGCGCAGGAGGCGCAGTTCATGGCTCCGAAGCTCTGCTCGATGCGGAGGTATTCGGCGGGAAGAGGGCTGAGGCAGAGAAAAAGCGGGAAGAGAAATCGCATGGCGCTTAGATTCGATGGTAACCTATAAGGTTCTGTTCCGGATTCTCCATCCCCATCCGTGTAGTCGAGGCTATCAAACAAATGAAACGTGAAATGTTTTGGGTGACGCTGTCGGTCACAGTCCTGCTCGCCTCCTGTGGCGGCGGGGGGCCGGAAGCAAAGAAGGCGGAAAGTTCCGCGCCTCCGGCCGCGGCGGCTCCTCCCGTGGATCCAGCCACGGCGGGCTCGATTACCGGGAAGGTAGCGTTTACCGGCGAGAAGCCTACGCCGAAGGTGCTCAGCATGGATGCCACCCCGGCGTGCGCCAGAATGCACAAGGGTCCGGTCTACGCGGAAGACGTGGTGCTCAATGGCAACGGCACGCTCAAGAACGTTCTGGTCTACATCAAGGAGGGGCTGCCCAAAGGCGAGTACCCCACTCCCACCGCCTCCGTCAAGCTCGATCAGACCGGCTGCATCTATGTGCCGCACGTGGTGGGGGTGATGGTGAACCAGCCGCTCGAGATCTCCAACAGCGACACGACGAACCACAACATCCACCCGCTGCCGAGGGTGAACCGCGAGTGGAACGAATCGCAGCCTCCCAAGGGCGACGTCAAGGTGAAGACGTTTCCGAAAGAGGAGATGCCTCCCATACTGTTCAAGTGCAATGTGCACCCCTGGATGCGGGCGTGGGTGGGGGTTCTGTCCCATCCCTACTTCGCTGTTACGGGCGATGACGGGACGTTCACTTTGAAGAACGTGCCGCCGGGTGAATACACGATCGAGGCATGGCAGGAACGTTACGGCGCCCAGGAGATGAAGGTGAAGGTGGAGCCGAAGCAGGCGCAGACAGCAGACTTCACGTTCAAGGGGTAGAATGAAAAGGACTGGGTATCCCTTTCACTACATTTGTAAGTTTCTATCATGAAGGACTATATCGAGCTGACCAAGCCGAGGGTCACGTGGTTGATTCTCATGAGCACGGGCAT
>JADLBD010000153.1 GCA_020847975.1 Bryobacterales bacterium | reverse complement strand
CCGCCATTCCGCCAGCCTACTCTGCAAATTGAGAAAATCTTCTGCGGTTGGTGTCTTCTTTCGAGGCATTTCCGAAATTACTACGTGCTGCTATAGCGAGTCACGCATCCTTGCCGGAAGCTCACGGCGCGCCGTACGGCTGCGGTTCGGCAACATAGGCCCCGTTCAGGAGGACAGCATGGTCACCCTGTACGACCGTGGCGGGGCCTGGGCCACTCCAAACCTGTTTGATCTGATCGGCGTGACCATCCGTTTACTCCACCTGCGCGAAAAACAGACGGTGCTGGCAGCCGGCGTGCCGGCGTTGTCGGTGATGTACGGCGTAAACGCGGCCAGCCGCTTCTGACCGCATTGGAGCAGGTCGCGCGTGGTCCGCGAGTCGGCCAGTTCGTGATTGCCGCCACTTGGTCGGGTTTCGGCGTCCAGTAACCTGTCCCCCCGGCTCTCGCCGCCGTCACTGCCTCCCTCGACTTCTGCCTCCCTCGACTTCTGAATGGCCCGATCGGTCAATCCGCCGCGGACTCCGGGGGGCGGCTCTCCATGGCGTACTTCAGAACCCACGCCATCAGCAGCGCGGAAATCGTCAGATACACGAAAACCACGAAGCCGATCGAGTACCCTCGCTTACCGAGATCCCCAACCGCAAACGCCATCATCGGAGGTATTGCAAAGCCGCCGAAAGCGCCCAAGCCCCCAACCCATCCGGCCGCGCCCCCCACCGCCTCGGGTACAGCCTGCGGCACGATCTTGAAAACGGCGGCATTCGTCACACCCATCCCAATGGCCATCAGGACGATTCCCGGCAACACCAGTTCAAACTCGCTGCTCATTGTCATCACCAGCGCTCCGATGAGCGTCACTAAAAGCGCCAGGATGGCCGTGTTCTCTCCGCCCTCCTTGAGCTTGTCAGCCATGACGCCGCCGCCGACGCGGATGAGCGAGGCCAGGATCGAATAGACCGCGGTCAGAATTCCGGCCACGATCGGGGTCACGCCGTACATCTCCGTCCAATACGTCGGCAGCCACGCAGTGAGCGCGATGAATCCACCGAATGTGGTGAAGTAGATCCAAACCAGCGCCCACGTCTTCCACGCAAGCATCGAGGTACGCAGACTCTCTTTGAGCGTCCCGGCGGGAAACAGTTCCTCCCCCATCTCCCGGGCCTCGGATCGGGCTTGTTCAGCGCTCCGCCCCGCCTCCCGTAATTGGAAATACCACGCATTCCGCCCCATCAGCGCATAAAGGACCGTCCCGATCGCCAGCAGCATCAGCCACACCAGATACGAGCCGCCAAGACCGATCGAGGACAACGCCAGGGGTATCAGCAGCGAGAAAATGCCCGGACCAAGGTTGCCGCACCCGGCAAAGATCGCCAGTGCGCGTCCCTGTTCCCGGCGCGGGTACCAGTAGGAAACCTGCGTGATCCCAACCGAAAAGGTTGCAATGCCGCAGCCGCAGAGCAGCCCCAGCACCAGCAACAGCGGGTAGACTGCGGGCGACAGGCCCGCCGGGTAAAGGGTCCACACAACGCCGGTAAGTCCGGTCATTCCAACAATGGAAAGCGCCAAAAGCACCAGGAACGGTTTGCGCCCCCCCGTTGTATCCACCCATGCCGAAAATGGAATCCGCAGAAGTGAACCCGAAAGCGACGGTGCGGCGACGAGGAAGCCCACCATCATGGGGCTGAGATCCATCACCTGTTGGAAGCGCTTGGCCGTGGGGCCGAACAAGGCGACCGCCGCAAAACCAATTAAAAACCCGAGGGTCGATGCGAACAAGCCCTCCCGGGGAGATCCTTTGATGTTCATTTGCGTCTCTCTAACTCGCGGGATAGGGACGGCCAGGCCATCTCACCACCTGCGGCTTTCGCCACAGGTATACATTCGGAATCACCAGGACGTGAACCAGCCGGGTGAAAGGAAAAAATCCGATCAGCAGATAAGCGTTGACGACGTGCAGCTTCACTCCCCACGGCAGCGGCGCAATCGTCGTGATGTCCGGGGTCAGCCGGGCCAGCGACCACAGGTAAGGAGACACGGAGGCCGCAAACCAACTCGATCCCCACGGGTGGGCAACCGCGACATAAACGCCGTTTGCCACCTGAAGCATCAGGAGCGCATAGACCAGCCAGTCCGATACGGTTGTTACGGTGCGGATCTTTGCCGTGGTCCACCGCCGCACCACCGCCGCCGTGAGCCCCACCAACGTCATCAGGCCTCCCGTCAACGCGGCTGTCTCCAGGATGTAGAGCCGCAGCGGCCGGCTATTGAACGCCAGTAACTCGCGGGGAAACAGAAACGCAATGATGTGGCCGGCCAGGACGACCAGAATGCCATAGTGGAACGGCACCAGGCTCCAGAAGTGTCTCCGGTTCTCCAGAAACTGCGAGGAAAGACTCGAATAGGAAAAGCTCCGCTGGCGATACCGCTGGATCGTCACCAGGAAAAAGGTGAACGTAGCGACGTAAGGCAGCACGCCAAACAGCAACGTGTCAAACATGGCTTGGCTCCTCTTCCGGCTTGCTCACCGGTATTTCGAGCAGTATTGCCGTCGCGCGCAGCAGATCGGCGTAGGGATTGGCCTGCCCCTCGAACACCTTCAGCATTTTCCGGACGGCGGGCAGCGCCGCACGCTGGCGCAGATCATCGGCGCCGGCGGGCATGCGCGCGATGGCCGGCAGCACGTGGGCCAGATGATCCGGGAGTTCCCCGCGTTCGGCTACGCCGTGGGCGGCCAGTACGGAGCGCATATAGGCAAGGAAGCTCCCGCGCGCGTAATCCTCGCCGTAGAGTTGCCAGCCCACTTCCAGCGAGCACAAAGGGCTCAAATCGAATGTTCTCGTATAGAGTCCCTGCAACTCGCTCAGGCTGAGGACCGACGTCCGCTCCCGCAACCGCTCGAGCGCGGCGCGGCATTCGTCCAGCGAATGCCTCACTGCCTCATCGAGCAAAAGCGCATAACGCTCGTCCGGATACCGCAGCAGCTCCCCTATCGTTTCCAGCAGACAGGTCATATCGACCTCCCGGTTCCGGTTGTGAATCCGAAGCCTGCCGACGACTGGGCCTGCCGCGGGCTGTGCCGCTTCTCGATCACCTCCTCACGATGCATCGGCGGAATCACGAAGCGATCCTGGAAAGTGCACAACGCGGTGAGCTGGTAGATCGCTTCCGCCTGTTCGGGCGTACAATCGGCCTCGGCCAGCATCCGCAGAGCGGTTTCCCGGTCGACATCGCTGGTAGTCTGCGCCCGCCGCCACCAGCGCACCGCCATCTGCTTCCTCAAGGCATAGCGCATCTCGCGCTCTTCGCCCGCGCCAAACAGATTGGCAAGAAATCGCACGGGCACCCGTGATTCGTCAATGTCGTGGAAGAATCCCGTCGAGTCGAAGTCGACCATCCCGTTCACTCGAGTGGAAATCACCGGCGATAGCGGCGGCACATAGAACAACATCGGCATGGTGCGATACTCGATGTGCGGCGGCAGCGCCATCTTCCATTCCTTCACAAACTTGTAAACGGGCGATCGGCGCGCCGATTCGAGAACGGCTTCGTCTATTCCCGCCGCCCGCGCCGCGGAGATTACCTCAGGGTCGTGAGGGTCCAGAATCAGTGACCGGTGCGCCTCCACCAGTTCGGCGTCCTTCTTGAGCGCCATCTCCTCGATTCGGCTGGCATCATACAGCAGTACGCCCAGGTAGCGAATCCGGCCGACACAGGAATGGAAACAGGCCGGCGCCTGGCCGGTTTCGAGCCGCGGGTAACACAGAATGCACTTCTCCGCTTTTCCCGCAAACCAGTTGTAATAGACCTTCTTATAGGGACAGGCCGCGATGCAGGAGCGCCATGCGCGGCAGCGATTTTGATCCACCAGCACGATTCCGTCCTGCCCTCGCTTGTACAGTGCCCCGGAAGGACACGACGCGACGCACGACGGGTTCAGGCAGTGGTTGCAAATCCGCGGCAGGTAAAAATAGACCAGCCGCTCCACCGAGGAGAGCTGCGAGCGCTGCTCCTCGCTCAAACCCTCGAGGTTCGGATCGTTCGCCGCATACACCGGCGAGCCGCCCAGATCATCGTCCCAGTTCGGACCCGATTCGATTTGCACCAGTTCTCCGGTGATCTGCGAAATCGGCCGCGCCACCGGCTGGTCGTCGCCCGCCGGAGCGTCGAACAAATGCTCGTAGTTGTATGTCCACGGCTCATAATAGTCGTCGATCGAGGGCATGTGCGGATTGTGAAAAATATTGAAGACCAGCTTCTGCTTGCTGGTCGATTTCAACCGCAGTTTGCCGCCCGGCGCCTCCCACCCGCCCTGGTATTCTTCCTGGTCTTCCCATAGCGTCGGATAACCCGTTCCGGGCTTGGTCTCGACGTTGTTCCACCACATGTATTCGGCGCCTTTGCGGTCCGTCCACACGTTCTTGCAGGCCACCGAGCAGGTATGGCAGCCAATGCACTTGTCCAGGTGAAAGACCATCGAAATCTGTGAGCGAACATTCATGTCCGGTTAACTCCCTTCTTCCGGTTCGCTACCATTCCACCTGATCGAGCCGCCGCACGTAGATGTGCGTGTCCCGATTGGTGCCGGTCGGTCCCCAGTAGTTGAAGTGATACGTGAACTGCCCGTAACCGCCCATCATCAGGTTCGGCTTCAGACGGATGCGCGTCAGGCTATTATGGCCGCCGGCGCGCCTGTTGCCGCGCAGAGGGGACTTCGGCACCGAGTAAGTGCGCTCCGGGGAGTGGTAATGAAGACATATCCCCCTCGGGATGCGGGCGCTGACCGCCGCGCGGGTGACGACTACCCCGTGATCGTTGTGGGCCTCTACCCAATCGTTGTCCGCCACGCCGATCTCAGCTGCGTCGCGATCGTTCATCCACAGCGGCTCGCAGCCGCGCGACAGCGTTGTCATGCGCTGGTTATCCCCAAATGTGGAATGGATGTGCCACTTGCCGTGAGGCGTCAGATGATTGAGCATCAGCGTCCGCGAATCCGGCTTGCTCACCAGAAGGTCGCCGTATTGCTGCAACGGAGGCCTCGGCTTGTACACCGGCAGATGTTCGCCGAAGTCGATGTAGCCGGGATGGTCGAGATAGAAGTGCTGGCGGCCGGTCAGTGTGCGCCAGGGAATCCCTTGCTCCACGTTGTAGGTGAAAGGAGAGTAAGGCCTGCCGTTTTCCGTCAGGCCGGACCACATCGGGCTGTTGATCAGGCGGACCGGCTTGGCCACGATATCCGCGAAGCATACCCTGTGGCCGCGATTTCGTTCGGCCAGGTGCGCCAGTTCCAGCCCGGTCCTCGCCTCCATGCCTTTGTAGGAACGCCATGCCAGTTCGCCGTTGGTCACGCTGGCTAGTGTCAGGATCAGGTTGCAGACGTCTTTCTCCTCCGCCAGCGACGGATAAACCTGGCCTCCCCACCTCTCCACCAGCGGCGAAGCTGCAGCTTCGTCGTAGAAATCGGCGCAATGGTAGTGAGTGCCGTGCGCTCCCAGTCCGTTTTCGCGCACGTTGCGACCCAGCGAATTGAACCGGTTGTAGAGATTCCTGTAGTCCCGCTCCACCACCTTGAAGGCGGGCATGGTCTTGCCCGGAACCGCCTCGCCTGCGCCATGCGCCCAATCCGACGGCGCCGCCTGCGCCATTTCTGCCGGCGTGTCATGCGCCAGCGGTAATGCCACCACGTCCTCCACCGGGTCGGGCAGATGCTTTTCCGCCAATTCGGAAAATTTCCTGGCGATATGTTGAAAAATCTTCCAATCGCTCTTCGATTCCCAGCAGGGCGGCACGGCGGCCTGCAATGGGTGGATGAAGCTGTGCAGATCGGTCGAGTTGAGGTCGTCCTTCTCGTACCAGGTCGCCGCCGGCAGCACGATATCGGAATAGAGGGCCGAGGTGTCCATGCGGAAGTTCAGATCGACGATGAGGTCCATCTTTCCTTGTGGGGCGTTCTCGCGCCACACCACATCCCGCGCCGAATCCTTGGCGCGCTCCCCGGCCACATCGCTGTGGTGCGTGCCCAGATAGTGATTCAGGAAGTACTCGTGCCCTTTGGCTGAAGCCAGAATGGCGTTGCCGCGCCAGATGAACCACACACGCGGCCAGTTTTCTTCCGCGTCCGGATCTTCGACGGCAAACTTCAACTCGCCCTGGCGTAACTGCTCTACCAGATAATTGCCGATATCCTGCTCGGTTTTCGCGCCGGCCGCGCGCGCCTGCTTCATCACCTCCAGCGGACTGCGGTTGAACTGCGGATAGAAAGGCAGCCAGCCGTTTTTCACGGCCCGTACCTGCAGGTCCATCGTGTGGCCCTGTGCCATGGACTCCCCGCCGGCCTTTCCATCACCGGCCCTGGTTGTGTGATACTCGCTGAACTCGGATTCGTAGCGCCATTGATCGCTGTGAACGTAATGCCAGCTCGGCGAGTTCTGCAGCCGCGACGGTACATGCCAGTCCTTGGCGAAAGCGATTGCTGACCAGGGTTCCATTGGCGCCAGTTTTTCCTGACCAACGTAATGCGCCAGGCCGCCGCCGTTCACTCCCGGACAGCCTGCGAACATGAGTGCGTGAATCGCCGCCCGGTACATCAGATTGTTGTGGTACCAGTGGTTCACGCCTGCCCCAATGATCACCATGCACTTGCCGCCCGTGCCTTCCGCCGTGTTGCCCCACTCCCGCGCGAAACGGATGAGCACGTTGCGGCTGATCCCGGTGTACTTCTCCGACCACGCTGGAGTGTAGGGTACGTCGTCGTCGTAGCTTCGAGGATAGTCGCCTTCCAGTTCGCGTGACACTCCGTACTGTGCCATCAGCAGGTCGTAGACTGTCGTAACCGCCACTTCCCGGCCGTCGCCTGTCTGGACCAGTTTCACCGGAACGCTGCGCGTGAGAGTCGACCCGGAGGAAAAATCGTCGAAGGCCACTCGAAGCGTCGCGGCCGAATTCCCGAGGAACGTCAGAGCAGGCGCGATCGGACTCCCGTCGAGGCCATCCTCCAGTTTGAGATTCCACTTCCCTTGCGCTGTTTGCCACCGGAAGCCCGTGCTGCCCAGCGGCATCTTGGGACGCTGCTCCGTTTCGTCCCACATCAGAAACTTCCAATCCCCGTTCTCGATGTCCCGGTAAGTGGCGAGACGGTTGGCTCGCAGCATCGGCCCCGGTCTGTAAACCTCACCCTCAGCCTTCTCGAGAGTCACCAGAAACGGCGAGTCCGTGTAGCGCTTGCAGTAGTCGAGGAAATACGGAACCTGCCTGTTGTGGTGAAACTCCTGGAGCAGAACGTGGTTCACCGCCATCCACCACGCCCCGTCCTGTCCGGCGTTGATGGGGATCCAATTGTCGGCGAATTTGGATTGCTGCGAAAAATCCGGCGAGAAAACCCATTGCCTCGTTCCGTTGTGCCGCGCTTCCGTGGCAAAGTGGGAGTCGGGCGTGCGCGTCATGGCGACATTCGAGCCGCAAATCGCCAGCAGCTTGGCGTTGTACCAATCGGCGGACTCGTGGACGTCGGTCTGCTCACCCCATGTCTCGGGCGAGGCTGGCGGAAGGTCGCAGTACCAGTCGTAGAACGACATGGACACGCCGCCCATCAACTGCAGCAGGCGCGCCCCGGAGGCGTAGGAGACCATCGACATTGCCGGGATCGGCGAGAAGCCCGCGATCCGGTCCGGACCGTACTTGCTGATCGTATAAATATTGGCCGCCGCGATCATCTCGACGGCCTGCTCCCAGCCGATACGGCGGAAGTCGCCTTTGCCGCGCGCCTGCTGCCAACTGCGGCGCGTCTCGGGATTCTCCACCAGCGACTTCCAGGCGTCGACAGGGTCCGCATGTACGGCGCGGGCTTTCGTCCACAGGTCGAGCAGCGCTCCCCGCGCATATGGATATTTCACCCGCAGCGGGCTGTAGAGATACCACGAGAACGAGATGCCTCGCTGGCAGCCACGGGGCTCGTATGGGGGAATTCCCGATTGCAGCAGCGGATAGTCCAGCCCCTGCATCTCCCATGTCACGATGCCGTTCTTGACGTAGATATTCCAGGTGCATCCGCCTGTGCAATTGACGCCATGCGTCGAGCGCACGACTTTGTCGTGCTCCCAGCGGTTGCGATAGAACTCTTCCCACTCGAGCAGCTTGGGATCGAATTGGTCCCGAATCCAGGTAAGTTCCGTGGAGTTACTCATTGCACGCCTCGCGTCCGGTATTGCCGGACCAGCCTGGCGCGGACGCCGTGGAAGCGCTCGCGCCACAGCAGATGGAATCCAAACAGGAGCAGCGCCGTTACGCCGCTCCCCAGCAGAAGGAAGCCCCCGCGCGCGGCAGACTTCCCTTCACCGCCCGCGCGATCTTCGAAGTATGCGATCAATGCCGCAATCTCCCGCTCGGTCAACGGCCTCCGGCGGTACAGAGAGGCCATCGCCGGAGTGGGTGGCGAGGCCAGCCACGTCTCCAGGCCCTTCCGGCCGCCGAGGCGCTTGAAGACGTGCGTGAGCGAAGGGCCCAGAGCCCCGCCGCCCAACCCCGGCAGATCGCCGGTGTCGTGGCACGCGATACAGGCGGTTCCTCCCGCGTCGAACGGAGCCAATCCTGAAAAAAGCGCGCGCCCGCGTTCGACTACCTCCGGCGTGAATGGTTCCAGCGCCGCCGGCTTGCCCTCCGCCGTCTTCGCCGAGCCCCCGCTTCCTTCCTGTTGGCGCACATAGTCCACCAACGCCGTCGCGCGTTCCGGCGTCATGTCCGGAATTGCCGGCATCACCATGCCTTGGTAGGTTTGCACCAGTGCCCGAGCCGTGCGGTCGCCGCTGTCAATGACGGCTTGCGGGTCGACGATGAAGCGCACCAGCCACGCGCGTTCGCGCCGGTCGCTCATGCCCGCCAGGTCGGGCCCCGCCAAAGGCCCACCTCCGATCGTGTGACACATCGCGCAACTTTGCGCGTAATCCTCCGCAGGGCTCTCTGCCAATAATCCGGCAACTGAAAAGAGCAAACCGCAGGAGATTCCGATTGAACCACGAAGGGTCATCGCGGTAGCCTCCAACGGCGCCGCACGAACAAGACACAACAATGTGACTAGGCGCACCTACAGTAAATCATGATTGTTCAGGAAACTCAACACTGAAAGGCAAACCCTTTGATGACAACACCCGGCATACAGGCTCGAGGAATTATCCGCATGCGCGCTTTGCTTGGGGCCGCGACATCGAGGACGTCTTTCGGGGCGAGGGGGAAATAAGTTTTAATCTTAACTGTTTCGTACTATTTCGTATCAATTTGTACTTTTTCGTACTATATAGAGCCGGAGCTTTCCCACCGTCACGTCACCTGCCGCCCTCCCTCCTCCACCCTGCACTCTGGAATCGGAAGCAAGGCCCCCTGAGCTGCCGGGACCCATCCTTGTCTGTTTGCTCACTATCCGGAACCTCCAGGGGGCCGCACGCCTTGGAAAATCTCACGGCGCGCATATAAGCTCCGAGCCAGTCTGTTCCCGCTCGGCGTACTCAGCGCGTAAGTAGAACGGCAGCCCCACCCCTGGCGGAAAGCTTTTGGACGGAGGGGGACCGTCCGGAGGGCGTGCGCTGGCTTCACGCACAAGGCTCGTGGACCAGAGACGTGCCCGCGAGTCGCATTAGAGCCGCCGGAGGACCAACACCATTTCGTACGCCAGACTCAGCCCTACGGATGCGGTTAGCCCTAACGTGGCTAGCGCCGCCGGCAATCGGCGTTCGGCGATGCCCCGTACCAGCAGCGCCCACAAGAATGGCGAAATCGGCCGAGCAAAGCCGTACGCCTCGCGAAGATACGGCTGTCCCCCTAGAACCAGGCCCATCAGAATAAACAACACGGTGGAAATTTCGACGGCATCCTTGTACGGCCACAGCCAAACCAGCCCTATACCGGCGCTGGCTAGCAAGCTCACTACCGCTACGGCGTCCGATATCTGCAACAGCAATTCGCCTTGCCTCGGAAGGGAGTAGGACCTGGGTGTGAATAGCCGTTCCATGTGGCCGGCAACCGGGAGGGAGAGCACAACATCCGCGCGCGAAGGAGGTGTGTGAATCTGCACAAAAGCAAACCAGAACAACGCCGGCACTTGCGTGGCGGATGCGGCAGCGGCTTGTCTCCATCGCTTCGAGCGTATCGCCTCCAGCCAAACCCCCATCCCGAGTAGGGAGCCGGTCTCCTTCAATAGCGGAGCGCAAAGCAGGATCGTCCATGGCCGCCTTCCCCGCGAGGCTTGGCACACGAAACCCGCAAACAGTGTGCATAGAGGGCCATCCAGCAGCATGCGGTCGATGGAGGTGAGTGTCGCAGGTACGAGAAGAAAGGAAGCGCCCCATATCGCGCTGCGTCCCTGCTGAGCGAACCACATTCCTGTCCAATAGACGCCCAGCAAAACCGACGCCCAAATGCAAATAAGGAACGCGCAATCAATGTAGCGCTCACGCCCCATCGCCAGTGTCCAAGCCAACACTGGGACCAGGATGCGCCTGTACCGCAAGCGGGCATCGTCGATGTACCTCTCCCAGCCTTTCAGAAAGAAAGGGTCCCGGGCGATCAGGCGGTAGAACTGCCCGTCGTAGCCGTCCGAGTCCGGCATTCTTACAACGCCGGCGGCGGCCTCCCGCGGCATCGAAAACCGGCTTCCCACACAAAATAACGCAGTCCAGTTCCCACCCCATAGGACATGGACCACGACGGCTTGCCAACCCACAACCAATAGGGTCGCGACTATGGCAGTAGCCCAAGCAGCACGGATGGCGTTACCTTTCACCGGTCCTGTGTGTTCATCCCGCTTCCCCTACACCGGCACAACCGTTCAGTGAGGGTGCACAATGTACTCTATCAAGTTCAGTCCTCTTCAGAACTGAGGTCTACGCCATAGATCCGCATCCTGCGTTGAACCCCATTGCGATACTGCGCCGGTATGGGCCAGTCGTACCCATCATTGCCTGTGATCCCATAAAGCAATTGACGTCGGATCGCCGCACACTGGTTGTGAACGTCGCCACGGCCCGAACGTGGTGCGACAACTTCACTGCCCGCGAACCGCCGCGCGCTCTTCGTCACCCGCCCCAGCGCGTCGTACTCGCTGTAGATCATGTCGACAGGTCGTTGTGCACCATGGTGAGCCGCCCATGGTGGTTCTTCGCTGGGTCCGATGGCGCTGGATTTCGCCGTCTGGGATAGGGCCATCGAAAACGGCCTCCTCTCAAGAAGCCCGTCAAGTGGTTCATATATGTTTTAGGAAACCGCCTGCCCCGGGCGTTCTTCAGGGCACTGGGCTATGCTGAAGGGTAGGCAATGGAACGCATCGAGATCAATCCGGCGGTGTGCAGTGGAAAGCCCGTTGTGCGAGGCACTCGCATCATGGTGCGCAATATTCTTGGAATGGTCGCGGGCGGTTACACGACGGAAAAGATTATCGAAAGTTACCCGGAGCTGACGCGCGAGGACATCGCGGCCGCCCTGGAGTATGCCGCCCGGGTCGTGGACGAAGATCAGGTCGTCCTGCACTGAGAGCCGCGCAATGGCGTTGCGCATTCTCTGTGAGCTTCCGGCAAGCATGCGTACGTGACGAGAGTTCAGTGCAGTTGGCCTAGAAAAAGCCGGATCCCCATGTTCACATTACGGTCCACCTTGGCCTGCCCGGCCGGTGTCGGCATGAGATGG
>JADLBD010000152.1 GCA_020847975.1 Bryobacterales bacterium | reverse complement strand
CTAGCGGGAGTTTACTGAAAAGCCGCGAGTAGCCCGCCGGGCATTCCGAGGAACTCCTTCCGTTAGAAGGGCATAGCCCGCTCCGTTCAGATCAGTTATTGTATTACCCTATATCAAACATTTTCATGGCGAACTGCTGCCGATCCTATTGACTTCTGATGGCATCAGTGTATACTTGTATTACCCTATATGGCCTCGCTCGTCGCCAAGAAAAAGGGCAAGCAGCTCTACTACTACGTCGTCGAGAGCGCCCGCGTCGAGGGCAAGCCCCGCATCGTCCACCAAGCCTACCTCGGCACTGCCGACAAGGTCGCTGCCTTGGTCAAGGACCGTACTTCGCCAGTCCCGCTATCCGCCGCTTCGCGCGACTTCGGCCTGCCCGGTGCCCTCTGGCTGGCGGCAGAACAGACGGGATTGTTTGGGGTTTTGGAGACGCTCTGGCCCGCACCTCGATCCGGACCCTCACCGGCCCGTTACCTGTTGCTGGCCGCCATCCACCGCATCTGCCAACCGGGACCTAAGACCGAAGTGGCCGATTGGTATGGCAGAACCATTCTGCATTCGATCTGGGGCATCCCGTCAGAACGCTTCACTTCACAAGCCTTCTGGGACGCTTTTGAAAGGATCCTGCCGGAACACCTGAATCCGCTGACCACCGGCGATGACGATCCGCTGGACCGCGCCCAACTGCGTTTGCTGAATTTATGGAAAGGCAAACAGATGGTGAGCCGGCGCTTGCTGGCCTACGATACGACCAACTTCTATACCTATATCGCCAGCAACAACACGCGCAATGATCTGGCCCAGCGTGGTCACAACAAGCAGGGCCGTCACAATCTGCGCCAGGTGGGCCTCAGCTACGTGCTGGACGGAGAAAACGGCCTGAGCTTGTGCCATCACGTCTACCGCGGCAATGTGGCCGACGGCGAGGAATTCTCCACCTCGCTGGCACGCATGTTGGGCATGCTGGATCGCTGTCAGATCGCACGGGACTCGGTCACGTTAGTGTTCGACAAAGGTTCGGCGGCTCTGGCCAACACGGTGGAATTGCAGGAGGCGGGCGTGGGCTGGATCTCCGCTTTGCCATGGAATCAAGCGCCGGCGGCGTGGCGCGAGCGCGCTGTGGAACAGTTGCCGCTTTGCAGCAGTGGGCAGCCAGGCGTGCATGCGGCAGCCGAAAAGCTACTGGTGCACGGGCGAGAATACCTCTGCGTGTTGAAGTATTCGGCTTCCTTTGCCGGCGAGCAATTGCATAGCCTGACCACCAGCCTCAGCAAAGTGCTTCAATCCTTGCGGAGGTTCGCCATGGAACTGAATAAACCGCAAGCCCGCTGGAAAGAGAACCAGATTCGCAGCAAGATTCAGCGTTGGCTATCCGGGCAGTTTTTGCAGGAGTTGATCCGCTATCAGATTGAATCCCGCGATGGCCGCTGGTTGCTGCAATTTGATTTCGACACCGCGGCCTGGCAGCGGCTCGTCGATCACCGCCTGGGCCGCACGGTGCTGCTCACGAATCGTATGGAATGGACCGCAGAGCAGGTGGCCATGGGCTATTCCGGCCAACAAGAAATCGAGCGCGTCTTTCGCGGCCTCAAAGATGGAGACTGGCTGGGCTGGGGACCGATGTATCACTGGACGGATCGCAAGATTCGCATCCATGCCTTCTATTGCATGCTCGGCATCTCGCTCCTCCAGCATCTCCATAAACAGGCGCAGAGCGCCTGGAGCGGAATCTCCACCGAGCAACTTCTCGAAGAGTTGCGACAGATTCAGCAGTTCGTTCTGCTGTACCCACCCCAAGGCGAGAAGGGTCCCAACCGCGTCGCCACTGTCCTTTCCAAACAGACCCTCACCCAACAGGCCTTGGCCAAAACCTTGGGGTTGGATCAGCTGCATATTACCCAACGTGGGTAATACTGCCTGTCGCCCGTAAACCACTCAGATCACAAATCATTATCGCCCTTGCCTTCCAGCTCCCAGTAAACTCCCGCTAGTTTAGGCCGATCCGAGCCGATCCATCGAGGAGTCAGTAGGGGCGACGAAATTCACTCGGCTGCGCACTGGGCGGTAGCGCATTGCGATAGGAGCGATTATGTCCCTTCAGCGGATTTTCGCATTTCTTGCCTGTCTCGGCTTGAGTCTCAATCCCCTGCGCTCGCAAACCACCTTCGCCACTGTTACTGGTACGATCACCGATCCGGCCGGGGCTAGTATCCCGGAAGCCACCGTCACCGCAACTCACTTGGAGAGCAATTACACTTACACTGCTGAATCCAACGCCACCGGTAACTACGTCCTTCCGCAACTACGCGAAGGCACATACCAGATGAAAGCCGAAGCGAAGGGGTTCAACTCGTTTGTCTCACAAAATTTTCAGATCATGGCGCGCGACGTTCGCCGTATCGACATTCAGATGCAGTTGGGCGCCGTGGCTTCCAGCATCGATGTCAGCAGTGAGATCGCCCTGATCGAAACAGAGACTACGCGAATTGGCGATACGCGTGGCGCCGAGGCGCTCAAGTCGCTACCCCTCAATGACCGATCCATGTACAGTTTCCTCCAACAGATTCCTGGCATGCTGGTAATGACAGGCGGCAATGCTTACATCCGCTTCGCGGGCAGCCGCGGCAACCAGGAGAATGAGAGCATCGATGGGATCAGCTTCAACAATCTTTACGATGGAAGTTTGATCGGTCCTCTTGCCGATTTTGTCGAAAGCGTTCAAGAAATGCGGGTCGATCTTGCCAATAATACCGCGGAGTTCGGTGCGCTGGGCCAGGTTACACTCGTCTCGAAATCGGGTACGAACCAGATCCACGGCAGCGCTTTCGACTACTACTCCACCGCCGGGCTGAATGCCCGCAATCCTTTCGCCATGTCCCGGAGTTCGTTCGTGCGCCATTGGCCGGGAGCATCAGTTGGCGGCCCCATCTTTCTTCCTAAGATTTTCAATGGCAAGAACAAGAGCTTCTTCTTCTTCTCCTACGAAACCATGCAGGGCGGCGCCATCCAGGATCTCCTCAATCCCACCGTGCCTCTCCCATCCTGGCGCGAGGGCGACTTTTCGGCTCTCCTTCCGGGCGCCGCCGTGCGCGATCCGTTCAATGGCAACGCACCCTTCGCCGGCAATCGTATTCCGGCCTCACGCATCAATACTGTCTCGAAAAAGATACAGGATCGTTTCTATCCACTACCGAACACGGGCCGCTCCGATGTTCTCGTGAGTCAGAACTTCAACATGCTAGGACGCCGCGCCTTCGATCCCGACACGCTCTGGACCACACGAATTGATCATCGGTTCAATGAGAACTCCACCATCTTCGGGCGCTATACATGGGAACGGCAGCAGGTCCGCCCCTGGGAAGGAAATCTCCCCACTATCGGCCAACGTTGGCAGCAGCGTGACACTCGCGGCCTCAACGTTTCCTGGTCCCGCACCATTCGCCCTAATCTGTTGAATGAATTGCGCGGTGGCATCTCCTTCAATGATAATCCTCGCCAGCCTCCGACCAGCGGAAAGCAACTCGTCAGCGAGTTTGGGCTCGTCGGTCTGATTGACAACCTCCCGGACATCCCGGGCATCCCCAAAGTGAATTTTTCAGGGGTCGGCATCACTCCCATCACGGTGAGTCAGGAATGGCGCCATCCCGGTTTCCGGAACCGTGTCTACCAGGTCCACGAGCAACTCAATTGGCTACGCGGCAAGCACACAGTCAAAATGGGCGATACGATCTCTCGTGTCGGTTTTGGCGATGGCCAGGCAAACGCTTCGCTGTTCGGCAACATGACCTTCTCGAATCGCTTCACCGGCCAGCCATACGCGGACTTCCTGCTCGGCATTCCCACCACCGTCTCCCGGGCCTTTCCGCCGCTTGAATACGGCCTCACTCGCTGGGGGCATGAGCTGTTCATAACCGACGACTTCAAAGTTACCCAGCGCCTCACGCTTAACCTCGGGCTCCGCTATGAGTACAAGCCGTCCTGGAAGGAAGACAACAATATGCTCTCCATGTTCGACATCGGAACCGGCAAGATCGTTGTCCCGGATGGCGCCCTGAGCAAAGTCAGTCCGTTGATGCCGCGCGGTTACGTCGATGTGATTGAAGCCGGCAAGATCGGCCTCCCCAATACGTTATTGAAGACTGATAAGAACAACTTCGCTCCTCGTCTGGGTTTGGCATGGCGCCCTCTTGGCAATAACACAGTCTTCCGCTCAGCCTTCGGCATCTACTACGATGTCGTTCCACGCACGACAGGGGCGGGTGGCGTTCCTTTCCTCATCAATGAACCCGCCTATACGAATCCGCAGGATAATCCCACCGCCATTCTGCCTCGCGTTTTTCCCACCGTGGCGGGCGGCGTCACCACCGTGGGGTTGCCCACGGCCATCCGTCCCGATCTCCGGGTGCCTTACAGCATGCAGTACAACCTCACCATCGAGCACCAGCGGTGGGACACGGGCTTCCGTCTGTCCTACGTGGGCACTAATACGCGCCAGGGGGAATGGGCCTTCAACATCAACCAGCCTCTTCCCGACAACCGCCCCTACATCGACAAACCTCGCATGTTTCCGCAATATCCGAGTTTCAATTATCTGACCAATGGTGGCGGCCACCAATATCATTCGTTGACCTTCGACGTCAAACGGCGGATGGTTCGAGGACTCCTCTACCAGTTTTCATACCAACTGGCGCGTGATATCGGCGATCTCGAACGCGGCCAATCTCCCGAGAACGCTTATGATCGTAAGCGTGAACGCGGCGTTTGGCTCGACGTCCCGACACATCGCGTCACCGGCAGCTTCATCTACCAACTACCCGTTGGCAGCGGACGCAAGTGGATGACCGGATCCAACCGTTGGGCCCAGGCCCTATTCGGTGGCTGGGAAATCTCCAGTGTTTTCAGCTACTACTCCGGGCGTTTCATCACTCCTTTGTGGACTGGTCCGGATCCCACCGGCACCGCCTACACAACATCCCGCACACCTGCGAACGTGACGATCCGTCCCGATATTCTTCGTAACCCGAACCTACCCGGCGATCAACAACAAGTCAGGCGCTGGTTCGACACCACCGCATTTGCCGCCCCTCGGCCGGGCAACTACGGCACTTCCGCCAAGGGCGTCATTAAAGGCCCGGGCCTCAACGTGCTCAACGGCGGCCTATCCAAGTACTTCGCCATTTACGAGAGGATGCGCCTGCGTTGCGAGATTACATCCACCAACGCCTTCAATCATCCCAATTATTCCGAGCCTGGTCTCACTATCTCTTCTCCGGATCAACTCGGAGTCATCAGTGGGGTCGGTGGCGTCGCCAGCTACGATCAGAGCGGTCCGCGGACCGTCCGCATGGGCGTTCGAGTTGAATGGTAAGTGAGGTTCATTTCAATGCGTAAGAACATTTTTTTCCTGCTGCTGATCGGTCTTCTTGCCGGCTGCTCGAGACATCACGACGGCAACCAGAATGTCGGTGTGACCTGGGGGCTCGACGTCATCAACGCCGTGGCCGGCGACTCCAACAACATTCACCTTCCAATCCTCAAGTGTAGCTTCAACGGCTTCGTCGAGGACGTGTCCGAATACCGCGCTTGGGCGGCGAAACGCAAGGACGAGAATGCCTCCATCTCCGTCACCGTGCCCAGTGCCGGTACGTTTTACCCCGCCTTCATCTTCTACGACAGTGTGGGCGATGAACGCATCGGGATCTTCGTGAACGGCAAGCAGGTGGGTACCGCGGCGGCCAACGCCGATGACAATCGTCAGAAGCTTTACTTTCTTACCCGGCCGCAGACTTTCAAAGGAGGAGAAACCGTTGAACTAAAGGCGCTCACCAAGGAAGGCCAATACAAGACCGAGGATCTCTTCCTCCTGAGAGAAAAGCCCCAGGAGAAGGTGCCCGACTATGTCATCAGTCAAGTCGAGGCTAGGGCCAAGGCCGATTCGGTAACCATCACCTGGCTCACCAACTGGCCCTCCGCCGGAGCCGTCGAGACTGACGACCCGGCAATCCACGCGAGTGAAGAGGCGCCCTTCAATAATCATCGTCTGCGCCTTGGTAAACTTACCGTGGGCAAGACCTATCGCTACCGCATCGTCGCCCGCTCCCGCGAGGGCAATATTGTATCGAGCGAGTGGCAGACTTTTCACACCGCCACGCCGCGGACTGCCGCGGGGTCCGCCAGGAAAGAGCGTCTGGCTCTCAAGATCGAGAAAGGCGAACTCCCCGTCACCGCCGGGGTTCCATTCCCCAAGGGAACGCTCGGCTCGGAAGATCATCTGCGGTTGGTGGACTCCGCCTCCAGGGAGATCCCGCTTCAGACAAGCGTGCTTCAACGTTGGCCTGATGGAAGCATCAAATGGGTGCTCCTTGATTCCGCCACCAAAGACACCGCGGCCGTGCTGGAGTACGGATCGGAAGTGACGCGCGGCGCGCCGGAGTCTCCGTTGAAGATCTCCGAGAACGATGATGCCGTCATCATCAACACCGGAGCCATCCAGTTTGCCATCTCGAAGAAACGATTCGGCCTGCTCGAACCGGCGCCGGACGGGAGCGGCGAGTTTACCGCCCAACCCGCTGAATTCCTGCTCACCGGGTCCGACGGCGTTGTCCACTCCAGCCTGAATGCACCGGATCAGGTAGTCATCGAGGAGCGCGGACCTGTCCGCGCCATGGTGCGGATCTCCGGCCACCATCAGGGGCCGGACGGAAAGAATTTGTTTCGCTACATCGTCCGGCTCCATGCCTGGGCCGGCCGTCCCTATGTCCGCATTCAGCACACCTTCGAAAACGACAACACCGCGCGGGATTTTACGGAAATCAAGAGTTATATCGTTCGCGTTCCATTGGCCGGAGCGGCCGAACACTGGGCGCTCGGTGGCGCCTCGGGATCTTTTTCTCCGGGGCTGCTTGCGACTTTACAGCAACACACCGATGACCGGTACACCCTTCAGCCCAACGGCGCGCGGGGAAGGCGAGCGGAAGGCATTGCTGAATGGGACGACGGCGCACACTCCGTCACGCTTGCGGTTCGCGACTTCTGGCAAACCTATCCGAAGGATTTGAAGGTCTCTCCTGAAGGTTTTGAACTCGCCCTCATGCCGCCGATTCGGAGCGATGAGTACGACCAGGCCAACGGTACGATCGACGAACATCGCATCTACTACTACCTCCACAACGGGGTGTACAAACTTCGCCAGGGAATGTCAAAGACGCAAGACTTCTGGTTCGAGTTCGGCAAGCCGAAGGTCCGTGCCGCCGTCAGCGATGAGCAACGGGTCCGAATGGCCGCAGCCTCTCCGGATTGGTACGAAAAGACGGGAGTCTTTGGAGAACTCTCCGCCCCTGGCCCGTCCAAGGTGGTCAGGCAATACGACGACGTGTTTACGCAGACCTTTGCCGGTTACCTTCGCGACCGCGAAGGCTCGCGTGAATACGGCATGCTCAATTTCGGCGACTGGTGGGGTGAGCGCTTCATCAACTGGGGCAACAGCGAGTACGACACTCAGCACGCCTTCCTGCTTCAGTTCCTCCGCACCGGCGACTGGCGTTACTTCCTGGCCGCCGAGGAGATGGAATGGCACAATCGAGACATCGATGCGATTCACGCGCACTCCGATCCCATGCAGGTTGGAGCCGTCTATGCGCACGCCATCGGCCACTCGGGCGATTACTACCAGGCGCGCCCCACGGCGGGAGCGCCGAAAGGCGGCTTCCGCGAGGGCAGTCCCAGAAGCCATTTCGCCGCGGACCACACCTTCATTGAAGGCCACTTCGATTATTACTTCCTCACCGGCGATCGCCGCTCGCTCGACACCGCCCTCGGCACTGCCGATCGTTACGACAGCTACTTCACCCGCAACTACGACTTCAACAACTGCCGCCAACCCGGCTGGCATCTCATTATGAACATGGCCTCCTATAACGCCACCAACGATCCCTTCTATCTCAACGCGGGACGTATGATCATCGAACGGGTTCTGGAGCGCCAGACGCCGGACGGTGGTTGGAAGCGGCAGATGGTGCCTGGCCATTGTTTTTGCAAACCTCGCCACCAAGGCAACGCGGGCTTCATGGTCGGTGTGTTGCTTACCGGAATGCGCCACTATTACGAAGCCACCGGCGATCAGCGCGTTGCCGTTTCCATTGTCAAAGGCGCGCGCTTCCTGGTGAATGACATGTGGATTCCGTCGGCTCGAGGGTTTCGCTACACCTCGTGCCCCAACTCGAGTTCTGGATCATGGTCGAACTTCCTGCTCTTCGATGGCATCGTCTTTGCCCACGCCCGCACCGGGGACCAGCGGCTGAGGGATGTGCTTTTAAGCGGAACCGATGGAGCCTTGGAAACGATGGTGGAAGCCGGCAAGCGCGATGGGGCCGCATGGGGCAAGGGATTCACCCAGTACACGCGGGTCGTGCCCCAGTTCCTCCGGTATCTCGCCAATCTGAAAGAAAGCGGGACGGCCAGGCGCGTCGATTGAGCCTCCACCGGCATTTTGCGGCAATTCATTCTGGTGCAGTCCGGCCTTTTCCCGGCCCTGGCGCGTTCTCCCGGATGGATTCGGCGGCGAGTTGGGCGATGTCCATGAGCTTCGGGGGGGCGTTCGAGACGGCGGTGAGCGCATCGCGGAACATGGTGTTGCAGAACGGGCAGGCCGCTCCCACTACTTCGGCTCCGGAGCCCACCAGTTCTTTGGCGCGGGTCATGTTAATGCGGGCGCCCTTCTCTTCGCCGAGGAAAATAAGCCCCCCGCCGGCGCCGCAGCAGAAGGAGCGCTCGCGGGCGCGTGGAGGATCGATGACCAGTCCGCCGAGGGAGGCCGCGGCGCGGGGTTCCTCGTAGATCTCGCGGTAGCGTCCGAGATAGCAGGGGTCATGGAAGACAACCTTGCGATCCTGGGCGTATTTCGGGAGCTTGTCCATGTGCCGCGCGAGAAATTCGCTGTGGTGCTCGATCTGGACGCTCTTTCCGAACTCCTTGTAGTCTTCCCCCATGGTGCGGACGCAGTGCGGGCAGATGGAGAGGACCTTAGCGACCTTGTTTGACTCGAGGTTCTCGGTGTTCTGTTCGGCTAACTGGCCGAAGATGAGATCATTGCCGAGGCGGCGCGCCGAATCGCCTGTGCAGCGCTCCTTGCGGAGGACTCCGTAGGTGACGCCGAGGTGGTTCAGAACCTCCGCAAACGCCACGATGATCTCTTTGCCTTGCGGATCGAAAGCTCCCATGCAGCCAAGCCAAAGGCAGTATTCCTGGCCGCCGTCGTAAATGGGGAATTGGTGTTTGTCAAGGAACTTCTGCCGCTCACCGGAGGAGAATCCCATCGGATTGCCGTTACGTTCCAGGTTGAGGAACAGTTTGTTGCCGTAGTCATCCTCCCATTTGCCGGTGTTGGTGGCGCCGCGCCTGAGTCCGATGATGACAGGCAGGTGCTGGATGCCGACAGGGCACTGGAATTCGCAGGCGCCGCAGGTGGTGCACTGGAAGATGGCTTCCTGCAGCAGATATTTTCCGAGGAGCGGATCCTCGCCGGCGGGGCCGAATTCATTCAGGTAGCCGCGGACGCCGAGGATGATCTCTTTCGGATTGAGAACCTTGCCGGTGTTGTAGGCGGGGCAGTGTTCCGTGCAGCGTCCGCATTCGACGCAAGTGAAGGCTTGCAGGGCGGCGATCTGGGTAACGTCCTTGCCGGTGTCGAGGCCGAAATCTTCATCGTCCACCAGTGGAGGAATCTTGCTGAATCCGTCCCGCTTGAAGAACACGGTCAGCGGGCTGATGAGCAGGTGCATGTGCTTGGTGTGGGGGACGAGGGGGAGGAAGCCGAGAATGGTGGCCGTGTGCACCCACCATAGGAGGCGTCCCGCGGCGCCTTTGGGCTCGAGAATGTAGTCCGCGAGGTAGGTAGCCATGAGGGCAAAGATGAGAAAGGCGATGATCCCGGATTCCGCTTTGACGGGACCGAGCCATCTCGGCTGGAAGACAAATCTACGGAATGCGAGGCCCAGGATGCCGATGCTCACCAGGACGGCGAAGATGGCCGCGAAGGCGAAGTACAAGCGGCCGAAGGAGCCATCCGGTGTGAGAAACTCGAGGCCGAACCCGGCCGCGAAATGATTGACGGTGATGAGGGCGAAGGCGAGGAAGCCCCAGAAGACCAAAGCGTGAGCCAATCCGGGAAGAGGCCGCTGAGAGATGACTTTCGACTGGAGCAGCACCTCCCAGATGAAGACCCGGAGTCGCGCTGCGACGGAGCCGAGGGCGAAGCCGATGTCCTTTTTCGAAGACTGGACGATCCCGGCCACCCTGCCGAAGCGCTGCCAGAATGCGAAGACGGAGACGGCGATTGCCGCCAGTAGGATCAACTTTTCGACCCAGGTAGGGTTCTCCATAGAAAGCAGATACTACCACGCTACAATAAACTGGCGGAGGATTAAACGCAATTGAGATTTCTTGTTTCGGGGGCGGCGGGGTTCATCGGCTCTCACTTCTGCGGCCGGCTTGTGGCGGACGGCCACGAGGTGGTGGGAGTTGACAACTTCATCACGGGGAACCGTGGAAACCTGGAGCATCTCGAGGGAAATCCGTTTTTCCGGCTGGAGGAGCATGACGTCACGACGCCCTTCACCGGACGCGGACCTTTTGACGGGGTGATCCACATGGCGTCGATTGCCAGCCCCAGATTTTATTTCGCGCATCCGGTTGAGACGTTGGAATCCGGCTCCACGGGGACGCGCAATATGCTCGAGGTGGCAAGGCGGGACAAGGCGCGCTTTCTCCTCACCTCCACGTCGGAATGTTATGGAGATCCGGAAGTTCATCCACAGGTGGAGACGTATTGGGGGAACGTGAATCCGGTGGGGCCGCGATCGTGCTATGACGAGAGCAAACGGTATGCGGAGGCGATGACGATGGCATACCACAGGGTGCATGGCGCGCGGACGGCGATCGCCAGGATCTTCAATACCTACGGGCCCCGAATGGCTTTGGATGACGGACGGGTGGTGCCGGCATTTGTGGACCAGGCGTTGCGCGGGCGGAAGCTGACGATTTTTGGTGACGGCTCGCAGACCCGGAGTTTCTGTTACGTGAGGGATCTGGTGGAGGGATTGGTTCTGCTGCTGTTTTCCGAGGAGCGCTATCCCGTCAATCTGGGCAATCCCGAGGAGATGACGATTCTGCAATTTGCCGAACGCATCCGCGGGGCGGTGGACCCCACGCTCGAGTTCGAGTATCTGCCGCTGCCTCAGGACGACCCGAGACGGCGGCGTCCTGACATCGGCAAGGCGAAACGCCTGCTCGGATGGGAGCCCAGAGTGTCATTGGACGATGGGATACGGGAGACGATCGCCTATTTTCGCGGGCTGCGGTAGGCTTCAGCGTTTTCTCTTCTTGGGACCGACATTGCGCGGATCGAGGAGATGTTTCGGGCGGAAGCGCTTCTCGTCCCACTCGAAGGGTTGCGCAAGATGGACGCCGACGAAGTAACCGTCGTCACGGTATACACAGTAGCGGACCTCGCCCTCCACCTTCCATTCGGGGTGTTTGATGCGAACGAGAGAAGAACTGGGCAATGGGACCTCGAGTTGCATGCAGGCGCCGGAGCGGGAGATGTCTTCGAGGACGGCGAAGCCTTTTCGCTTCCAGCGGTCCGTTTCCTTCCACCAGACCTGAACGAGGTCAGAGCACCACAAACGAGGTTCACCCCGGCGCTCGACGAAGGGGTTAAGCTTCTTCGCGCCGGAAGCGCGATTCAGAGCGGAAGCCAACTTTGCCAGGTTGCCTGCCATTTGCTTCTCCTTCAATTTCGGTTTTACACCTCCGAAACTTAAGCGAGGAAAATCACCTGCCACTCCGAGGGCGTCCAGTAAATCCCCGTGCGCCTCCCGGTCCGGGAGTACTCCTTTTCACATTACCAGATGCCGAGAAGCTTCCACCACGCGAACCCTATGGTCCCCCAAACCAGGAGATTGGACAGAGAGACCGCAAACCCGATTTTCCACCAGTCTTTCATGGAAACGTACTCCATGGCGAAGTACATGGGAGACGGGGTTGTTCCATAGTGGGTCAATCCGGCGGCAAGGTTGACAAAGATAGCGAAGGAAAAAGCGACCAGGCCGATTGGCGCGCCTTTTGCAATGAGGACGGCGAGGAAAGGAGGGTACATGGCCAGGATATGAGCGGTGATGCTGGCGAACGCATAGTGGGTGTAGAAATAGATGACAAGGGCGACGACAAACAGCGTTACCCACCCCGCCGTGCTGAAGGTGTCTGCCACGTTCCTGGCGAAGACTTGGGTGACCCCCGCGTCATTGAGGGCGCGGCCGAGTTTCACGAGGCCGCCATACCAGATGAAGATGTCCCACAGTGCTCTCTCACTCTTGACGTCTTCCCAGGTGAGCACTCCGGACAGCAGCAGGACGCAGCAACCGATGAGGGCGGTGACGGTGATGTCCACTTTGTGAAGGGTGCCGCTGGTTACCCAGGCCAGGCAGACGGAGACGAAGACTATCGCAAGAATGCGCTCCGCGGCGCTCAGGCGGCCCATGGACCGGAGTTCTTTGCGGGCGAACTCGGAAGCCTCCGGCGTGTGTTGGATGGTGGGAGGCAGGATGCGGCGAACAATGAGGGGAGCGAGGAAGATGGAGCAGAGACCGGGGACGATGCCCGCGGCAAACCAACTGGCCCAGGTGATGGGGAAGCCGGCATTGGTGGCATAGTTAGCGGCCAGGGGATTGCTGGCCTGGCCCGTGAAGAACATCGCCGAGCTGATACAGATGGACTGATACACGCTGGCGAAGAGAAACGTTCCGATAAGGCCCGCGGTGGCTCCGGGGGTCGAGCCATACAAATCGCAGATGGAGCGCAGAATGGGCAGAACCACTCCCCCGGAGCGGGCGCCGTTGGAGGGAATGATGGAAGCGAGAACCACGTCTGTGAGGGACAGCGAATAGCAGACGCCGAGCGAACTTTTTCCGAACAGGCGCACGAACAGGAGCGCGATGCGGCGGGCGAGTCCGGTGTTGATGAGCGCGCGGGAGATCATAAAGGCCGCCACCACCAGCCAGACGGAGGAATCGGCGTAGCCTTCGAGCGCCTGGCTGATCTTCAAGCCGCCGAGTACGGAGGATAGCGTTACAGCGAACAGAACCAGCGCGCCGCCGGCGATTGGCTGAAGGACGAGTCCGGCTACGGTGGCGAGGAAGATGCCCAGCAGTTGCCAGCCTTCGGGCTTTACGGATTCGGGCCGGGGAAGCGCCAGCACTACGAAGAAATAGACGGCGAGCAGTACGCCGAATTTCCAGATCTGGGACGGGTGGATGAGCGACGAGCTACGCGGCTGAGATGTGGTCACAAAACTCAGGATTATATCGCAGTCGGTCTGGAGAGGATCTGGAAATCGTAGCGGGCTCCCGGCGGCGCACCGGGGAATTTGGGTCTGATGCGCCGGGCGGGAATCGTGGTCAGGCGGTGGCGGCGGTGAGCGCCTGGTCGAGGTCCCAGAGGATATCGTCGAGATCTTCGAGACCGATGGAGAGGCGGATCATGTCGGGAGAGACGCCGGCGGCGGCCTGCTGTTCCGCATTCAGTTGCTGGTGGGTGGTGGAGGAGGGATGGATGACCAGGCTGCGGACATCGCCCACATTCGCCAGGTGGGAGAAGAGTTTCAGCGAATCGACAAACTTCTTGCCCGCGTCGTAGCCGCCTTTGATGCCGAAACAGAAGACGGCTCCCGCGCCTTTCGGGCAGTACTTCTTTGCCGTGGCGTAGTAGGGGCTGGAGGGCAGAGAGGGATAGCGCACCCAAGTGACTTTGCCGTGCTTCTCGAGCCATTCCGCTGCCGCCAGCGTGTTGGAAAGGTGCCGGTCCATGCGCATCCCGAGAGTCTCGATTCCTTGAAGGAAGAGGAAGGAGTTGAACGGGCTGACACAGGGGCCGAGGTCGCGCAGGCCCTCGACGCGGGCGCGGATGATGAAGGCCAGCGGGCCGAAGATTTCGAAGAAATTCATCCCGTGGTAGGCGGGGGAGGGAGCGGTGAGCTGCGGGAAGTTGCCTTTGCTCCAGTCGAACTGATTGCCGCTGACGATGATGCCGCCGATGCTGGTGCCGTGGCCGCCCATGAATTTGGTGAGGGCTTGTACGACGATATCGGCTCCATGGTCCAGAGGGCGGCAGACGTAGGGGGTGGCGAAGGTGTTGTCGACGATCAGCGGGATATTGTGTTCATGGGCGATCTTGGCCACTGCTTCGATGTCGAGCACGTTGCCACGGGGGTTGGAAATGGCTTCGCCATAGAGGCACTTGGTCTTCGGGGTGATGGCTTTGCGGAAGTTTTCCGGGTCGTCCGGCTCGACGAATTTCACGTCATAACCCATGCGGCGGAAGCTCACATCAAATTGGGTGTAGGTGCCGCCGTAGAGGGTACTGGCGGAGACCATTTCATCGCCCGCCTCGAGTAAGCTGTTGACGGCGAGGAGTTGAGCCGCCTGGCCGCTCGAGGTGGCCAGCGCCATGGCGCCATTCTCGAGCGAAGCGACGCGCTCTTCGAGAACCGCCGTGGTGGGGTTCATGATGCGCGTGTAGATATTACCGAACTGTTTCAGCGCAAACAGCGCCGCGGCATGATCGGTGTTGTCGAAGGTGAACGAAGTGGTCTGGTAGATGGGAACCGCGCGGGCGTGCGTTGCGGGGTCTGGCGCGTAACCGGCATGGACGGCGCGGGTGTTGAATCCGTATTTTCTTTCCTGCGTTTCAGGCATAAGTTCCACTATCATACATTTCTATGGCAGGTTTCATCACGCGCAGGGGATTGTTGGGCGGCGTGCCGCTCGGATTGGCGGCGAGCCAGGCCCGTGGACAGTTGCAGGCGGGGGCGGTTGCGGTCAACATCACGCCTTCGCTCGGCTGCGATATTGCCGGAGGCATGCGAAACCATGTGGCGCTCGATGTTCACGATGAACTGCATGCGCGCGCGCTGGTTCTGGACAACGGCAAGGCCAAAGTAGCGTTCGTCGTTTGTGATTCGTGCGCGATCGCGCCGGAGGTGATTGGAAATGCCAAGGCGCTGATCGAGCGGCACACGGGGATACCGGCGCGCGCGGTTCTCATTTCGGCGACGCATACGCACAGCGCTCCGGCGGCGGCGCGGCTGTTTCAGAGCGAGCCGGACCCGCGGTACACGGAGTTGCTGGCGGCGCGGATTTCGGACGCCGTGCGGCGAGCGATTCGGCGGATGCAGCCGGCAAGGGTGGGTTGGGGGACGGGAACGGAGAGCCGCCTCGTGTTCCAACGGCGGTTCGAGATGGAGCCGGGTACTATGCCCGCGAATCCCTTCGGACGCACCACAGACCGCGTGCTGATGAATCCCGGCGTTGGGAATGCGAAAGTAGTGCGTCCGGCCGGGCCCGTCGATCCGCAGGTGTGTTTGCTGGCAGTCCAAACGGCCGATGGTAAGCCGCTCTGCGCGTTGGGGAGCTATGCGCTGCACTATGTGGGCGGCGTTCCGGGGGAAACGATCAGCGCGGACTACTTTGCGGTATGGGCGGACGAGATGCACCGGAGGCTCGGGGGTGGTCCGGAGTTTACCGCGATTCTGGCGAATGCCTGCTCGGGCAACATCAACAACGTGGATGTGCGCGGTTCGTCGAAGCAATACCCGCCGTTCGCAAAGATGCGCGAAGTGGCGGCGATGCTGGCTGAGGAATCGCACCGCGTTTGGCGGGGTATTTCCTTTCACGATTGGGTGGAACTCGGCAGCGTGATGGAAGAGGTCCGGTTGGGCGTGCGGCGTCCCAGCGCGGCTGAAGTGGAGGAGGCGCGGAGGCTTCTTCCCGCTGATTTTCACGATGTGACGGAGCGGCGTCAAATTTACGCCAAGGAGGCGCTGGCGCTTGCCGGATATCCGGAGCACGTGACGGCGCCGGTGCAGGCCGTGCGGATAGGCGAACTCGGTGTCGCTACGTTTCCCGGCGAAGCGTTTGTGGAGATGGGGCTGGAGGTGAAGCAGAAGAGCCCATTCCAGCCGGCATTCCTGATTGAACTGGCGAACAGCTATCTCGGATACATTCCCACAGTGAACGGCCACCGGGACGGCGGGTATGAAACGTGGCGGGCGAAATCGAGCTTTCTCGAGGTGGAGGCTGCGCCGAAGTTAGTTGCTGCCGCCTTGACGGGACTGAAGAAATTGAGAGTTTAGGAGCATATCAATCCTGAATCCGGCGTGCCTGAATCCGGCGTGCCTGAATCCGGCGTGAATCCGGCGCGCCGATTGTGCGGCGCCGCGGGGTTTTCAACGCTTCCGGGAACACAGGCCCTTCCGGCAGCCATGCCGGACGCCGATGGGCCTCCCTCGCGTGAATGTTCCCGGCTCCGCGGCAGAGCGGCAAGATCCGGTTGACGGGGCGGATTGTGGGAAGGCTAGAATGGGGGTTCTTGCAAACTCACTGTCGAGGCTAGGAAAACAATGAAATATGGCTTGAATATCCGCGAGACGGGCGCGTTTGATTTTATTTCGCTGGGGGCGCTGGTTCACCGCCTGGATCCCGGCATCATCCCGTTCCGAAAGGCCACCCAGTGCCAGATCCATGTAAGCGGCGGAGAGTTCAACGTGGCGGCCAATCTTGCGGATTGCTTCCGTATGAAGACAGGCCTGGTGTCGGCGATGGTGGATTACCCGATCGGCGATCTGATTGCCGAGCGTGTCCGGGCGATGGGCGTTACGCCGTTTTACAAGGTGTTCCGGCACGACGGCGTCGCGGGTCCGAACATGGCTACCGTGTACAGCGACCGCGGCCAGGGGGTGCGCGCTCCAGTCGTTTTCTATAACCGGTCGAACGAGGCGGCAGCACGGTTGAAGCCGGGCGATTTCAACTGGAGCGGGATTTTCTCGGGTGGCGTGCGCTGGTTCCACAGCGGAGGCATCTTCGCCGCGCTCTCGGCAACGACGGCGGAGGTGATCATCGAGGGTATGCAGGCAGCCAAGGCGGCAGGCGCCGTGGTGTCGCTCGACCTCAACTACCGTGCCAAGCTGTGGAACATCTGGGGCGGCCATGAGAAGGCTCTCGAAGTGCTGAAACGCGTGGTGAAGAATGTAGATGTGCTGGTGGGGAACGAAGAGGATCTTCAGATGGGACTCGGCATTCCCGGGCCGGAGGTGGCGGCGAAGTCGAAGCTCGATCCGAGCACATTCTTCGGAATGATTGACCGCGTGGTGCAGGAATATCCGCAGATCAAGGTTATCGCCACGACACTTCGTGAGGTGCACTCGACCAACCACCATAGCTGGGGCGCCGTGGCGTGGATTGACGGCAAGACGTACGTCGCGCCGGCTTGCGAACTCGATGTACTGGACCGCGTGGGCGGCGGAGACGGTTATGCCGCCGGGTTCTTCTACGGACTGCTCACCGGAGAGGAACCGGATGAGGCGGTGAAACTGGGTTGGGCGCACGGAGCATTGTTAACGACTTTCCCTGGGGACACGACGATGGCCACGATCGAGCAGGTTCGGAGTTTCGCCAAGGGCGGGTCGGCACGGATTCAACGGTAAGCGATGGGGCTGCGGCCAGGACGAGGCGACCAGGTCTGGCGGTGCTGATCCTGACCGTGGGGTGTGCGACATAAAAGTGGAAGTCAGGCCGCCCGGCGGGCCTCCCAATAGTCCTCGAACCGGCCGTTGAGATGACAACAGCGGAGGGCGATGATTGAATTCGCACCTCGGACGGTCCAGAACAT
>JADLBD010000151.1 GCA_020847975.1 Bryobacterales bacterium | reverse complement strand
TTTCCGATTTCTGTTGCATTCCAGAATTTCATATTCTATTATTGGAAGTAAGCCGGGGAGGCAACTCCCACCAAAGCGAGACTAACCTCATAAAGACCCCTGAAGCAAACCTCCCCGGCGCCCGAAAGGGTTTTACCTTCCAGAAGAGCCTCCCCCACACAAACTCGTAGCGATGAGTTCTGCGCAGTGAGCCGGTCGTGATATCATTCCCTTGGGTGAAGGAAGTCACAATCCTTGGCTCCACCGGATCGATTGGAACCAGCACCCTGGACGTGATCCGGCGGAATGCCGATAGATTCCAAGTATTTGCGTTGGTGGCCGGGCGCAACGTCGAGTTGCTTGCCAGCCAGGTCCGCGAATTTCGTCCCAAGGTGGTTGTGGTTGCAACGAATGAGATTCTGGAGCGTCTAGTGGATGTTCTTCGGGTTTCGGGATTTCCAAAGGCGGAGTGGCCGGAGCTGACGAGCGGGGCCGCCGCGCAGGTGGCGGTGTCAGTAGCCGCCGAGGTGGATTTCGTGATGTCGGCCATTGTTGGGGTATCCGGCCTGGAAGCCACCTACGAAGCGGTCAAGCGCGGCAAGGCGCTGGGACTGGCGAACAAGGAGGTCCTGGTCGCGGCGGGGAATCTGGTGATGAGAGCAGCGCGGGAATCGGGGACCGAACTATTGCCGGTGGACAGCGAGCACAACGGAGCGCACCAGTGTCTGCGGGCGGGGCTGCGCAAGGAAGTACGAAAGCTCATTCTGACGGCGTCGGGCGGACCTTTTCGGAATACGCCGAAGGAAATGCTGGCAACCGTGACGCCTGCGCAGGCTTTGAATCATCCAACATGGAAGATGGGTCCGCGCATCACAATCGATTCGGCCACATTGATGAACAAGGGTTTTGAAGTCATCGAGGCCTGCTGCCTGTTCGATTTCGAAGCGAAAGACGTGGAAGTGGTGGTGCATCCGCAGTCGACTATCCACGCCATGGTGGAATACAGTGACGGGAGCGTGATCGCCCAGATATCGGCAACCGATATGCGAATGCCGATCCAGTACGCATTGACCTATCCGGAACGGCACGAAGCGCCCGTTCCACGCCTGAACTGGGGCGAGGCTCGGCACTGGGAATTCCATCCCCCTGATTTTGAGAAGTTTCCGCTCTTGCGTCTGGCTTTTGGGGCGATGCAGAGCGGCGGTTCGGCGACGTGCACGTTGAATGCCGCCGATGAGGTGGCGGTGGAAGCTTTTCTGGCCGGGGAGATCTCCTTCCCGGCGATCGCGGAGGTAGTGGAGGAAACCCTGGAACAAATGAGCCCCCGCGAGGCGTCTTCCATCGAAGACGTTCTGGAAATTGACCGCCAATCAAGAGAGGTAGCCCGGGGAGTCTGCCAGAGGCGGGCCGGGGTGAGAGCATAACTGCCATGAACTTTCTGGAGAACGTTTGGTGGCTGCTGGTCCTGATCGGGGTGATGATCCTCATCCATGAGTTAGGGCACTATTGGGCAGCCCGGATCTTTGATGTCAAGGTGGAAGCGTTCAGCTTCGGCTTCGGTCCGCGCCTGTTCGGATTCAAGCGCGGGGAGACGGACTTCCGCTTCTCGCTGATCTTCTTTTTCGGCGGCTATGTGAAGATGGCGGGGCAGGAAGGCAGCGAGGAAGGGACTACGGACCCCCGGTCCGTGCTGGCGAAGCCGCGCTGGCAGCGCCTGCTGATCGCGTTTGCGGGGCCGTTCATGAACGTGGTGCTGGCGGTGGTGCTGGTGACCGGTCTGTTTACTGTGCACTTCCCGAAGGTGCCCATAACACATTCTCCGCTGGTGGGTTATGTCACGGCGGACGGGGCGGCGGCGAAGGCGGGAATCAAGGAAGGCGATCGCATCCTGCGGGTCGATGACGTCAACAATCCGACGTGGGAAGATATCGCGCTCAAGGAGATCGCGAGCGCGAACCGGCCGATGCTGGTTCTGGTGGAGCATCCGGACAAGCAGCAAGAGGTGATGCGGGTGACACCGACGCTCGATGAGCGCAACGGGATTGGAATCGCCGGCTGGTCGGAGGAGATGCCGGTCCAGGTGGAGAGTGTCGAACCCGGCATGGAGGCGCAACGCGCCGGGCTCAAGAAGGGTGACCAGCTCGTGAAGGCGAACGGGGAGAAGATCCTTTCCACGCCCAAGCTGCATGACATCATGAAGGCCTCGGGAGGCAAGCCGGTCAGTCTCACCTACCTGCGCGATGGCCAGGAACATACCGTGGAAGTAACGCCGCGCTACAAGACGATCGAGGGTCAGCCGCGGTGGCTGATCGGCGTGCGGCTGGAATCGCCAGTCACCTACGTGTCTCTTCCGGTGGTGGAAGCGTTTGAGGAATCGGTGAAGGCGAACGCGCGCAACGCCGGGCTGATCTTCCAATTTCTGAAGGGAATCGTGGAGCGGCGGATGTCGCCGAAGTCGCTCGAGGGGCCCATCCGAATTGCCCAGATCTCGACCGAGGCGGCGCGCGAAGGCCCGTCGTCCTTCTTCGGATTGATGGCCATGGTGAGCCTGAACCTGGCGATTTTCAACCTGCTGCCGATTCCCATTCTCGACGGAGGCCAGATTCTGGTGCTGCTGATCGAGATGCTGATGCGGCGCGACCTGAGCGCCACGGTGAAGGAAGCCGTGTTCAAGGTTGGTTTTGTCTTCCTCATGATGATGGTGGTGTTCGTGCTCTACAACGACATCACGAAGATCCTCACCAGTTGATCCGGCGCACATGAAAAAAGGGCCGATCGTCCTGCTGAGCCTGCTGGCGCTGGCTGTGGTGGGCGCGGGCTGGTACTTTCTGCTGCCCGATTCCGGGGAGCCACAGCGGCTGGCTGCGCTGCTCGAATTGCAGCCGGGAATGACGGTGGCTGAAATCGGGGCGGGCGACGGCAAGATCGCGGTAGAGATGGGACGCATGGTGGGGGAGAGAGGGCATCTCTACGCCACCGAGATGAGCGAATCGAAGCGCGCCCAGATAGCCTCGCGCGTGGAACGGAAGGCTCTTCATAACGTGACGATCGTCGAAGCCGGCGAGCACGCGACGAATCTTCCCGACGGCTGCTGCGAGGCTATCTACATGCGGCTGGTCTACCATCACTTCACCGATCCGGCGGGCATCGGCGCGAGCATCCGGCGGGCATTGAAACGGGGTGGACGTGTGGTGGTAGTGGACTTCACGCCGCGGTGGTATCTGCCGGGGAATCCTTCGGGTATCGCCAACCGGGGTGGCCATGGGGTTCCGGAAGCCGTGGTCGAATCAGAGATGAAAGCAGCGGGATTCGCCGTGGCGCGCCGGGTGGAAAATTATGGGCACGGGCGGTTTGCGGTGGTGTTTCGCTAGACCGAAGTTCTTGGCGGTGAGAGGGGGAGATCATTTGTTTTCATATGGTTGATGCGTTTTGTTTATCTTTATGTAGTCATGTATTGATAAGATTTAGTGCCATGTTTAGCTGCGTATGCTGTAT
>JADLBD010000150.1 GCA_020847975.1 Bryobacterales bacterium | reverse complement strand
TCAAAGAAGAACCGCACTGGAAACGGTGAGAGAGAAACGCTAGGAAGCCATTTCCAGTGCGGTCTGCCCAAGACGGGCATAGGGTCCGGCGCCGGCTCGTCTGGTGAATGGCAGTACCCGCACCACCAACACCCTCGGACAGGCCCGCGTCCTAAACTTCCTGAACCAAGAATGCCAGACGTGGGCCGAAACCTGGGCCCAAGGAAAGAACGTGACAGTCCCCTTCGATTCGGGGCTTCCAACTCCTTGAAAAAAAGTACCCTCTGTTGCAACCAGCAAATGAACGATGTGAGCGAATTGCATAATCCGAATACTGACTCCCGCAAGCACTCTATTTGCCTCAGCTCACTCTTCCATCCGCTTGTCGCAGCAGAGGGCAGGTTTAAAGAGTTGTTCCATCAATTCATCGCTTCTCTTGCACGTGCTCTGCCAGCTTCGAGCGCGTTGGCGTTTACTGAAAACAAAGAACTTGTTTACGGGCCGCGCGTGTTTTCCAAGCCCTGTCACAGTGTCCGGTGTGTCACTATGACACAATGAGGAAGGATGTTCCGGGCTGCCTGTCTCACCTTCCTGCTGGCGCTCCCGTTGCCGGCCCAAAATTCCGCTTCCGCCCCGCCGCCCGCGGAAAGCAAAGGAAAAACTCCCGCGGCGCGGCCCGACGATTTCAAGGTCTATACGGAACATCCGCGCCTGCTTGCCAATGCCCGCCATCTTCGTCTTCTGCGGCGGGAGCGCGAGCGCAAGTCCATGCGCTGGGAGGCGTTTCAGGCGGTGATGACCGCCAACGCGGACCTGCCCGAAAAGGGCTTCGCCTTCGCGCTCTACTACCTGGTTTCGCAGGAACCCTCATATGGCAGGAAAGCCATTGAGTGGGCTCTCGGCCCGGGCAGGGACCTGCATCAGTTGGCCCTGGTTTTCGATTGGTGCCAACCTCTGCTCACCGAGTCTCAATCCAAAGCCCTGACGGAAAAGATGGTGCAAGCCATGGAGCAGGAGTCTCAAAAGGACACCGTGCCTGCCGTCCGCGATCGTGTCCTGGCTGCCATCACTCTCTTTGACCACGTGCCAGACCTGCCCGAGAAGACGCTCCGGTCCTTCTTTGACCAATGGTGGGTGGGCAAGATGGCGCCTGCGCTTCAGAAGAATCGCAATGCGCTGCCTCGTGACGATGCCTACGCGCTGCTGGAGATCATGCATGCGGTGCGGGACAACCTGCTCTTCGACATTCGCGATAATGCCCTGCTCTACTTCCGGGATTTCGCCGTTCACCGCGTCCTCAGTTACTATCCAGCCGTGTACCCCGCCCCGGAGAACATGTATCGGATTCCCATGTACTCCGGCCTCGGGGAACCCGACCTTCGGGAAGCCGCGCTCTCCCGTGCCGCGGATCTCAGCCTTGTCGCCTTCGACGCCAACGCGCTACAAAACCAGTTTCTCCAGGGCTGGCTTATCCAGGACCGTTTCCTCATGCGCGGCGCCTATGGAGTGCCCTACGAGTTTTTCTGGGCGAACCCTTATCAGCCGGGACTGAGCTATCACCACCTGCCGGATTTCTTCCACGATCCGAATTCCGGCATTCTCCTGCTACGGTCCAACTGGGAGGACGATGCCGCGTGGCTCAGCTACAACAACGGAGACATGGAATTGTTCCTGGACGGCAAGCGGAGCGGGCTACAGCCGCGAGCCATAAAGGAACCGCTCCAGATTGGGGACCATATCGTGATGGTGGGCGAGAGTCCGATGCGCTTTACGTTGAACCTCGGCGCCAAGACGCAGTACTTCCTCATCGGACTGAAGCCGGAAACGCCCTACGACCTTGAAGTGGACGATGAAGAGTTGAGGGAAGTAAAGACGGATGCGGGCGGCATCCTTGCGCTCTCTTTTCCGCAAAGCCTCAACGTCAGCGTGCGCCTCAAGGAATACCACGCTCAGTAGCCCTTCGCGCATAATAGCTATCGATGCGCCAAGCTCTGTTGCTTCTTGCCCTCGCGGCTTGTCTCTATGCCCAAGCTCCCACTCTTCATGAAGAAAAGGTACACGGGCGTGATGCCTGGGTGCTCGAAAACGGCATTGTCCGTATTGCGGCGCTTCATGGTGGCGGACACCTGGCCGAGATGCGCCTGCTATCCCCGGACCCGCTGAAGTCCGTGAACCCGATGCGTGTGCCGCATTATCCCACCATTGATCCGAATACCTACGATCCGGCCAAACACGATGCCATCTACGGCAAGGATAGCCACCGCTGGATCTCCTCCGGCTACATGGGACATCTCTTGTGCTTCCCCTTTTACGGACCGCCTTCGTCCGCGGACGAAGTTCGCGCTCAATTGGGGAATCATGGGGAGGCGCCGATTGTCGCCTGGCACAGGATGAAAGTGGAGCAGTCCCCTGGAGCGGTCACTCTCTGGTACGCCGCCGATTTACCCAAGACCCAATACAAGGTGGAGCGCGCCATCACGCTGGGGAAGGGAGCGCATCACATCCGGGTGGAAGAATGGGTGGAGAATCTCACCTCCTACGACCGCCCCTTTCAGTGGATGGAGCATGCCACGTTCGGGCCCCCTTTCGTCGAACCGGGAAAGACCGTACTGGATGCCTCCGCAACCCGTGGACTGACGGCGGAAAGGGCTTCCGGAGGGTCGCTGGCCTCGAACGCCGAGGTGCACTGGCCGAACGGTTCCGATCCTTCCCGCAAACCGGTCAGTTTACGGCCGATGCAGCCCGCGGAGTATGCGGGAACCTATGTCGCTCTGCTCTTTGACCCATCCCGGCAGACACAGTTTTTCACGCTCTATCACCCCGGATACAAGGTCCTCATTGGGTATGCCATGCCTGCGGCCCAGTACACGTGGCTCGCCGACTGGCAGGAGAACAGGAGCAACCGCTTTCCGCCCTGGAACGGGCAGGTGATTGCCCGCGGTCTGGAGTTTGGCAACTCTCCGTTCGCCGAGGGACTCCGTAAGGCCGTGGAACGCGGATCCCTGTTCGGCAAACCCGCCTATCAATGGATTGGCGCCAACCAGAGGATGAAGCGGGAGTTCACCATCTTCCTCGCTGAGATTCCGGCCGGATTTTCCGGTGTGGCGGATGTGCGAATGGTGTATGGAGCGCCGTCCATTGTTGCCCGAAAGTAACAGGCGCGGAGCAGAGCGTCCTCCTCATCTGGTATACTGATTGACGAACTGATCCTGGAGGGAAGTTGTCATGGCCAAAGTATGCGCAGTCACCGGGAAAAAGCCGATGTCCGGCAACACGGTGTCTCACGCCAACAATCGGTCCAAGCGCCGTTTCGAGCCGAACCTGCACACGAAGCGTATTTGGGTGCCGGGCGAAAACCGTTTTGTCACGCTCAAGGTTTCGAGCCGCGGCCTGCGGACGATTAACAAAGTCGGCATCGACAAAGTTCTCGCCGACCTTCGCAAGAAGGGGGGAGACCAGTAAATGCCTCGTGTATTGATCAAACTCGTCAGCACCGCCGGGACCGGACATTTCTACACGACGTCGAAAAATCCGAAGAAGACGACGGAGAAACTGCTGATCAAGAAATACGACCCGGTGGTCCGCAAACGAGTGGATTACAAAGAAGCGAAGATCTGACGTTTTCGCATTCCGGGAACGATTCGTAAAGCCCTCCCCATTGCGGGAGGGTTTTCCTTTATAGGGCGCGCCGTTGGCCGGTTGTTGATAGACTGGAGACAGTTTTTCACCATGGAACGACGACACTTCCTCCTCAGCACTGCCGCCCTGGCCGCCGGCGCCGTCAAAGGACTCTCGAGCCCCAACGACACCATTCGCGTGGCCTGTGCCGGAATTCGCGGTCAAGGCCGCTCCCATATCCGCAATTACTCCAAGATGCAGAACGTGGAACTGGCTGCGTTCTGCGACATCGATGAAAACATCCTCAATGCCCGCCTGGATGAAGTGGAAAAGATGGGCAAGAAACGGCCCGCCGCGTACACGGACATCCGCAAACTGCTGGAAGACAAATCCATAGACGCGATCTCGATCGCCACGCCGAACCATTCGCATACTCTTCAAGCCATCTGGTCCCTCCAGGCCGGCAAACACGTTTATTGTGAGAAGCCGTGCTCCCACAACATGTTCGAAGCGAGGCAGATTGTCGCGGCGGCGAAGAAGTACAACAAACTGGTGCAGCACGGCACCAATTCGCGTTCCGGCGAGGCCGTGCGCGAAGCCGTCCAGCACATGCGCGACGGCCTGATCGGTGATGTCTACATGGCGCGGGGCCTGTGCTTCAAGTGGCGGGACACCATCGGCCGCAAGTCCGTGGAACCTGTGCCTGCCGGCGTGCACTACGACCTCTGGCTGGGCCCCGCGCCCAAGCATGAATTCACCCAAAACCGTTTCCACTACAACTGGCACTGGTTCTGGGATTACGGCAACGGCGACCTCGGCAACCAGGGGATCCATGAGGTCGACATCGCCCGCTGGGGCCTCGGCGTCACTTATCCCACCAAGGTCAGCGCCATCGGCGGACACTTCATGTTCGACGACGACCAGGAAACGCCAAACACCATCACCGCCACCTACGAATTCGACGTCAGCGGGAAGAAGAAGATGATGGTGTTCGAAGTCCGCCACTGGATGACGAACCATGAAGCCACCATTGGGGAGAAGGGAACGTTCGGGGCGGGAAACACGGTTGGCAACGTGTTCTACGGCTCCAAAGGCTATCTCGCCATCGACGGCTATGACCGCTACAAGACGTTCCTCGGGCGCAAGGGCGAACCCGGGCCGGAGAAGGTGGAAGGCGGCAACAACTGGCAGAACTTCATCGACGCGCTGCGCAGCGGAAAGCACGAAGACCTGAATGCGCCGATCGAAGAAGGCGCCATTTCCACCACACTGGTGCACCTCGCCAACATCAGCTACCGCCTGGGCCGCACGCTGCACTTCGACGCCAACACCTACACCGTAACCGGCGACAAGGAAGCCACCGCGATGTTCACCCGCAACTACCGCGAAGGCTTCGCCGTTCCGAAGAAGGTCTGAACGGTGTGGGAATGGGGCCGGACTTTGGTGAACCGGCCTCAGCAGTCGATTTCAGGAGACATGAAGGCGCGTCCGGCGTAGGCCGACCGGATTGCGGCGGCAAGCAATGAGGGAGAGGAGCTCTTGAGTACATAACCCAGGGCTCCCAGGGCCATTGCTTCCTTGAAGAAGACCCCTTCCTCATGGACGGTAAAAAAAACGACGCGAGACTCGCCGCGGCTGCGCAACTCCGCGGCCGCTTCGAAGCCATCCACCAGGGGCATGGAAATATCGGTAACCACCACGTCGGGCTTGAGCCGGTCAAAGGCGTCGATCAGCGCCTGTCCATCGCCGACCGCGGCCAGCACGTCGAATTCCGTTCCCAGGCTGCGCTGCATCTCGGTGCGCAAGCCGGGGTTATCGTCCGCCACGATGATCCGAATCCGGGGCTGTTCCGCGGAGCTCCCGCTCATACCTGAAGTTGCTCTAACTGAATGCTGTTCCATGCGATTCTCCGCCTCTGTATTCAGTAAAACACCAATCGCAGGCGGAGTATACTGGGAGAAGTCCGAATCGATCAGACCGTGATGATGCCGTGTCTTACGGCGTATTGCACCAGTTCGGCATTTGTTTTCAAACCAAGCGCCTCGAGCAGCGCGTATTTGTGGTACTCGGCCGTTTTCACCGAAACGTTGAGGATTGCCGCCACCTCCTTATGGGACTTCCCTTCGGCCAGCAATTGCAGAACCTCGCGCTGCCGCGGCGTCAATTTGGCCCAGGCATTGTCGTGACTGGCGGCGGACTTGCCCATGATATCGAGCAAGTCCCTGGTCACGGCGGGTGAGAGAAAGGTTCTTCCGAGCAACACTTCTTTGATCGCGTTCAACAGTTCGGAGGCGGGCGAACTTTTCAGGATGTACCCCGAGGCGCCGGCGTCGAGCGCTTCGCGGGCGAGGGTGGCATCGGGATGCATGGTGAGGATAAGAATCTTGCAGGAACACCCGGCCTCGCGTAACTGCCGCGTGGCGTCGATGCCGTTCAGCGAGGGCATGGATATGTCAATGACTACGAGTTGCGGATCGAGACGCTGCACTTCGTGGAGAATCTGGCGCCCGTCGGAAACCGCTCCCAGGATCTCGTAGTCCGTTTCCAGAAGCTTGCGCAGGCCGTCGACCAACATCCCATGGTCATCCGCGATGAGAATTGTGGGGCGCATTGACTTTCGCAGTCAGGGTAGCACTTTTCACGCCGGCGGGGTTGGTACTTTCGGATGCGGCGCTGCCAGTGGAACCCTCGCCTCGATCCCGGTGCCTTCCCCCGGCGCGGAGGAGATCAACAGGGCGCCGCCGGCGATGCGGAGCCGTTCTCTCATGCTGATCATCCCGAGCCCGGCGGGCTTCCCCGCCCGGACGTCAAATCCCCGGCCGGAATCACGGACACGCAGCACCACCTCACCCGCCCCCGCCTCGAGCAACACGTCCAGGCGATCTGTCCGGGAATGCTTCACCGCGTTTTGAGCGGCTTCCTGAAAGACACGGTACAACGTCAGAGCGGTGTTGTCCGGTAGCCGCCGGGGAACGTTGGCTGCGTGGAAACTGGCCGCCAAACCATGGCGGGTGAGCGTTTCGCATTCCGACCGGATGGCCGCTTCCAGCCCGATCTTGTCGAGCACCGCCGAGTGAAGACCTCGCGACATGGCCTGGAGGTCCTTGGCCAGAGAGCGCAGGCGCTCGACCATGGCTTCCATTGCGCCGCGCAACTCGGGGGAGACACCGGCGCCTCCGGCGGTGCCGCTCATCTCGAAAATCAGGCTTGCCATGCGCTGGCCGAAGTCATCATGCAGGTCCGCGGCGATTTTACGCCGCTCCTCTTCCTGTACGTGGAATAACCTCTCCGAAAGCCGCTCTAACTCCACCGAGGCGCGGACGGCATTCTCGTACTGAAGATCGGACGATTTTTGCAATTTCGCCAGGTGGGTGTAGGTCACCATGGCAACAGCGAACCAGAGGATACCGGTAAATCCAATGACAATCCAGACGGCGTTGACCTCGCCTCTGACCTGTACGGCCCTGGTCTCGGCCCACCGCAACATTCCCGCGCGATCCTTCAAGATGATGGAATCGAACAGCGCGAAAAGGCGGTCCCGCAGCGGGATGAGCTTGTACTGGAGGAGTTCCAGACGCGCGGTCTGGCTCTCGCTCCGGCCGCGCCCCAGGATATCCTCCGCCTGGATCCAGTAGCCGGACAACTGCTGCTCCAGAAGCCTGGCCTCCGGCGCGCTCTCTCCCGCCTGCCGGCAGCGAATCAATTCCTGGCCGGCCTGAAGCCAGGCTTGCCGCGCCTGGTTTTCCCGAGCCGGCAAATCCGGATTCCGTGGTTCCAAAAGGGCATCCCGAACGGCCCCGCTCGACTCGAGAGAGAGACGGCGGGAGTTCTCGAGACACTTGGATCTGTCCAGGAACCCGCCGATGGCGGCAACTTCCAGGCGGCTCAAACGGTCCAGAGCCTGCACGGCATACCAGCCAAGACCTCCCAGAAGCGCCAGAAGAGAACCAAGACCCGCAAGAAGGACAAACCGGCTCTCGCGCGCTTCCGGACGCCGTACGCTGAACGGGGACATCTCCCTCATTATTCGCATCTTACGGAGCGCCCGCAACACCCTCAACGCCGCTCCGCCCCGGCACTGGGAAATTCGGGGGAACTAACTAGGACTTTTTCCAGTGGGAACAAAGTCCCAGGCAGGGTTACTCTGCAAACAGATGGGGCGTTCAACAAGCCCATTTGCAGAAAATCCAATGCGAGAGGAGCGGAACAAAGTGACTCAAGGATTTAACTTGAAGCGGGTGGAGGCTGAACTTCGGGATGTGCGCAGGCAACTGGTTTCGTTGCTCGGATTGCGCGAGGAGACGAAGGTGGAGCGGACAGCCGACGAGATGGATCAGATTCAAGAGGCCGAATCGCGTGAACTCGCCGCCAGAAATCTCGACAGCCTCGCGCGGCAACTCCGGTTGGTGGACGAGGCATTGGATCGTATTGAAGAAGGCGACTACGGCATTTGTGTGGAATGCGACGAGGAGATCGGTCTCAAACGGCTGACCGCGGTGCCGTGGGCGCAGCGGTGTTTGCGGTGCCAGGAAGCCTCCGAGCGGATCGAAGCACGCCGTTCGCGGTCCGCCCTGCCAAATGCCGCTTGATCCTCCCTTCGCGCGGCCGGGCCTCATGCAAAGAAGGAAGACACGAAATGGGAGAGGTGGTGGGCCGCCACAACGCTTCCGGCCGCGTGAAGTACCGGGAGGAGGCCCTCGCATTCTGGGGCGATCCGGGGGTGGCTGTTGGGATCAGCATTCTTCTTCATTCGCTTTTGGGGCCTGTTTTGATCCCGCTCGGCGCCGGGGCTTTGGAGGGCGCTGCGGCCGCCGGCGGGTTGGCAATTTCCATGTCATGAATTCGGGCCGGGGCGCCTTTCTGGAAAAACTACTGTCGAGAGCAGATGGGAAAGATTGTCCCCGCCCGGCGCGTCAACGGGACTTGATTTGACAGGGGAACTCAAATGAGCAAGCAGATACCAATGACAATGTTCGCCTTCGCTGGGCTGATTGTACCGGCGCCCAGCGCCAAGGCGGATGGATGGAGCCAGAAAACGGTCGTTACCTTCCACGAGCAGGTGGAGATGCCGGGCAGGGTGCTGGCTGCCGGTACGTACGTCTTCAAGGCGGCGGACTCCCAGGGGGACCGCCACATTGTCCAGGTGTTCAACAAGAATGAGAATCACGTTTACGGCGCTTTCCCTGCCATTCCGGACTACAAGCTGAAACCTCGCGAGAAGACCGTCATCACCTTTGGAGAGCGCGTAGCCGGAGCCCCCGAAGCCGTGAAAGCGTGGTTTTATCCAGGCGACAGCTATGGCCACGAATTTGTCTACCCCAAGACAAGAGCAGTGGAACTGGCCAAGGCGAATCGCCAGCCCGTGCCTTCCATGCCGAACGAACTCGCCGCGAATAGCAGGAAGCATGTGGCGGCGCTCAAACAGGCTCCGCTGAAGGTGCAGAAGCCAACGGAAGAGGAAGTGGAGATCGCCGAAGTCTTCGTTCCGCCGCCTGCCTACTCCGCGGCGTTCTGCGCGCTGCCGAAGCGGTCGCCGAAGACCGGGAGCCCGCTGCCTTTGATCGGTTTATTTGGATTGCTTTCGATTGGCAGCGTCCTCGGCGTGCGACTGTCTTTCAACGGAACCCGGTAAGACTGCCGTCGTCCGGGATAGGCTGGGTGCTGAAACCGGCATGGAAGCAACGTTACTCGTCCGGGCGGCGCGTATTTCAACCTGACGCTGTCTGCCCTCACTTCAGATCCGGCCAATGAGCGCGGCGCCTTGCGCTGCACTCATCCCACACGCTACATTGGCCCCGTAACAGGAGAACTGTACTTATGCCACTATCCCCCAGCCGCCGTCAGGCTATCCGTAGCGTCGCGTCCACTCTTGGACTCTCCATGTCCGCCGAAGCCGCTGCCCAGCAGGGAGCCCGGAAGGACTCGCCCATCGCGGCCAGAGACAAACTGAAGGTCACCAAACTCGAGACTTTTCTTGTCAAGCCGAGGTGGCTGTTTTTGAAGATCCACACGAACGCGGGCATCACGGGGCTCGGCGAGCCCATCACGGAAGGCCGCGCCCTCACGTGCGCCGAAGCCGTGAAGGAGATCGAGCCCTATCTGGTGGGCAAGGATCCCCGCGCCGTGGCCCACCACTGGCAGGCCATCTACCGTCATGCGTTCTATCGCGGCGGCCCCATCCTCACCAGCGCCCTCAGCGGCATTGATCAGGCGTTGTGGGATATCAAGGGGAAGGCGCTGGGCGTTCCGGTTTACGAGTTGCTCGGAGGGCCCACGCGCAACAAGGTGCGGGTCTATTCGCATGCGCGCAGCCCGGAGGCCATACAGGCGGACAAGAAGAAAGGCTTCACCGCCTTCAAGACCGGACCAGCCAAGCGCCGTCCGGCCCGCTACATCGAAAGCCCTTCCGAGATCGCCTATGCGGCCGAGAGATTCGCCGAATTGCGCAAAGCCGCCGGCCCGGATTGCGACATCGGCATCGACTTCCATGGGGCCATCAGCCCGGCCCACGCGAAGATGCTCATCAAAGCCTATGAGCCGCTGAACCCGATGTTCATCGAGGAACCCTGCCAGGCGCAGAACCACGACATCATGGCCGAGATTGCGCGTTCTACCTTCCTCCCGATTGCCACCGGCGAGCGCGTCTTCACCAAGTGGGGCTTCCGCGAGGTGCTCGAGAAGAAAGCCGCCACCATCCTTCAGCCGGATCTCTGCCACGCGGGCGGGATCACGGAAGTGCGTCTCATCGCCGGCATGGCGGAGGCCTACTATGCATCAGTGGCTCCGCACAACCCGCTGGGTCCCATCTCGCTCGCGGCGGGGGTCCAGATTGCAGCTTCCATCCCGAATTTCCTCATCCAGGAACAGGTGAGCCTGGGTGACGGCTACATCAAGAAGCCGTTTACGGTGAAGGAAGGATACCTCGAACTGCCCACCGGACCCGGACTCGGCATCGAACTGGACGAAAATGCCATGGCCGATAAGATCGGACATGACTGGCGCAATCAGGAATCCTATGACGCCGACGACGGAAGCGTGGTGGACTGGTAGAAGATCATGAACAAGCAAACCATTCTGAAGAACATCCTCGACATCGGCATTGTGCCGATTGTCCGCGCCTCGTCCTACGAGGATGCGCTCGCGGCTGTCGATGCCATCTACGAGGGCGGCATCCGCGCCGTCGAGATCACGATGACCGTTCCCGGAGCGATCCAGGCTCTCGAAAAAGTGGCCGACAAACTCGGCGACAAGATGACCCTCGGGGCAGGCACGGTCCTCGATCCGGAAACCTGCCGTGCCTGTTTCCTCGCCGGAGCGCAGTTCATTGTGACCCCCGCGCTTCGTCTGGCAACCATCGAGATGGCGCGCAGGTATTCCAAACCCATCATGCCCGGCGCGCTCACGCCCACCGAAATCCTCACTGCCTGGGAGGCGGGCGCGGACTTTGTCAAAATCTTCCCGTGCGGCAATATGGGCGGGCCGAAGTACATCAAGGCCCTCAAAGGCCCGCTGCCGCAGGTGGAGATGATTCCGACAGGCGGAGTGAACCTCGAAACCGCCGGCGAATTCCTCAAAGCGGGCGCGACCGCGGTGGCTGTCGGAGGGGAACTGGTGGATGCCAAGTCGCTCAAGGAGAAAACATTCGGCGTGATCACCGAGCGCGCGCGGCAGTACCTGGGCGTGATCGCCAAGGCGCGGGTGTGAGACGCAAGAACGTCTACCAACTCAAGATTCTACTGGCCGGGATCGATCCGCCAGTCTGGCGAAGGGTTCAGGTTCGGGAAAATACATCTCTCCCGGCGCTCCACAATGTCTTCCAGTGCCTGTTTAATTGGGAGGATTACCACCTACACAGTTTCACGTTCAGGAAAGTGAACTACGAGCCTCCGGACCCTGAAGATCATCATTTTGGCCGGAGGCCTCGGGATGAAACCAGGGTTGCACTGAACAAAGTAGTGAAAGGGGTCGGCACGGAGTTCCTTTACAAATACGATTTCGGCGACGGTTGGAAGCATATTGTGCTCGTGGAAGGCATTCTCATGCCCGAAGAAGGGGCAACCTATCCCCGCTGCATAGCAGGCGCGCGGAACGGCCCTCCCGAGGATTCGGGAGGGCCAAGCGGCTATGCCGACTATCTCGAGGCGTTGGTCAACCGCAAGCATCCGGAGCACAAAGAAAAGCTCGAATGGCGCGGACCGTTTAACCCCGAAGAGTTTTCGCTCGAGAGGATCAATCGAGCCCTTGCGACGCTTCGGCGCAAGCGCCGCCGCTGGCCCAAAGACGCGACTTCTTATTGACAGGAGTTGCCGGCGGAATCCCTGCCGCAGCAACATAGGGTAATGCTGGATCGCGTACTCGAGACGGCCTTGCGCCACGGGATGTTCTCGCCCGGTGACCGTGTCGGGGTCGCCGTGAGCGGTGGGGCGGACTCGGTTTGCCTGCTTCACGCCCTGCTCGATCTGCGCGGGCAATGGAAGCTCCGGCTGAGCGTCGTCCACATCGATCATCAACTGCGCGGCCAGGCCTCGGTCGAAGACGCGGCATTTGTCGAGGCTCTTGCGCACAACCATGATCTCCCGTTTCACCTGGAGCGCGTGGATGTCGCCTCGCAGGCCGCAGGCTGCCGCGAAAACCTCGAGCAGGTTGCGCGGGAGGCGCGCCTCCGTCTTTTCCGCCGCTTGCGCGGGGAAGGGCTCGTGGACAAGATCGCCACCGGGCATACGCAATCCGATCAGGCTGAAACCGTTCTCTTCCGGTTCCTCCGCGGCAGTGGAACCTCGGGACTGGCGGGGATTCTCCCCGTCACCGAGGACGGCATTGTCCGCCCGCTGCTGGGGGTAACCCGCGCCGAGGTGGTCCAATTTCTCGGGGCAAGCGGGATCCGATGGCGGACCGACGAAACAAACAGCCAGACGGCGTTCGTCCGCAATCGAATCCGCCTGGAACTGCTGCCGCTCCTCGAGCGCGAGTACAACCCGGCGATCCTCGCCCAGTTGGCGCAGACGGCGGAGATTGCCCGTGAAGAGGAGTCCTATTGGTCGCCTCAGATCGCCGCTCTGGCAAATGATATCTTTGGCATCGAAGACGGCGCGGTGGTTTTTCCCTGCTCCCGGTTCGCCGGCCTGCCGCGCGCCGTAGGGCGCCGCCTCCTGCGCTTTGCATTTTCTCGAGTCAAGGGCGATTTGCGGCAGATCGAGTTTCAGCATGTCGAATCGGCGCTAGGTTTGGCAGCCGGCGCGGAAGGCCACGGACGCGTCCAGATTCCAGGACTCGATATCATCCGGTCCTTTGAGTGGCTTCGGATTGGTCCCCTCGAGTCCGGCGGTGGAGCGCATTGCCCGGATCGGATGCTGCTGAACGTCCCCGGCGACACGCACCTGCCGCGCGGCGGCGTCCGCATCCGAACCACCCTGGCGCCCGGCCCCGCCTCCGAAAGCGGCTATAATGAGGAGCAGGCGAGTGAGGTGAGTAGCCAACTGCTCGATTGGGATAAAGTAAGGCCGCCGTTGACCTTGCGCTACTGGTCGCCTGGCGATGCCTACCGGCGGGCGGGAGCCAGGGAGCAGGAAAAGATCAAACAAATGTTCCAGTTGGCGCGTATCCCCTTATGGCAGCGGCGTTTTTGGCCGATGATAGAGTCGGACCAGGGTATTGTCTGGGCGCGCAGGTTTGGCCCGAGTTCGATGGCGGCGCCTACCGCGGGCAGCCGGTGTTTGCTCCGGATCGAAGAATTACTCGACGGCAGGGAATCTCTTTGAAGCGAATTTGCGTCAGTATAAATAGACATGTTCCTGCGCGGGCTTATGGATCGTTCGCACGCTCGTCCGGAGAATGATTTCTAGGGAGACTCATGAATTCCAACGTTAAGACTGCAATCTTCTGGGTGGTGCTGATCTGTGTGGCAGTGCTGCTGTGGACTGTGGTGCGCCACGGGAAAGGCCGGCCGGAAACCCCGCTCACCTTCTCCCAATTCCTTTACCAGGTGGATTCCGGTAAAGTGAAGAGCGTCACTATCTCCGGCACTGAGGTTCACGGCATAATCAACGGCCCGGAGGATACCGGCTTCCATACCACCATTCCGATCAACTACCCGGATCTGTACAAGCAGCTTCAGGAAAAGAACGTCGGCATGGACATCAAGGAGGCAGGCACCAGCAATTGGGTCTCGATCCTCATCAATGCCATCCCGTTCGTCCTCCTGCTGGCCTTCTGGATTTTCATGATGCGCCAGATGCAGAGCGGCGGCAACAAGGCCCTCAGCTTCGGCAAGAGCCGCGCCCGGCTCCACTCCTCCCAGCAAAAGAAGGTCACCTTCAAGGATGTGGCGGGCGTGGATGAAGCCAAGGAAGAACTCCAGGAGATCATTGAATTTCTGCGCGAGCCGCAAAAGTTCCAGAAACTCGGCGGCCGCATTCCCAAGGGCGTCCTGCTCATCGGCTCTCCGGGCACCGGCAAGACGTTGCTCGCCCGCGCCATCGCCGGCGAGGCGAACGTTCCCTTCTTCTCCATCTCGGGGTCGGATTTCGTCGAAATGTTTGTCGGCGTGGGCGCCAGCCGCGTCCGCGATCTCTTCGAGCAGGGAAAGAAGAACGCTCCCTGCATCATCTTCATTGACGAAATTGACGCCGTCGGCCGTCATCGCGGCGCCGGCCTGGGCGGCGGCCACGATGAGCGCGAACAGACGCTGAATCAGTTGCTGGTGGAAATGGATGGTTTCGAATCGAACGAAGGCGTCATCCTGGTCGCGGCGACAAACCGTCCCGACGTGCTCGACCCGGCCCTGCTCCGTCCGGGGCGTTTTGACCGGCGCGTCGTGGTGGACCTCCCCGATGTGCGCGGCCGTGAGAACATCCTCAAGGTTCACACCAAGAAGATCCCGCTCGGCGATGACGTGGAACTGGCCATCATTGCCCGCGGCACTCCCCGCTTCGCCGGCGCGGACCTCGCCAATCTGGTGAACGAAGCTGCCTTGATCGCCGCCCGCCAGAATCGCAAGGTGGTCACCATGAGCGACTTCGAGTTGGCGAAAGACAAAGTGTTGATGGGCGTGGAGCGCAAGAGCCGCATTATCAGCGACGACGAAAAGAAGCATACGGCCTACCACGAAGCCGGCCACGCCGTGGTCGCCGCAAAGATTCCCGAGGCGATGCCTCTTCACAAGGTGACCATCATCCCCAGGGGCATGGCGCTCGGCGTCACGATGTTCCTTCCCGAGGGCGATCAGGTGGACTACACCAAGGAGCAGGCCGAGGCCCAGATCGCCGTCTCGATGGCAGGCCGCATCGCCGACGAAGTGTTCTGCAACATGCAGAGCGCCGGCGCAAGCAACGACATCGAAAAAGCCACCGAACTCGCCCGCAAGATGGTTTGCGAGTGGGGCATGAGCGACCTCGGGCCCCTGAGCTTCGGCAAGCGGGAAGAACAGATCTTCCTCGGCCGCGAGATCAACACCCACCGCGATTACAGCGAATCCACGGCGATGAAGATCGACGACCAGGTGCGCCGTCTCATCTCCTCGGGCTACGACCGCGCGAAGAAGATCATTGAAGACCACCGCGAGGCGATGGTGCGCGTTGCCGAAGCGCTTCTCGAACGCGAGGTTCTCGATGCACGCGAGGTGCGCATGCTGCTCGACGGTGAGCCCCTGCCCGCCTTCCGCTCCTCCAAGGGCGACGGCAAACCGCAGCAGGTGGTGCGGCCGGAAGGCGGAGTGCGTGTTCCTCCTCCGATCATGGAAGGCGGGGAGCGCCCCCAACCGGCTTGATCCCCTCGTACTCCTTATACCTCTTCGACGTCGACGGCACGCTTGTCGACTCGGCGGCGGACATCACCGGCTCAGTCCGTGAGGTTCTGCAAGGAACCTCCGCCCGTCCCGTGGATGACGCCTATCTGCGCACCTATATCGGACGCCATCTGTTCGATCTCTGGGATGACCTGCTGCCCGGCATCGGACAGCAGGAAAAAGAGGACCTGCTCGCCAGGTACCGGGCCATCTACGCAGCCCGCAAGCACAGCAGCACCCGGCTTTATCCGGGCGTCGCGGAGGCGCTGGCGCGGCTCGGCGGGCGCAAGTCCACCGCCACAACCAAGGGTACGCCCACTGTCCGCATCGTCCTCGAGATGTTCGGCCTGCTCGGGTTTTTCCACCATGTGCAAGGCACAGACGGCTTCCCCGCCAAACCCGCCCCCGATGTGATTCATCGCTCGCTGGATGTCTTCGGGGTCAAGCCCGAGGATGTCCTCATGGTGGGAGACGCCACCTCCGACATGGCCGCGGGCCGCGCGGCCGGTGTCAACATCTGCGCCGTCCGCTACGGCTATGGAAACCACGAGGAAATGGCCGCCTACCAGCCCGACTACTGGATCGACGATTTGGCCGAATTAGCCGGCTGAACCACCACCCGGCCGCCTTCCTTCAATTCGTTCGAAGGATGCACAATCACCTCCGCGCCCTCGCCGATGCCGCCGAGCACCTCGGCTTCGAGGCTGTTGCGATGATCCACTTCCACCGTGCTCACCAGCGCGCGCCCGCCTTCCACCCGGAAGACCGCCCACCGGTCCCCCTGACGAAACAGAGCGCTGAGTGGCAGTTTCACGACGTCCGGTTTTTCCCAGATGACGATACGCGCCTCCACGCGGTAGCCATCCCCCAGCGGCCCTGGAGGGTCCAGAAAGTCCCCGATCACATTTACCCGCTGCTCCTCGATTCCGAGCACGGATACTTTCGTGAAGGCATAGGGCTCCACGCGCCGCACCTGCGCGCGCAACGGCTTTGGGCCGCCCCACCCGTCCAACCACATCATCGCGCCGGGACTGATCTTCACCGCGTCCGTGGAAAGAACATCCACCACCACTTCCAAATGCTTCGATTCTTCTCCCAGCAGCACCAGCGGAGTGCCTGCCGGGACCACACGCTCACTGGCCTCGAGCACGCGCAGGACGTGGCCTTTCACCGGAGCCCGCACCAGCACCTTACTGGCGGCCGCGGTGGGCCGGGTCACAGCAAGCAGCGCCGCCCTGGCCGACTCCACGTCGAAAGCCGCCGACTGGGCCCGGAACCGCGCGGCTTCCAACTCCTTCGCCGCCGTCGATTCGGCATTGCGCCGCTGATCGAGCGTCTGCTGCGGGATGTCGCCGGTGCGCGCCAGTTGTTCGGCCCGTTCGCGGTCCCGGCGGTGCAACTCCAGGTCCGCCCGCGCCCGCTCCACCCGCGCGACAGCCTCGCGCTGCAGCGCCTCGACGCTGCGCAACCGCGCCTCAGCCTCTTCACGGCCCTTGGGATCGAGCGGAAGCGGGCTCAGCGATGCCACAACCTGTCCCAGCGCCACGGCGTCCCCGTCATGCAGTTCGATTCGCGCCAGCCTTCCGGCCACGGGAGCGGCCACCACAAACCGGTCGTGGGACCGCACCTCTCCGTCTTCGTCCACTGTTACCTGAAGCGGACCGCGCGTAACCCGCGCCGCTTCCACCTCCACCGGTTCCGGCCGCATCGCAAAAAACAACGCTCCCGCCATGCCGGCCAGCACGAGGAACCAAAGTAAGCGACGCAGGAATCGTTTCATTATTCTCTTGTTTTCAGCACCGCCATCAGATCCAGACGCCGCAAACGGCGCGCCACCAGCACTCCGGAGAGGAGAGCCGATCCCAACACCACAAACGCGGAAAAAAGATATACCTGTCTTGTCACGATAAGCGGGATGCGATACAGTTCCGTGCTCAGCCGCAAGGAGAGGAACGCGCAAATCCCATAGCCCAACAGACACCCCAGGGGGATCGCCACCACCGTCAACAGCGCCTGTTCACCCAGAAGGATTCGCGCCACCTCCCCCTGTGTGAACCCCAAGACGCGGAGCGATGCCATTTCATTCCCCCGTTCCGATAGAGCAATTCGAGCGCCATTGTAGACCATGCCGAAGGAAATGATACCGGCAAAGACGATCAGGATGTTCGTGGAAATCGTGAAACTCTGCGCGATAATGTCGCGGAACGTCTGGAGCATGGCATCCCGAATCGCCACGGCGCTCACCGCCGGGGTACGCTTCAACAGGGAATACAGCCGCGGCAACGCGGCGGGATCCACTTCCAGCCATGCGCCCGAAACCGCCCCTCCCTCCTGCATCAGGCGATGGATCGCATCGAGGCTCATGTAAGCGGAGGTGCCCAGCAGTTCGTCCGTGACCCCAGCCACCACAATCCGCCGCACCGGACGCCTCCCCTCGAGCACTTCCACCGTCAGCATGTCTCCAGGCGACGCCCCCAGGTCCCTGGCCAATTTCTCCGTGAGCAGGATCCCCTCTTCCGGCAAACGCACCGGCCGCATCTCCTCATTGATGATCCTGCGCAACTGTGAACCGGGCATCATCGCGAGGATCCCGCTGCGCTTCGAACGGTGCCCGAAGCGCAGCCGCACAGGAACGCTCCGGAACGGCTCGGCGTACAGCACACCGGGAAGCCGCGCCACTTCGAACCTCGCCCCTTCGGACTTGGCTTCGTGGAAGTAGACCGTCACGTCCGCCCGCTCCGCCACCTGGAATTCCACCCGCATCAGGTATTCGAATGCGTCATAAAAATAAAAGCCCACCACCATCAGCCCGGCGGCCGTCGCGATGCCCAGTACAGAGAGGATCGCCTTGCCCCGCCGCCGGTTCAGATTGCGGATAATCATGCGCCCCGAGAAAGAAAGGAGCCGCACGACGCCAGTATGCTCCAGCACCCCTGCATGGAACAGCGCCGGTGATTCCGGCCGCATCGCCTCGGCGGGAGGCAGCACCATCGCGCTCCGCACCGCCATCAAAGCTCCCAAGGCCGCCGCCGCGAAGCTGATGGCGATTGCCGTCAGAACCAGCCCAAACCCCGCCTCATAACGCAGCACGGGGAAGCGGTAAAACTGCTGATAAAGTTGCGTAACCCACGACCCAAAGTACAGTCCAGCCGCGACACCCAGCACGATTCCGCCGGAAACCGCCAGCAGCGACAGTTTCAGATAGTGCGCTCCGATTGCGCCGCGGGAATAGCCGAACGCCTTCAACAAGGCGATCTCTTTTCGCTGAATCTGAATCAGGCGCGTGAGCACGATATGAAGCAGAAATGCCGCGACTCCCAGAAAAATGGCGGGAATCACGTTGCTGCTCACGCGGTTCTGGGCGATTTCGTCCGAGATGAACCGGTTGGAGATCTGTTCGTCGCGTCCATACGCGCCCAGAGATCCATACGGCGCCAGCAGCCGGTCCAACCTCGATATGACATCTGCCGGATTGGTTCCGCGCAGCAAAGTCAGCGCTGCGTCGTTGAAGGCCCCCCGCATGTCGAACGCCGCTTCCAGCGTTGGGAGCGGCATCCACAGCACCCCGAAGCGCTTGTTATCCGGCAGAATGCTTCCACCCCGCACCTCGTAGATATACTCCGGCGAAAGAGCAATTCCTGAAATGCGCAACTGTTTCCATCGCCCGTTGATCACCGCGCCGATCCGGCTTCCCACTTCCAGCGAATTGGCCACGGCGAACGCCTCGCTCGCCAGGATCTCGCCGGAGCGGCCGGCTTGCGGATACTCGCCGCGCCGGATATGGAGGTCGTTCAAAATGGGGCGCCGGTGCTCGGGTATCGAGACCAGCAGACCGGTGGCGGGCTCGGCGAGTCCCGGCACGTCGAGCGTCACCTCCATTGTGATGCGCGTCTCGAGCGCGGCCACGCCGGGTATCTGCCGCATGGTAGCGGCCAGCGCGTCCGGGGCGCGCTTCACGTGCGCGAAGATATCGGCAAACCGGTAGGCCTCGTAGTAGCTCGATTGCGTCAACAACAGGGAGCGGTAGGTGCTCCGCATCGAAACGTAGGACGCTACGCCGCAAGCCACCACCATGCTGACGGCGATCACCTGACCCTTCATATGGGCCAGATCGCGGAACAGCATCTTCTGTAGGGCGGTCATGGGCGCTACCAGGACAACTCCGACGGAGTGGCCCGCGTTTCATTGCGCTCGATTCCCGCAATGCTTCCGCTGCTGATGCGGATCACGCGGTCCGCCATCGCGGCAATCGCCGCGTTGTGGGTGATCACCACGGTGATGGTTTTCAACTCGCGGTTCACGCGCTCCAGCGCTTCCAGCACAATCTTTCCCGTCGTGTAATCGAGCGCTCCCGTCGGTTCGTCGCACAACAGCACGTCGGGACGCTTGGCAATGGCGCGCGCAATGGCGACGCGTTGCTGCTCGCCGCCGGAAAGCTGCGCCGGAAAGTGATGCATCCTCTCCCCCAGGCCCACTAACCGCAGAGCCTCCTCGGGCTTCATCGGGTTTCGGGCAATCTCGGTCACCAGGGCAACGTTTTCGAGCGCCGTCAGGCTTGGGATCAGGTTGTAGAACTGAAACACAAATCCCACGTGCTCCCGCCGGTACCGCGTCAACTCCCGTTCCTGCGCGGCTGTGAGGTTGTGGTCGCGATAGATGACCTCCCCTGCCGTGGGCACATCGAGCCCGCCGAGAATGTTCAGCAGAGTCGATTTTCCACTGCCGGAGGGACCCAGCAGAACAATGAACTCCCCGGGGTACAGATCGAAATCCACGCCCCGCAGCGCATGGATCGCCACCTCCCCCGTGCGGTATACCTTCGAAATACCGTGTATGTGGAAAACCGCTCCTTCCAGAACCTTCCTCCGCTTTGATCCTATCGCGCCGCTGCCCGTCGATTCATTACCCTGGTAGCAGGATTATGGAAGGCCGCCGCACATTTCTCACAACACGTTTGCCCGCCGGGTTTGCGCTTGCCGTGCAGCCGGCCGCGGCTGCCATCACCACGGACACCCGCGGACTCGTCGCGGAAGAGGTGTCCATCCCGGCGCATGACGGCAAGAGCATCCCCGCCTATGCCGCGCGCCCGGCGCGCCTGAACGGATATCCAATTGTGCTTGTCGTGGAAGAGATTTTCGGCGTGCAGGAATACATGCGCGACGTCTGCCGCCGTCTGGCAAAACTCGGCTATTTCGCCATCGCGCCGGAGCTTTTCCTCCGTCAGGGCGACCCCTCAAAAACCGGCGATGTGCGGCAGATCCTCAACAGGATCGTGTCGAAAACACCCGACAGCCAGGTGATGGACGATCTCGACGCCACGCTCGAATGGGCCATTGCCGCGGGGAAACTGGAGGGGACCAAAATCGCCATCACGGGTTTCTCCTGGGGAGGCCGCATCACCTGGCTCTATGCGGCGCATCAGCCAAAGGTGAAGGCTGCGGCGGCCTGGTACGGCGTGCTCGCGCGCCCCTCGAACCCGTTGCATCCGGTTCAGCCCATCGACCTCGCCGCCTCGCTGAAGACCCCCGTTCTCGGACTCTACGGCGGGCAGGACCGCGGCATCCCTCCCGACACCGTCGAGAGGATGCGCGCGGAACTCGCAAAAGGGACCAGCAGGTCGGAAATCGCCGTCTACCCCGATGCTCCCCACGGCTTCCATGCCGACTATCGCGACGGCTATCGCCCGGCGGAGGCCCATGATGCCTGGAACCGCATGCTCGCCTGGTTTAAGAAGTACGATGTCGCGTAAGGAAGCCGGCGGGTCCTATTCGAGCGGAACGTCAAAATATTCGAGCGCCCACTCCCGCATGAACCGGACATGGGCAGGCCGCACAACGTACAGCAGGAATTCCGGATTGTCCACCGATTTCAGATAGGCCCGCAGCAGCGGGTTGGCGTCCCATATCTCCTGCCGCACGCGATCCTCCGTTACGGTTTCCGCGGTCCCCGTGATGCGGACCTGATCGTGATCCTTTGTCAGGTAACACAACTCCACCTTCGCGCACTGCTCGATTTCCGCCGTCTTGTTCGAGGAACGCATCGAGGCGATGTACACCGTGAACTCCTCCGTCTTCACCGGAGAAACCGGCCGCACGCGAGGTTGCGAACCATCCACGGTGGCCAGCATGGGAAAACGGTCCTGGGCAACCACGGCGAGAGCCAGCGAGCGGACCTCTTCAGGAGCAGGCGGAGGCGGAAGTTTCATCTCGTGCCCTTCAATGCCCTTGTCCCAGCGCCTCGAGAGCAGCCTTCTCCATTGCGGCGCGGGGAGCGGATACTCCCGTCCAGGTCTCGAATTGCAGCGCGGCCTGCTCGAGAAACATCTGAAGCCCGTTGATGATCACTTTCTTCTCCATCCCGGCGCGTTTGAGAAGCAATGTCTCGAGCGGGTTGTACACCATATCGAATACGATCTCTCCCGGAATGCGGTCCGCGAAGAAACACTCCTCGGTGTGCGGAAACATTCCGAGCGGCGTGGCATGAACCAGCGCGTCGAAATAACGCGAATCCAATTGTTCCTTCATCAGCGGTTCCGCGTTGCAGGCTTTCGCCAGCGCGCGAACGCGATCGGGATTTCTCCCGACAATCGCCACCTTCGAACCCGCCTCGGCGAGCGCAAACGCCGCCCCGCGCGCCGCTCCGCCATTCCCCACCACCAGCACGCTCGCTTTCGCCAGCCGGATCTTCTTTCCGAGCGGCCCCAGAACTCCCTGCACGTCCGTATTCAATCCGCGCCACTTGCCGGCCTTGCGATACACCGTATTAACGGCCCCGATCCGCCGCGCCAGCGGGTCCACAATATCCAGGTAGCGCAGGATTTTTTGCTTGTGGGGAATCGTCACGCTGAACCCCGAAACCGGCATCTTGTCCGCCAGCAGGAAGAAATCCTTCAATTGCGGCGGATGCACCAGGAACGGGAGATAAACGCTGTCGATCCTCCGCGATTGAAACGCGCGGTTGTGAACGGCGGGAGAAATGGAGTGGCGCACCGGATCAGCAATCACTCCATAGATCCTGGCGGACTTCGAGAATTTCTCCACACGGTACAGATTGCGCAGCATCTTCGCCGAAACCTGTCCGGCCGCCGTTCCTTCCGCGGACCAGGGCGCCGCATACGTGTAGAGACCGCCCATCGCCGTCGACAGGACGCGGGTGGGGAACCCGGTCTCGCCCATCGCCAGCAGCACCAGCGGGCTCCGCGGATGCGTCTTCGCCAGGGAGAGCACACGGTAATTGTCGCTCGGCTTGCGCGCCGTGCTCACCAGTTTGTAAGCGTCGGCGGGAATGCGCAGCATGCGGCGCAGAACTGCGTCGAGCGAGGGAGTGCCTCCGTAATTGTGATAGGAGAGGATCAGCCACGCCCGTCCCCGCAGCCCGTCCAGTTTGTGCTGGATATTTTCCGCGCTTTCGATCTCGATGTCCACGGCGCGCGCGCCCGCGTCGATGGCTGACTCGAGAATCTTCACCTGCTCTTCAATGCTGCCGTTGAAATGTCCGTGATTCTGGTGCCGGCGGCAGGTGGCGAGCAGGGTGCATTGGGGATATTGCGACATAAACTCTCTGATTGCTCTGGCTCCCTGCTCGGGCCGGGGCAGGTAGTCGAGCCGGAACTCGAGAAAAGTCTCTCCGGATTCAGCCTCGTGCCGGGCATGGGCCATCAGCGTGTCTATATTGGATAACCCAAGAGCAATACAGATCTTGGGAAGTGCTGTTCGATGAGGCATTTCCCTAATGTCGAATCAGCATAACACACCCTCCCGGCTCCCCGTCGCGCGCTTATCTGTGCAAATAACCTATGTCTTCAGACCGCGAGCAGATCTCGCGGAGCCATTCGAAGAACTCCTCTTCCCGCTCCATTTCGAGCCGCATGCGCAGCCAATAAATCCGCAATGGCTTTACGTGCGCCGCCGCATCCGCGGGCAGATTCATCAAGTCCTTCTCGGTTGTCAGCAGAATGCGCGCGCCCGCCGCTTGTGCCTGGTGCGCCAGGCGCTGCAACTCGCGGACCCGGTAATGATGATGATCTCCGAATGCCCACGAGAACACCGGCTCAATCCGCAGGTCATGCAATGTGCCATGGAACGCCGCCGGATTCCCCAAGCCGCAAAATACCGCGGCTGGACTCGAAGGCGGCTTGCCGGCCGGAGACCGTTCCGTACCGTCCACGGCCACCCACTCCACCGGAGCCACGCGGCTGTAGAAAACCGGCGCATCCGGCTGATATTCTTTCAGCCTTTTCTCGAGCCCCCTCCACGGCGTGGGAATGGATGCCCGGGCAACCACAAATGCCGACGCCCTTCCAAGCGAACTCAGCGGTTCCCGCAGTCTCCCGAGCGGCGCCAGCGCTCCGCCGCCAAACGGGTCGAGCGCATCCAGCATTACGATGTCCGCGTCTCTTCGCACGCGCCAGTGCTGGAATCCGTCATCCAGCACGATCACGCCGGGCCGCAGTTTCCGCTCCAACTCCCTGCCGGTCGCCAGACGGTCCGCGCCGATGCCGAGTGAAGCGATTCCCGCGCGCAACAGAATCTGCGCCTCGTCGCCGGTCCGCGCCACGGGACACACCGCGCCCGCGGCAAGCACCGTGCTCCTCTCCGGTGATCCCCGCTTGTATCCCCGCGTCAGAATGGCGGGGTTGAATCCTTCCTCACGCATCCATTTCGTGATGTGCTGAGTGAAGGGCGTCTTGCCGGTGCCTCCCGCGGCAATTCCTCCCACGCTGATAACCGGCGCCCGGAGGCTCCCGGATTGCGCAAGCTTGCGCCGTCTGTCCCACGCCGTTCCTGCCCGCCAGAGCAAGGAAAGCGGGCCGAGCAACGCGATCGCCGCAAACGGATGCACCTTGCGCGGCACGGCTTCGGAGTAGCTCTCGCGCACCGCTGCTACGGCCCGTGCCGTCGCTCCCCTCCGTCCTTCCGTCAACTGCCGGGCCTTCTCCCCGATGCGCGTTCGTAAAGCGAGGTCAGCCAGCAGATGGTTCGCCGCCTCCGCCAGTTGCGCCGGGCTATCGGCGGCGTACACTCCACCCTGCGCGCGAAACTCCTCCGCGATATCCGGGAAGTTTTCCATGTGAGGCCCAATGATGACGGGCTTCGCAAAGAACGCCGGCTCGAGAATGTTGTGCCCGCCGCGCCTGGGAAACGTGCCCCCCATGAACACGACATCCGCCAGCGGAAACAGGGAACTCAATTCCCCCATGCTGTCCACCAGCAGAACTCCCGGCAGCCTCAGCGAGCTTTCCTCGGTGAGTTCCGAGCGGCGCAGGAACCGCACTCCCGCGCGCTCCATCTTTTCCGCCGCATCCGCGAAGCGCTCCGGCCTGCGCGGCACCAGGATCAGCAGGAGCCGCTCATTGGCCGCGGCCACGCTCTGGAACGCCTCGATGACCACGTCATCTTCATCCGGATCGCCCGCCGCCGCGGGAGGCATTGTGCTCGCCGCAATCCACACCGCGGAGGGCTGGAGTTTCGCGGCCAACAGCCGCACCATCGCCGGCGGCTCCAGCCCGGCCGCGCGAAAATCGTACTTCAGGTTCCCGGTGTTTCGCACTCTCGCTGCGGGGGCGCCGAGCGCAAGATAACGCTCCATCGCGATCCGGTTCTGGGCGAGAATCGCGTCCGGCCACCGCAGCACGGCGCGGAAGAATCCCCGCAGACGGAGATATCTCGGGAATGCCTTGTCGGAAATGCGGCCATTGATCACCACCAGCCCGCATCCGAAGCGCTTTGCTTCGCGGTAGAGATTCGGCCAGATCTCCGTCTCCATCACCACAACCAGTTGCGGCCGGATGCGCCGGAGCACGCGCCGCACCACCCAGCACAGATCCACCGGAGCATAGAAGATTCCGTCACAGGTCGCTTTCAGCCGCAACTCGGCGATCTGCCGTCCCGCCACCGTGGTCACCGAGACATAGAGCCGCTGGGAAGGGAACTGCTCCCGCAATTGGCGCAGAAGTTCCACCGCCGAGATCACCTCGCCCACGGAAACCGCATGCAACCAGATGCCGCCGGGAACCGTCGGTTGGAATGCCGGCGGCGCGCCGCCCAGCCGCTCGCCAAAGCCGCTCCAATACCGCCGGTCGCGCATTCCGCGGCTCAGAAGGTACAGTAGGATCAATGGAAAGCAAAGTATTCCCGACAGCCGGTAGAGGAAGTAAATGAGCACGCGCAGGTCTTGGTTATTACTCCTCCTGAGTATAACCGCTTGGGCCGCGGACAAGGACAAGCGCTTCCACGCCGAGCCGGCAGCCTCCTACCCCACCAAACAGTCGAGCGAAGGCCTCACCATCGCCGCCGTGCCCTACACCACCCCGGAGCAGATGAAATCCGCCTTCGGAAAACTGAACCTCAGCGCCTACGGGGTTCTCCCGGTGCTGCTCGTGATGCAGAATGACAGCGGAAAGACGCTCAGCCTCCGCCAGATGCAGATTACCTATGTCACCCCGGACCGCTACCGCGTCGACGCAACTCCCGCCTCGGACGTACAGTACATCGAAGGGCCGCGGCGCCCGAACTTCGGCGGCAGCCCGATTCCCAATCCCATTCCCCGAAAGCACAAAAACAAGCTCGCCAGTTTCGAGATCGAGGGCTACGCAATGAACGCGAAGATGCTGCCTCCCGGCGAATCCGCGCACGGGTTTGTCTATTTCCAGACGCAGCATCTGAAGGGCTCCCACGTCTACATTCACGGAATTGTCGAGGCGCAGACAGGGAAAGAACTGCTGTACTTCGAAATTCCGCTCGATCGGTGAGGCGCCGCGTCCATCAACCCGTTCCTGTTAGAATCACGGTGATGTTTCAAGGACTCGAACACACGGCCATCGCCTCTCCCGACCCGAAGAAGCTCGCACAGTGGTATGTGGACTATCTCGGCTTCCATATCAACTTCAGCTATGACGTTTTCTACTTCGTCAAGGCTCCCAACGGATCGATGCTCGAGATCATCCCCTCCGATGGGGTCATGGCGCAGACGCCCGGCATGAAAGAACCCGGCATCCGTCATCTCGCCATCGCCCTTGACGACTTCGACGCCGGCTACGCCGAACTCCAGGCGCGCGGCGTCGAATTCCTCGGCGAACCCTACAACAATCAGGGCAACCGCCTGGTGTTCTTTAAGGATGGAGACGGGAACATTCTGCATCTCATTCACCGTGAGAAGCCGCTGCCCTAAGGATCCTCCATTTGGTAAAGCGGGTTTTCAAGGCATTCGAGTACCGGGATTTCCGGCTCATGTGGCTTGGCGCGTGCACTTCCAGCATTGGGACGTGGATGCAGAAACTCGCGCAAAGCTGGCTCGTCCTCGAGTTGTCGAAATCCTCGTTCCTGCTGGGACTCGATTCGTTCCTCGGCGAAGTCCCGATCCTCCTGTTTTCGCTGGTGGGCGGCGTTGTCGCGGATCGCAAAGACCGCCGCCATCTTCTGATTACCTCGCAGGTCATCCAGATGAGCAGCGCCTTTCTCCTGGCCACCCTGCTGGCGCTGAACAAAGTGCAGGTGTGGCATATCCTGTCGCTTTCCTTTTGCAGCGGTCTGGCGCAGTCCTTTGGCGGACCGGCGTATCAGGCACTGATTCCGCGGCTGGTGAAGAGCGAGGACCTGCCGAATGCCATCGCCCTCAATTCCATTCAGTTCAACCTCGCCCGCGTCATCGGCCCCGTGGTCGGCGGAATCGCCATGGCCCAACTGGGCGCCACCTGGTGCTTCTCGCTAAACGGCGTCTCGTTCATCGCCGTCATCCTGTCGCTGCTTTTCCTGAATGAACGCTACGTTCCCACCGAGAAGCATCAGTCCATGATCGAGAGCATGAAAGAGGGGTTTTCTTTTATTCGCCGCCAGGCGGCGATGGCATCGCTGATCTTCCTGGCCTTCTGCATGACCATGCTCGGCCTGCCGATTGTGGTCTTTCTCCCGGTCTTCGCCAAGAATGTGCTTCATGAAGGCGCCAACACCTATTCGCTGCTGCTGTCCACATCCGGCGCGGGGTCGGTGGCCGGAGCGCTCCTGGTGGCCGCTGTCGGACATATCCGGCAGAAGGGACTGTTGGCTTTGATCATGCTCGTCGTGTTCGGCTCCATGATGGCGGGCTTCGCGCTTTCGAAAACCTTGTGGGTAAGCTGCGTGTTCCTGTTCCTTGGCGGCGCGGCGCTCATCTCCTGCTTCGCAATGATCACTTCGCTTGTGCAACTCATTACTTCCGATGAGATGCGTGGACGCGTGATGAGCGTCTTCAATGTCGCCTTCCGCGGCGGAATGCCGATTGGAAGTCTCGTCACCGGCGCATTGATTCCGCTGTATACGGCTCCCGTGGTCCTGGCTGCCAACGGCGCATTGCTCGCCTTGCTCGGCGGCTACTTTCTTCTGATGCGGCGCAAGGTGGCATCCCTTTAGTCGGGCGGCTCCCCGTGACCGGCGACAGTCACGCCAACTCGAGTGGGTGTATTGTACCAGGAAGGAGATCACACACCATGCTGAATCGCGTGTTGCTTTGTTTCGCCGTCCTCGGGTCCCTCTGGTTGGCCGCGGCGGCGGATGTCAATGGTACCTGGAAGGCGGAGTTCACCAGTCCCGACGGCCAGCAGCGCACCAATACGTTCCACTTCAAAGCGGATGGAGACAAACTGACCGGCACGGTAGCGGGGTCGCAGGACCAGACTCCGATCGAGAACGGCAAGATCAGCGGTGACAGCATTTCGTTCACCGCCGAGCGTCCTTTCGGCAAGTTCACTTACAGCGGCAAGGTGAGCGGAAACGAGATGAAGCTCAAAGTAGAGTTCGGCGACAATGCCTTCGAGATAACCGCGAAGCGCACACAGTGAGTTCAACCCAGCTTCGTGACCAGCATCACTCCGCCGAGGACGAGAAGCGCGCCGAGCATGGTGATGGCGGTCACGGGCTCGCCGAGAAAAAGTCCGCCCATCCAGATGGTGAAGATCGGGCCCACCGATCCGATGATGGCGACACGGCTGGGGCCGGCTCTGCGGATGGCTTCGGACGTCATCCAAATCGGGAGCGCGGTGGAAACCACGGACAGGGCCAGCACATGGCTGTACATGGCGGGTGGAATCCGCAGCGCCGCGACAGGATGTGTCACAAAGAAGTGCCCCAGGACGAACACCGCGGAGATGGACGCGGCAATCCCCGTGAACCGCATGGCGCCGAGTCTTCGAATGAGATCGTTGTTGCCCACCAGATAAAAAGCATAGGCAACGGAACTCGAGAAGACCAAGGCTCCGCCGGTCCACAACGCCCGCGGCGTTTCGCTCAGCCGCAGGTCGCTGACAAACACGGCGGCGATGCCGGAGAACGAAAGCAGAAGCGCCAGCACCTCGCGGCCATGCACCGGTTTGCCATACATCACCACCGCCAGCACCATGACGATGGTGGGGTAGAGGAACAGAATCAGGCGTTCCAGGGCGGCAGATATATATTGCAGGCCGAGGAAATCGAGCAGGCTGGCGAAATAGTAGCCAAGAAACCCGAGCCACGCGAGAGCCATCCAGTCCCGGCGGGTGATGGCGGCGGAAGTCCTGCGCCCGCTGAACCAGGCCATCCATAGAAAGAACGGGAGGGCGAAGAGCATCCGCAGCGCAAGCAGCGTCACCGAGTCGACGCGCGATTGGGCATAGACGATCTTGATGAAGATCGCCTTGGCAGAAAAGCCGATGGCGGCAATCAGCGCGTAGAGGGGCCCTATCCAGTCGCGTTTCGGGTGGGTGGTCAAGGCGGAGTTCTTCCATTGTGGCAAAGTGAGGGAATGAACGTGAAACAACGTTTGGAGAAGGTGATCCGGCGCAGCGTGGAAGGCCGCGCCTGGCACGGTCCCTCGGTGAAGGAGAGCATTGCCGGGTTGAGCGCGGAGGAGGCGGCATGGTCGCCGGCGCCGAACCTCCATAGCGCGTGGAAGTTGATGCTCCACCTGACGGCATGGATGGAAGAGGTAACCGGGCGCCTCGAGGGCAGCCACCACAACGAACCGCTGCGCGGCGACTTTCCCGCCACCGGGGAAATCAACGCCGAGAACTGGGGAAAGGCGCAACAGGACCTCGAGAGCGCCGTGAACGGCCTGCTGGCGGCGCTCGAGCAGTTCCCTGAGGAACGGCTCATGGAGCGCACGGTAACGGAGAAAGGCCCGGGATTGCCGTACTTCGACGTGCTGGCCGGCGTGGCGCAGCACAACACCTATCATGCCGGACAGATCGTGATGATGCGGAGAATGCGCTGACCGCCTATTCGTAAACGTCGCGGTTGAGAATGCGCACGCCCGCTTCCTTCATGCGCACGAAGAAATCGGCCCTGTGATGCCTGTCGCGGGTCTCGATGGTGCAGTGTACGTTGACGGCCATCACATTGGGTCCGGAGAAGGCGCGGTCGTGAAGAACCTCTTTGATGCTGGCTCCGGTGGAAGCCACCAGGGAGGCGAACTGCGCGAGCCCTCCCGGCCGGTCGCTGATGACTGCGGTGAACCGGCACAGCCGCCCGTCCGTGACCAGGCCGCGTTCCACCACGCGGCTGAGGATCATCGGATCGATGTTGCCGCCGCAGAGAATGAGGACCACTTTCTTCCGCCGCAAGTGCACCAGCTTCCGGCTGAGACAGGCGGCGAGCGAGGCGGCCCCGGCGCCTTCCACCACGCCTTTTTCCAACTCGACAAGGCGCAGAATGGCGAGCGCGATTTCGTCTTCGGTCACTTTGACGATGCGGTCGATATGCGCGCGGGCAATGCGGAGCGCGCGTTCGCCTACACGCGCCACGGCCAGGCCGTCCGCGAGGGTGGGGCCAAGCTCGGCGGTAATGACCCGCCCGGCAGCCAGAGCGCGGGAAAAACTGTCGGCATTTTCCGGCTCGACACCCACCAGTTCGATCGAGGGCCGGAGAGCCTTCACCGCAACGCCAATGCCGGCAATCAGTCCGCCGCCCCCGATGGGCACGACCACCGCGTCAGCTTCCGAAACCTGCTCCAGCACCTCGAGACCAATGGTTCCCTGCCCCGCGATGATCTCCGCGTCGTCATAGCCGTTGATGTAGCGAAGCCCTTCCTTCGCGGCCATCTGATCGGCCAGTTCCTTCCCGTCCACCAGCGATTCGCCATGAAGCAGAACCTTCGCGCCGTAGCGGCGGCAGGTTTCGCTCTTGATCAGCGGGCTCTGTTTGGGCATTACGACTGTTACGGGAATTCCGAGCAGCTTGCCGTGGTAGGCCAGCCCAAGAGCATGGTTCCCTGCCGAGGCGGCGATGACTCCCCGTGAGCGCTGCTCGGGGGAAAGGCTGAGCAGGGCGTTTCGCGCGCCGCGCTCTTTGAAACTGCCCGTCACTTGCAGATACTCGCGCTTGCAATAGACCTCGAAGCCGCACGCTTCGGACAGGGGGATGGAATGGGAGCACGCAGTCAGGGAAACCGCCCCGGCTATCCGCTCGCGCGCGGCAACAATGTCTTCGAGAGTCACGCTCATGGCGTGGTTTATGCTAGCATCCCCGCGCGCTCTGAGGAGCCGGCGTAGTGAGGCTCCATCAACCGCGCCGCTACCCGAGGAAACCGAGAGTCTGCGCGGGGAAGTTGCCTATGTTTGGAAATACCGTGGCAAGCTCCGTTGCCGGAACTCCGAACCAGGAGGCCAGCGTGGCGCCGTACTGGTCCACCGAAATGCCGGGAATCCACCGGCCGCGGGTATCCGTGTCGTCCGGACCGCCCAGCGCAAAAGTGGGGAACGAGCCGTAGATCTGCCCGCCCTTCACCGCGCCGCCCACCACCAGGTGATGACTGCCCCACGCATGGTCGCTGCCGTCGCCTCCGGTAGGCTGGAACGTGCGGCTGAAATCGGATTCCGTGAAAGTGGTGACGTCCTGCGCGACGCCCATCTCCTGGGTCGCCGCATAAAAAGCCGCCATTGCCTGGCTTACTTGCGGATAGAGCGTGTTGTGCGCCGCGATCTCCCCGGTGTGTGTGTCGAATCCCCCGATCGAGCAAAAGAAGATTTGCCGGCTCATCCCGAGGTAGCCGGCTATCTGGATGACCTGCGCCACCTGTTTCAATTGCGCCCCGAGGGAGGAGGACGGAAATTGCGTTTTGAGCGGCGTGCCTTTTTCGAGCGCCTGGCTGAGAGCCGTGGCGTCGCCGATGCTGTTGGACAGCGTGGTGTTCGCCGCCTGCGCCAGTGACACGCCCGAATCGAGCTTCAGCAGGCCGTTGAGCGCGCGCCATCGCGCCTGCGAGGCGGCGGTGTTGTTGAACCCCGCAAGCTGCAGGCTGCGGCCGGGCGCGACTGCCACCGGCTGCGTGGACACACCCGCGCCAAGCAATGCGTTTCCCGCCACCGAGAAGAATACCGGGAAGCCTGACGAATTGATCTTCCGCGACTCGATATAATCGGCCACGCGTCCCGCCCATCCCGTCGGGCTGTTGCCTTGCGCCACCGAAGTCTGCCACTGCAACTGCTGGTCGGAGTGCGAAAACAGGTTCATCG